>NZ_NPEV01000025.1 GCF_003258835.1 Rhodobium orientis | reverse complement strand
GTCGGCCTTTCGGCCTCCTCCCGATGACGGATGTGCCCCTTTGCGATCCTACCGGCATTCCGCGATCGACTGATGTTCGACTTGAACGCAACGCCGACATATCGTCTCGTTGCGGCGAAGAGGACCCGGAATTGACCGACGATAGTGCGGAGCGAACGAACGACATCACCGCCCCAACCCTGTCGCGGCGGGCGGAGGCGGCGGCCGATGTGTTGCGGGACGGCGGCGCGGCGTCGGGCCGGCCGGTCGCCGTCGTCACGTCTTCGGCGGCCGCCATCGCGATCCTCGCCTACGCCGCGCCGCTGCTGCCGGCTCCGCTCTTTCCGATCGACCCGAACCTGCCAAAGGACGCGATTGCCGACCTCCTCGGCCAAGCCGGTGTCGACCTCGTCGTCTCCGATGCGCCGGTGGCGGGCCGTGCATATGTGCCCGTCGCCGATATCCTTGCGTGTCTGGCCGGAGCGGAAGTCCCCTGGCGTCCGCCCGAGGGCATCGCGCTCCTGATCGCGACCAGTGGCAGTTCGGGGCGGCCCAAGGCCGTGATGCTGACCGGCGCGGCGCTTGTTGCCGCCGCAAAGGCGAGCGAGGCCGCAACGGCGCTCGGGTCCGGCGACGTCTGGCTCGCCTGCCTGCCGCTTTTTCATATCGGCGGGTTTTCGATCCTCACGCGATGCGCGCTCGCCGGGGCAACCGCACTGATCCACGAACGATTCGAGGCGGAGCGGGTGTCGTCAGCGCTCGGGGCGGGTCGCGTCACCCATCTCTCCCTCGTGCCGGCAATGCTCTCCCGGCTGTGCGATCTCGGGGCCCCGCCGGCGGCCTTGAAACATGTGCTCGTCGGCGGCGCCGCGCTCTCAAGCGAATTGGCGGAGCGCGCGGCCGATCTCGGTTGGCCAGTGCAGCCGACCTATGGCATGAGCGAGACGGCGTCGCAGATAGCGACGTTGAAAACGCTGCCGCGACCGTGGAGCGTCGGCAATGTCGGACCGCCGCTTCCCGGCGCGGAGGTGGCGCTCGATCCGGACGGCCGGCTGAAGGTGCGTGGACCGATGCTGATGGCGGGCTACGCCAATCCGGACCTTCTTCCGGGCGAGGGCTTGGAGGATGGCTGGTTCGTCACCGCCGACCTCGCCGAGATCGTCCCCGAAGGCCTCACTATTCTCGGTCGGGCCGACGACGTCATTGTCAGCGCCGGCAAGAAGCTGCTGCCGGCGATGGTCGAGGGGCTGGTTGCGGCATGTCCGGGCGTCGATGCGGTTGCCATTGCCGGCCGGCCGGACCCCGTCTGGGGGGAGCTTGTGGTGGTGATCTACAAGGGGACGGCGACGCCCGGCGCGGTGCTTTCCTGGTGCCGGGAGAATGTTGCGAGCGCGATGCGGCCGCGGGCGGCGCTGAAGGTCGACTTGCTACCGGAACTGGCCAACGGCAAGCCGGACCGCTCAGCCCTCAAGCGCCTCGCCGCCGATGTCGAGACCGAGGCCGGAGCGGCTGGGAAGGATTAGCCGGCCGTTCTTGATCGCCGGGCCCTGCGCCACATCGCGCGCGAGCCAGCCGAGGGTGGCGAGGCCATGCACGGCGTGTTCCGGAAGGCTCGCGGCAAGGTGGGCGGCGGCGGTCACGCCGACGGCGGAATCGACCACCGAGGTCAGCACCAGCTCGACGCCGGCCGCCCGGGCCTTTTCGGCCAGCGACAGGGTCGCGCTGATGCCGCCGAGGCGGGCGGGTTTGACCACGAAGCGGCGCACGGCACCGGCCTCCAGGAGCGCATCGGCGCCGAGCATGGGCAGGGACTCGTCGGCGGCCAGCGGGAACGGCAGGTCGGCCTGAAGGTCCGCCAGCGCATCAGACGTCGGCGCGGCGAGCGGCTCCTCGACGCCGTCGATGGGCCAGTCGGCGATGGCCGTCAGGAACCGCGTCGCGTCCGCCTCGGCCCAGGCACGGTTGGCGTCGAGGCGAAACGAAAGCCGGCCGTCTGCCGCCTCGATGACTTTTTCTAAGCCGGCTAATTCATCGTCGACCGAACCGATACCGACCTTGATCTTGGCGACCGCGAAGCCGGCGTCTGCTGCCGCCTCGGCGCGGTCCGCGCAGCCGTCGTCGAGCGGGCCCAGCGCCGCATTGACCGCAACGCTGGCGCCTGCGTCCGCCCTTAGATGCCTTGCGAGCGGCACGCCTTTGCGCCGGGCTTCCAGGTCGAACAGCGCCGTCTCGACAGCCCAGCGAACCTCCGGAACGGGCGACAGCTCGCTGCCGTCGGCGAGCAGCTCCGCCGTATCGCGCGCTGTAAGACTGCGTGCCGCTTCGGCCAAGGCCGCGAATGCCTTCGCGTGGCCGGCTTCGCCGGAGCTCGGCAGCGGGGCGCAGTCGCCCCAGCCGGTGGTGCCATCCTCGCCCGTCACCGCGATCAACCGTCCGCGGCGCTCGTAGAGCGTCGTGCGTGCGGCCGCCCAGGGCCGGACGAGCGGCAGGGCGTAGGGGTGGACCGCGATGCCGGCGATCCGCATCAGGGCCGGCGCGGATAGCGGGCGAAATCGGGCTTGCGCTTTTCGTTGAAGGCGTTGCGGCCCTCCTGGCCTTCGGCGGTCATGTAGTAGAGCGCGGTGGCGTTGCCGGCGAGCTCCTGGATGCCGGAGAGCCCGTCCGTGTCGGCGTTGAAGCCGGCCTTCAGCACGCGCAGCGCCGTCGGCGACAACACCAGCATCTCGCGGCACCAGGCGACGGTCTCGAGCTCCAGTTCGGCGAGCGGCACGACGGTGTTGACGAGGCCCATTTCCAGCGCCTCCTTCGCGTCGTATTGCCGGCACAGGAACCAGATCTCCTTGGCCTTCTTCAGGCCGACCGTGCGCGCCATCAGGCCGGCGCCGAAGCCGCCGTCGAAGCTGCCGACGCGCGGGCCGGTCTGGCCGAAGCGGGCGTTGTCGGCGGCGATCGTCAGGTCGCAGACGAGGTGCAGCACGTTGCCGCCGCCGATCGCCCAGCCGGCGACCATGGCGACGACCGGCATCGGCAGGGTGCGGATCATGCGCTGCAGGTCGAGGGCGTTGAGATGGTTGACGCCGGTAGTGTCCTTGTAGCCGCCGTCCTCGCCGCGGATTTTTTGGTCGCCGCCGGAGCAGAAGGCCTCGGTGCCGGCGCCGCACAGGATCACCGCGCCGACCTCCGGGTCGAGCCGGGCCTTTTGCAGGGCGACCATGATCTCTTCCAGGGTCTCCGGCCGGAACGCGTTGTGGACGTGCGGCCGGTTGATGGTGATGCGGGCGATGCCCTCAAACGTGTCGAACAGGATGTCGGAGAACTCGGTGCCGGGAACGGGGCGCCAGTCGAAGGTTTCTGTAGTCATTGGGGCTTTCTCCCTTTGTTGTTATCGGGCGGCAAAGAAGGCGCGGAAGCGGGCGATGCTCGCTGCGCGGTCGATCGGCAGGCGGATGACGGTGGCTGCGGGTTTTTGGAGCGCCGCGAGAACGGCGGAAACGGCCGCGTCGTTGGAACGGACGGTTTCGGCTTCGATGCCGAAGGAGCGGGCGGCGGCAACGATGTCGAGGGTCGAGGGCGTCAGCCAGCCTTCCTCGAACTCCGGCAGCACGGTCTGCGGCAGGTGGTCGAAGATGGCGCCGCCGCCATTGTCGAGGACGAGGATCACAAGCGGCAGGTCGGACCCGAGAGCAAGGGCGCCGAGGTCGTGCTGGAAGGCGAGGTCGCCGGCGACGGCGACGGTGGGCCCGAGGGCGCTGGCGATGCCGAAGGCGGCCGACATCGTGCCGTCGATGCCGCTGACGCCGCGGCTGCCGAAAAGGCGGATGCCGGAGGAGGGGCGGCCGGCGAGCCAGTCGAGGGCGCGCACGGGCAGGGAATTGGCCATGACGAGCGGCGTGTCGGACGGCAGGGCGCGGGCAAGCCGGCGCAGGACCGTGCCCTCGAAGGGGGTGTCGTCGGCAGAGGCGGTCGCGGCGGCTATCGCGGCGGCCTTGTCGGCGACCTGGAAGGTCTTGAGCCAGTGTGCCGGCGCCGGCGGGCCGCCGAGGCTGCGGCAGAGGGTTGCGGCGTCGGCGGTAAGGACATGGGTGGCCGTGCCTTCCGGGTCGGCGATGCGGGGCGAGGAGCCGACGACGATCTGCGGGCGACCATTCGCTTTCTTCAGCCAGTCGGACAGGGCGCGGGAGATCGGCGTGCCGCCGAGGCGCAGGATCCAGTCGGCGGCATCGGCGCTGCGGGAAACCTGATCGGGATGGGCGAGGACGGCGGCGCCGGCACGGGGGTCGAAGCGCAGGCCCGAGAGGGCATCGGCGAAGACCGGCACCTGGAGCCGTCCTGCGAGGTCGAGGACGGCTGCGCGGCCTTCGGCGCCGAGGTCCTCCGTGCCGCAGACGATGGCGCCGCGGCCCTGGGCGATGACCGACGCGAGGGCCTCGAGCGCTGTCGAGGAGGGTTCTTGCGTCGGCGCCAGCACCTGTGGCGGCGTCGCTGTTTGCGGGATGCCGATATCGGCCGAGGGCACCAGCGGCTCGCGCAGCGGCACGTTGATGTGCACCGGGCCGGCAAGCGGCGCCAGGCTCTCTGTCACGACGCGGGCGGTAAAGGGCGTGAGCCAGCCGGTCTCCGCTTCGGCCGGCGGCAAGGGGTGGAAGGCGCGGGCGTGGCTTGAAAAAAGGCCGATCTGGTCCATGGTCTGGTTGGCGCCGCAGTCCTGCAACTCCGGCGGCCGGTCGGCGGAAAGAAGGATCAGCGGCACCCGCGCCATGTCGGCCTCGACGACCGCCGGCAGCCAGTTGGCGATGGCGGAGCCGGAGGTGGCGATGAGGAGGGCGGGTTTTTGCTCCGCCTTGGCGAGGCCGAGGGCGTGGAAGGCCGCGACCCGTTCGTCGAGCACCATGCGGCAGGCGATGGCGGGATGGCGGAGGGCCGCCAGGGTCAGTGGCGTCGAGCGCGAGCCTGGCGAGATCACGGCGCGGGTGACGCCGGCGCTAGCAAGGCCGCCGATGAGCGCTGCGGCCCAGCGGAAAGTGACGTCGGCCGCCTCACTCATGGCTCGGCAAAGAGATTGAGGAGGGTGGAGAGCTTTAGGTCGGTCTCGGTCCACTCGCGGCCCGGATCGGAGCCGGCGACGATGCCGGCGCCGGCCCAGAGCACGGCGGTGCGGTCCTCCACATAGGCGGAGCGCAGCACCATTGCCGCCTCGCCGTCGCCGTTGCGGTCGATCCAGCCGGCAACGCCGGTATAGAGGCCGTCACGGTTCTCCTGCATTTCGCCGAGCCAGTCGAGGGCGGCCTTTCGCGGGGCGCCGAGCACGGCCGGCGTCGGGTGGAGGCGTGAGGCGACATCGAGGAAGCCGGTGCCGGGCTTCAGGTGGCCGGAAATCTCGGTCCACAGGTGCTGGACCTGGCGCAGCCGCATGATGGCGGGGGCGTCCGGCCGCTCGACGGTCTCGCAGACCTCGGTCAGCACCTCGGCGATGGCGTCGGCGACGATGGCGTGTTCTTCGCGCTCCTTCGGTGAGGCGAGGAGGTCGGTGGCGGCCTTCTCATCGGCCACGGGAGACGCATGGCGCCGCGTGGTGCCGGCGAGGGCGGCGCTGGAAATCCGCGATCCGCGCTTCACGGCCAGCCGCTCCGGGCTCGCCGCCACCACATGGCCGGCGCCGTGCGGCAGGCAGAAGGTCGCGCAGGATGGGTGCAGCGTCGCCAGCCGGTCGGCCAGCGCCCTGGCATCGGCGCGGCCGGCGAGGCGGACCGTGAGTTTTCTGGCGAGAACGGCCTTTGCCAGCCGTCCCTCGGCGATCGCAGCCGTGGTGCGGCAAACGCGGTCGGACCAGTCGGCAAGGTCGGAGCCGGGGATGCGGGCGGCAATCGCCGGGAAGCCGCCCTCAGTTCCGCCGTCCAGGAGGGTGCGGGCGTCTTCCAGCCAGCGCAGGGCGGCGACAGGAACGGGGACCGCGCCGCGCAAGAGGCTCACCGTCAGGGTCGTGCGGCCTTGCCCGCGCCGCAGCAGCACGCGTGGCACCCAGAGTTCCGGCAGGGCCGGGTCGAGGGCCGGCGGCATGGTCCAGAAGGCAAGCGGCGAGGCGTCGACCGCGCCGAGGGCGGTCCAGGCGGTGCGATGGGCCTCGAAGGCGTCCGGATCGGCAAGGGCGATGCGGAACGCTTCTCCGGCCGCATATAGCGCGCAGTCGGCATCGGGCGACAGCCAGCGGCAGTCGCCACCGGGATGGATGGAGGGAAGACCGTTCGGCAGGTCGACGGTCAGGCTGACGAGTCGCCCGGCGGGCACGGCCGCAATGGCGTCCATGGCCGCGGAAATCGCATGTTCCAGCGGCGCCAGCGGATCGGCGCGCGGGATGGGCAGAGGGGTCCGGTCGAGCAGATTGGAAACGGGCATCGGCGTCGCTGCATGAAAAAGCGTCCTATCCGCTTTACTCAGAAACGGGGGTAAGTGTCAAAACATGTTGACACATGCGACGCGACGACCCGCGCGGCCGGCTCGGGCCTGTTCGGCGGGAACCCGCAGCTTTTCCGTGGTCGGACGCATCAGCGGGCCAGGGGCACCGGCATGGGCGCCGCCGCAAACGGCGATGCCGCCGGGATCAACCGGCGGCATCGGATTGCGATCGGGCAAGATCGGGAAAACCGGTCCCAAGGGTCCGGCAGACCGGGCCGAATGGGAAACGGGACGCCTCGTGAGAGGCGCCCCGCTCCGTTTCACTCCACCGGGATGGCGGCGAGCTCGGGCTCGTCGTGGTGGTGATGCTCCTTCACCGGCTTCAGGAACAGGTTGGCGAAGAAGGCGATCACCAGCAACGCGGCCATGACGTACATGGTCGTGTTGTAGAGGCTCGGCGTCGGATCGACGGTGCCGGCCGGCGCGATTTCCATCAGCTTGGCGATGGTCACCGTCTTTGCCGCCACCAGTTCCTCGAGCTGGGCGATCGGCGCGCCGAACTTCTCGGCAAAGGCGGCCGGATCGACCTTGGCTCCCAGATCCTGGATGGCGTTGGTCACCGACATCTGGCGCAGCGAGGTGATCGCCAGCGGCCCCAGCACGCCGGCCGTCGACCATGCGGTCAGCAGGCGGCCGTGGATGCCGCCCACATGCATGGTGCCGAACATGTCGGCGAGATAGGCCGGCACGGTGGCAAAGCCGCCGCCATACATGGAGAAGATGACCATGGTCGCCGCGTAGAAGCCGATCAGGTAGATCATCGACGGGTCCGACGCTCCCTCAGTGGCGAAGTAGGGGATCGACAGGTAGAGCAGGGTGCCGAGGACGAAGAAGCACATATAGGTGGCCTTGCGTCCGATATAGTCGGAGGTCGAGGCCCAGAAGAACCGGCCAACCATGTTGAAGACCGAGATCATCAGCACGTAGGTCGAGGCGAAGGCCGCCGTCACCACCAGCGGCATCGTGGTGCCGAAGATCTCCGACATCATCGTCTTGGCGACGCCGATGACGCCGATGCCCGCCGTGACGTTGAAGCACAGCATGATCCAGAGCTGCCAGAACTGCGGCGTCTTCAGCGCCTGGTCGATATGGACGTTCTTGTGGGTGATCATGCCGGAGGCGACCGGGCTCGGCTGCCAGCCTTCCGGCTTCCAGCCCTCGGCGGGTACGCGGTAGCTGAAGGCGGCGATGACCATGACGATGAAATAGACGATGCCAAGGGTCAGGAAGGTCGCCGCCGCCCCGGTGTTGCCGGTGCCGACGGCATAGACGCCGGCTTCGCCGCCGCCCGGGAGGTTCGCCGCCTGCTGCGCCGAGGCGATCACCACCTCGACCTTGCCGGCGGCCGTCGTGGCGAACACCCGGCCGCCCTCGACGACGGTGTCGATGGCGTCGCGGGCGCCGAGATATTCCGGCGCCTTGGCATAGAGGGCGAGCAGCCAGCCCTTGACCGGGGCGGCGATCATGGCGCCGCCGCCGAAGCCCATGATGGCCATGCCGGTCGCCATGCCGCGCCGGTCCGGGAACCAGCGGATCAGGGTCGAGACCGGCGAGACGTAGCCGAGGCCGAGGCCGCAGCCGCCGAGGACGCCGTAGCCGAGATAGATCAGCCAGAGCTGGTGCGTCATGATGCCGAAGGAGCCGATGACGAAGCCGCCGCCCCACAGGAACGCGGCGACGACGCCGACCATGCGCGGGCCGACGTCTTCCAGCCATTTGCCGGCGAAGGCCGCGGCGAGGCCGAGGAAAACGATGGCGACGGAGAAGATCCAGACCACCGAACTCAGGTTCCAGTCATCTGCCGCCGGGGCGACGACGCCGAGTTCGCGGGTCAGCGCGGGATTGAACACGGACCAGGCGTAGACGGACCCGATACACAGATGGATGGCGATGGACGCCGGCGGAACCAGCCAGCGATTGAAGCCGGGCTTGGCGACGATGTGTTCCTTGCGCAGGAACCCCGGCGCGCCGCCGGAATGGGCGTTGCTCATGAGCCTTTCCTCCCTTGTTGATCGGCAGCTCCTGGCGGGCGGAGGCCCGTCGGCTGCCGTTTGCGACAACGTGTCATTGCACGCATCGGCGGATTCTTGGCCGGAGATGCCTTGATCTGTCAATAAAATTATATAAATAATACAATAGGTTAGATGGACAATACGGCCGATTGAAAGTGGCTCTGCCGGGTCAATTGCGACATCTTGTCCATTCCGTCCGCACGGCATGCGCGTAAGTGCGACATTTTGTCCAAATCAGGCGTTTTCGCTTTCGGGGAGAAAAATTGTGAAGCGGCTGCCCTGGCCGGGCGTCGAGGCCGCCGTGATGCGTCCGCCGGCGCGCGACACCAGCGTCTGGCTAATCGAGAGGCCGAGGCCGGTGCCCTGGGCCTGCTTGGTGGTGAAGAACGGATCGAAGATGCGCTTCAGCGTGTCGGGAGGCATGCCGATACCGCTGTCCTCGACGACGATGGCGACGCCCCTGGCGCCGTCTTCGGCATCGCGGACCTGGAGCGTCAGCCGGCCGCCGTCCGGCATGGCGTGGACGGCGTTGAGGACCAGGTTGACGACCACCTGCTGCAATTCGGTGCGCGCCATCAGCACGGAGCGGTCCGAGGTGAAATCGGTCACCGTCTCGATCTCCGCCGCCTCGGTCTGGTGCCGGGTGAGCACCAGGCAGTCCTGCACCACCTCGGCCGGCGAGATGACGTTGGCGGCGCCGGAATATTCCGACGGCCGCGCGAACTGCAACAGCTTGGAGACGATCGAGCCGATGCGGTAGACCTGATCGTCGATCAGGCGGAATTCGGTCTTGACCTTGTCCGTCTCGTCGCCGAGCAGGGTGCGGGCCACTTCCAGGTTGCCCTGGATGACGGCGATCGGGTTGTTGATCTCGTGGGCGACGCCGGCGGTGATCTCGCCGACGGCGGCAAGCTTTTCTGACATGATCAGCCGCTCGGTCGCGCGTTCCAGCTTGCGATTTGTCTCCTTGAGGTCCTTGGTGCGCTCTTCCACTTTTTGATTGAGCTGGCCGGCCCAGTCGCGAAGCTGCCGGTCGCGCTCCTGGAGCTGGTCCAGAAGCCCGTCAAGATGCCCCGCCACCCGGGTGATCTCGTTGTCGCCGTCATGCACGTTGTTGCGGGCGTCGAGGTCGCCGGCCTCGACCCGGGCAATGGTCTGGGTCATGCGTTCGAGCGGCAGGAAGATGCGGCCGGCCCAGCGCAGGAAGATCGGCACCGACAGCGCCGCGATGAGCAGGAAGACCAGCGTCAGGGCCAGCACCGAAGTGGTCTTGGCCTGCTGGAACGGCGCTTCCAGGAAGCCGACATAGAGCATGCCGACGCGCTTGCCGTGGCTGTCGACGATCGGCTCGTAGCCTGAGATGTACCAGTCGTTGACGACGAAAGCGCGGTCGAGCCAGACCTGTCCCTCGCCCAGCACCCGCGCCCGCACCGCCGCCGACACCCGCGTGCCGAGCGCGCGCACGTTCTCGAACAGGCGCACATTGGTGGAGACCCTCACGTCCTCCAGGAACAGGGTCGCGGTGCCCTGGCTGCCCTCCGGCAGGCTGCGCTCGCGGTAGACGAGGGCGTTGATGGTGTCGATGAAATCGAGGTTGCGGTTGAGCAGCAGCCCGCCGACGAGGGCGGCCCGGCTGCCGTCGGCAAGCGCGACGGGGGCGGCGGAATGGATGACCATGCCGCGGGTCTCCGCCGTGCGCTCGGTCGGGACTGCTGCCCGCGTCTCCACCAGCCGGATCGCCGCGCGCTCGGCAAGTCCCGGCGACAGCGCGTCCAGTTCGGTGGGGCCGAAAATATCGACGACGCTGCGGCGCCGGCCGGCGAGGGCGTCGCGCACCACAGGCCAAGCGCCGACCTCAAAGCCGCCGGGGCCGGCGCGCCCCGTCGTCAGGTAAAGAAAATCGAGCCCGAGCGCCCGGCGCTTTTCCTCGATGAAGGCCGCCCGCGCCGCTGCGTCGCCCAGCACCGCTTGGAGCGCCACCGACTGGGCCAGCGCGTCGAGCCGTTCGCCGGAATTTTCCAACAGCCGGCCGAGATACTGGTCGGCGATCGTGAGGTCGCCATTGACCTTGGCGATCAGGATGTCGTCGATCTTGCCGGACCAGCGCAGCATCGTGCTGCCGAGCATCACCGGCAGCAGCACCAGCATCGGCAGCAGCGCGATGACCAGGAGCCGGACCCGTACCGAGCGGAACACCCGCGGCAGCATGGCCTAAATCCCCCAGGCCGTGCATTTCCGGTCGATGGTCTTGCGCGACACGCCGAGGCGCCGCGCCGCCTCCGACCGGTTGCCGCCGACGGCTTCCAGGGCGCGCAGGATCAGGCGGCGCTCGACCTGGTCGAGCGGCTCGATCTGATCGCCGTCCTGGGACACCGGCGCCAGCGTCTCCAGCGGGAAGCGGCCGAAGATCAGCGAGCGCTCGATGAAATTGCGCAATTCGCGGATGTTTCCGGGCCAGTCATAGCGCAGCATGGCCGCGCGCGCCGCGGCATCGATCTCAAGCGGCGGCAGGCCGAGCCGGGCGGCGATCTCGGTCAGGAACAGCTCGGCCAGCTCCACGACGTCGGTCTCACGCTTGGCGAGCGGCGGCATCCGTATCTCGACAACGTTGATGCGGAACAAGAGGTCCTCGCGGAAGCGGCCCTCGGCGACCTCCTGTTCCAGCCATTTGCTGGTGGCGAGCACGAAGCGCAGGTCGAGCTGGATGGTGCGCTCCGTGCCGACCGGCCGGACGATGCCGTCGTCGAGCACGCGCAGCAGCGCCGACTGCGCCGAGGCGTCGAGCTCGGTCACCTCGTCGAGGAACACCGTGCCGCCCTGGGCCGACGGCAGCAGCCCCTCGCGCGGGCCCTTGGCCCCCGGAAAGGCGCCGGGAACGTGGCCGAACAGCTCGATCTCGATCATGTCGGAGGGGATCGCCGCGCAGTTGATCGGCACGAACGGCATGCCGGCGCGGTTGGACGCCGCGTGCAGGTGCCGTGCCGCCACCTCCTTGCCGGTGCCCGAGGCGCCGGTGATCAGCACCGGCGTCGTCACGTCCTTGATGCGGGAAAGCGTCTCGCGCACGGCGACGATGGCCGGCGAGCTGCCGATCAACTGGTGCCGGCGGCGGCGGCCGATATCGGCACTTTCCAGCTCGCGCCTCAACAACATGTTCTCGCGGCGGAGCTGCGCCATCTGGATGCAGCGGCGCACCGCGTTGAGGAGCTGGTTGGAGCGGAACGGCTTCAAGACGAAGTCGGCGGCGCCGGCCCGCATCGCCTCGATCGCCGTTTCCAGGTCGGCGAAGGCGGTGACCATGATGGTGTCGGTGAAGCCGCCCTTCGAGCGCTGCTCGGCCAGCCAGTCGATGCCCTTGCGGCCGGGCATCATGTTGTCGAGGATCATGACGTCGAAATGCCGTTCGGCAAGCAGCGCGCCCGCCGCCTCGGCCTCGGCGGCCTCGGCCACGAACTGGCAATAGGGCGCCAGCGTCTTGACGAGGAAATTGCGCATCCCCGGCTCGTCATCGACGACAAGGACGCTCGCCTGCTCCAACCTGTCGGTGAGCTGGGTCTTGGTATCGTTCCTTGTGTCCCTCACGGGTATGGGTTCCTGTTTCCTCCGCCGCCATATTGGCGGAAGAGGGGACTGGATACAGCCCCCTTTCTCAATCGACGGGAACCCGCACCTGTTCCATGGCCTGGAGCACCAGCGGGTCGAGGCCCTTGCCACCGGATGCCACGTAGTCGGCGAGCTGGGAGCGCATGCGCGGCTCCCAGAAATCGTTGATATGGGCGGCGACTTTTTCCGCCCGGTCGGCACTCGGCTGGCTCTTGAAGAAGCCGGCGATCTGGTTGGCCATATGGACCATTTTTTCAGGCGACATCGGGGTCTCCGTCGACGATGCGTTCTGGCGCGGCGTAGAGATCGAAGCCGCCGGCGCGGGCAAAGGCAGCAAGGGTGAGGCCGGCGTCCTCGGCAAGTTTCAGGGCGCGGGCGGTCGGCGCGGAGGCGGCGATGAGAACCGGCGCTCCGGCAACCACCGTCTTTTGCACCATCTCCACCGAGACCCGGCTGGTGAGCACCACGGCGCCGGTGGCGGCATCGATGCCGGCGGCATTGAGCGCGCCGATCAGCTTGTCGAGGGCGTTGTGGCGGCCGACATCCTCGCGGGCGAGGACGATGCCCTTGCCGGGAACGAGAAAGCCGGCGGCATGGACCGCGCGGGTCTGGTCGTGCAGCGGCTGCAGAGCGCGTAGCGCCTCCGTAGCTTCAGCCACTTCGGCGGCGGAGAACACCGGGCCGCCTTCAGGCAGCACCGGGAGCGGGCGCAGGGCTTCTTCCAGGCTGTCGATGCCGCAAAGCCCGCAGCCGATGGGTCCGGTCATCGCCCGGCGCCGTGCCGTGAGGGCTTTCGAGCGGTCTGCGGCGAGCCAGAACCGGGCTTCCAGGCCGTTGTCGTGTTCCAGCACCGTCAGTTCGGCGATCTGGTCCCGCGTCTCGACGATCCCTTCGGAGAGCGCAAAGCCGAGGGCAAAGTCCTCGATATCGGCCGGCGTCGCCATCAGCACGGCGTAGGTGGTGCCGTCGAAGACCATGGCGACCGGCTCCTCGTCCGGCAGGCTGCGCATCACGCCGCGCCTTGCGGTCGGCTGCACGGCGATGCCGGGGAGGCTGCGGGCAGCATGGCTGCGGGTTGTGCGGGCTGCCATGTCGCTACTCCGCGGCATGGACGATGCGGCGGGCGCGCTCCGCCTGTGCCGCATAGTCCTCCTGCCAGTCGCTCGGGCCGTTGGACGGTGCGATCTGCACCGCCGTCACCTTGTATTCCGGGCAGTTGGTGGCCCAGTCGGAGAAGTCGGTGGTCACCACATTGGCCTGGGTGTCCGGGTGGTGGAAGGTGGTGTAGACGACGCCGGGGCTGACCCTGTCCGTGATCTTGGCCTTGAGGGTCGTCTCGCCGGAGCGGGAGGCGAGCCGGACCCAGTCGCCCTCGGCAACGCCGCGCTGCTCCGCATCGTGCGGATGGATCTCCAGGACGTCCGCCTCGTGCCAGACGACGTTGTCGGTGCGCCGCGTCTGGGCGCCGACATTGTACTGGGAGAGGATGCGGCCGGTGGTCAGCAAGAGCGGGAAGCGCGGCCCGGTCTTTTCGTCCGTCGCCAAGTATTCGGTGACGATGAATCGGCCCTTGCCGCGCACGAACCCGTCCACATGCATCAGCGGTGTTCCCTCCGGCTTTGTATCGTTGCAGGGCCATTGCACCGAGCCCTTTTCTTCCAGGAGGTCGTAGGTGACGTTGGCAAACGATGGGGTGGTCGCGGCGATTTCTTCCATGATCTCGGCCGGATGCTGGTAGGTCCAGCGGCCGCCCATGGCGTTCGCCAGCAACTGGGTGACCTCCCAGTCGGCATAGCCGTTCTTCGGCGCCATCACCTTGCGGACGCGGTTGATGCGGCGCTCGGCATTGGTGAATGTGCCGTCCTTTTCCAGGAAGGTGGAGCCCGGCAGGAAGACGTGGGCGTAGTTGGCGGTCTCGTTCAGGAACAGATCGTGGACGATGACGCATTCCATCGCTGCGAGGCCTGCCGCGACGTGGTGCGTGTCGGGATCGGACTGCAGAATGTCCTCGCCCTGGCAGTAGAGCCCCTTGAAGGAGCCGTCGACGGCGGCGTCCAGCATGTTGGGGATTCTTAGGCCCGGTTCGGGGTCGATCGGAACGCCCCAGGCGTCCTCGAAGATCTTGCGGACCTCCGGCAGCTTGACATGGCGGTAGCCGGGAAGCTCGTGCGGGAACGAGCCCATGTCGCAGCTTCCTTGCACGTTGTTCTGGCCGCGCAGCGGGTTTACGCCGACGCCCTTGCGGCCGACATTGCCGGTCAGCATGGCGAGGTTGGCGATGCCCATGACGGTGGTCGAGCCCTGGCTGTGTTCCGTGACGCCGAGGCCGTAATAGATCGCGCCGTTGCCACCGGTGGCGAACAGGCGCGCGGCGCCGCGGAGTTCTTCGGCCGGTACGCCGGTCAGGGTTTCCACGGCCTCCGGGCTGTGGCGATCCTCGGAGACGAAGGCGGCGTAGTCCTGGAACTCGTCCCAGTCGCAGCGCTCGCGGATATAGGTCTCGTCAAAGAGGCCTTCCGTGACGATGACGTGGGAAAGGGCGGTGACGACGGCGACGTTTGTGCCGGGGCGGAGCGCCAGGTGGTGGGACGCCCTGATGTGGGGCGAGCGCACCAGATCGATGCGGCGCGGGTCGATGACGATCAGCTTTGCGCCCTGGCGCAGCCGCTTCTTCAGCCGCGAGGCAAAGACCGGGTGGCCGTCGGTCGGGTTGGCGCCGATGACGATGACGACGTCGGAGGCTTCGACGCTGTCGAAATCCTGGGTGCCGGCGCTGGTGCCGAAGGTTTGGCCGAGGCCGTAGCCGGTCGGCGAATGGCAGACGCGGGCGCAGGTGTCGGTGTTGTTGTTGCCGAAGACGGCGCGGGCGAGTTTCTGGACGAGGAAGGTCTCCTCGTTGGTGCAGCGGCTCGAGGTGATGACGCCGATGGACTTCTGACCGTGGCGTTCCTGGAGGCTCCGGAGCCGCGCCGCGGCAAAGCCGATGGCCTCCTGCCAGGAGACCTCGCGCCAGGGCTCGTCGATGGTGTCGCGGATCATCGGGTTGAGGATGCGGTCCTTGTGGTTGGCGTAGCCCCAGGCGAAGCGGCCCTTGACGCAGCTATGGCCGCGATTGGCCTTGCCGTCGCGATAGGGGACCATGCGGACCAGTTCGTCGCCGTTGAGCTCGGCCTTGAAGGAGCAGCCGACGCCGCAATAGGCGCAGGTGGTGACGACGGCGCGTTCCGGCGTGCCGAGTTTGTCGACGGACTTTTCCTGCAAGGTCGCGGTCGGGCAGGCCTGGACGCAGGCGCCGCAACTGACGCAGTCCGACGACAGGAAGTCGTTGCTGCCCATGCCCGGCGAGACCCGGCTGTCGAAGCCCTTGCCCTCGATGGTCAGGGCGAAGGTGCCCTGCACCTCCTCGCAGGCCCGGACGCAGCGCGAGCAGACGATGCATTTGGACGGATCGTAGGTGAAATAGGGGTTGGACTCGTCCTTCGGGATGTAAAGCGCGTTGGCCTCGCCGGAGGCCTCGCGCGGCGTGAAATGGTTGGCGAGCCCGTTGCCGTTCGCGGGCTTGTAGCGCACGTCGCGCAGGCCCACCATGCCGGCCATGTCCTGCAGTTCGCAGTCGTTGTTGGCGGAGCAGGTGAGGCAATCGAGCGGGTGGTCGGAGATGTAGAGCTCCATCACCCCTTTACGGATTTTCTTCACCTTTTCCGTCTGGGTGCGGACCACCATGCCCTCGGCGACGGGAGTGGTGCAGGAGGACGGCGTGCCGCGCTTGCCCTCGATCTCCACCACGCAGAGCCGGCAGGAGCCGAAGGCCTCGATGGAGTCCGTGGCGCAGAGCTTGGGGATCTGGATGCCGCCTTCGGCGGCGGCGCGCAGCACGCTGGTGCCCTTCGGCACGGTGATCTCGAAGCCGTCGATGGTGACGGTCACCGGGGCGCCGTGCCGTTCCGGGGTGCTCATGTCGCGGTCGTTGGGGAGCGTCGTCGGTCTGGTCATTCTGCGGCCTCCCGTGCTGCTGAGAAATCTTCGGGGAAATGGGTGAGCGCCGACATCACCGGGAACGGCGTGAAGCCGCCGAGCGCACAGAGCGAGCCGCCGCGCATGGTCTCGCAGAGGTCGGCCAGGAGCGCAGGCGCGTCCGGGTCGCCATGGGCGATGCGGTCGATGGTCTCGACGCCCCTGACGGCGCCGATGCGGCAGGGCGTGCACTTGCCGCAGCTCTCGATGGCGCAGAACTCCATGGCGAAGCGGGCCATCTGTAGCATGTCGACCGTGTCGTCGAAGACGACGATGCCGGCATGGCCGATGAGGCCGCCCTGGCCGTCGAATTCCTCATAGCCGAATGGGGTGTCGAATTTCTCCCGAGGCATGTAGGCGCCGAGGGGGCCGCCGACCTGCACGGCCTTGACCGGCCGGCCGGAGGCGGTGCCGCCGGCAATCTCGTTGATCAACTCGCCGAGCGGCATGCCGAAGGCGGTCTCGAAGAGGCCGCCATATTTGACGTTGCCGGCGATCTGGATCGGCATCGTGCCCTTGGAGCGGCCGAGGCCGAAATCGGCGTAGTGTTCGGCGCCCTTTTCGAAGATTGCCGGGATGGTCGCGAGGGAGAGCAGGTTGTTGACGACCGTCGGCCTGTTGAAAAGGCCGCGATAGGCCGGCAGCGGCGGCTTTGCCCGCACCACGCCGCGCTTTCCCTCCAGCGAGTTCATCAGCGAGGTTTCCTCGCCGCAGACATAGGCACCGGCGCCGATGCGCAGTTCCAGATCGAACCGGCGGCCGGAGCCGAGCACGTCCGGTCCGACGAGGCCGCGCTCAAGGGCGATGTCGATGGCCTTGGCAAAGATGGCGTTGGCATCGGGGTATTCGGAGCGGCTGTAGATATAGCCCTTCGTGGCGCCGACGCCGAGGCCGGCGATCACCATGCCCTCGATGAGGACGAAGGGATCGCCCTCCATGATCATGCGGTCGGCGAAGGTGCCGCTGTCGCCCTCATCGGCGTTGCAGATGATGTATTTCTGGGCGCCCTTGGCGTGGAGGACCGTTTCCCATTTTACGCCGGTCGGAAAGCCCGCGCCGCCGCGGCCGCGAAGGCCGGAGGTCTTGACCTCCTCGACGATGTCCTCGGAGCTCATGCCAATCGCACGCCTGAGGCCGGCAAGGCCGCCATGGGCCTCATAATCCTCGATGTTGAGCGGATCGATCAGGCCGCAGCGGGCGAAGGTGAGCCGGGTCTGGCGGGCAAAGAAGGGGATCTTTTCGACGTCGCCGAGGGTCTCTAGCGTGCCGTCGAGGAGGGCGGGGACGTCGTCGGTGGTGAGGGGTCCATAGCCGCGCCGGCCGGCCTCGTCCTCGATTTCCACCAGCGGCTCCAGCCAGACCATGCCGCGGGTACCGTTGCGCACGATCTCGATGTCGAGGCCGCGGGCGTCGGCCTCGCGGCGGATTTCGGCGGCGACGTCGTCGGCGCCGAGCGCCTTGGCGGCGGCGTCAAGGGGAACGTAGATCCTCATGCGCCGGCCTCCGCCAGGAGCTTGTCCATGCGCGCGTCGTCGACGCGGCCGACGACCGTCCCGTCGACCATCGCCGCCGGTCCGCAGGCGCACAGGCCCAGGCAATAGACCGGCTCGACGGTGACGGCGCCGTTCTCCGTGGTGCCATTCCAGTCGATACCGAGCTTCTTCAGGGTATGTTCGGCGATCGCCGTGCCGCCGGAAGCCTGGCAGGCCTCGGCGCGGCAGATTTTTACGACATGCCGTCCGGTCGGGGCGTGGCGGAAGTCGTGGTAAAAGGAGACGACGCCGTGGACCTCGGCGGCTGTCAGGTTCAACGCATCGGCGATCAGCGGCAGCGCCATCTCCGGCACATAACCGTACTCAGCCTGGATGGCGTGAACGATCGGCAGCATCGGGCCTTCCAGATGCATGCGGGCCTCGATCAATGATCGAACGCCCTCAGCCGTCGGCTGCGGGTACTCCTCGGACATCTTCATCTCCCGATTGTCTTTTGCGACAATTTGCCCGATCAATTATTTGAATATCAATACATGAATTCCGTTGATCGATAGAAAATATCTATCAAAGGTCAGGACGGATCGGCGATCGAGCGGGCCATTTTCTGCAATGCCTCGAACACCGGCGTGTAGGGTTCGTGGTGCAGGGCGACGAGGCCGACGGTCGGCACGAAGGCGCCGTCGGCGACCGGCACGAGCGCCAGGTCGCGGCCGACGGCGAGGAAGCGGGCGAGGTCAGTCGGCAGGATGGTGGCAAAGCCGCCCTCGACCACATGGCTGACGAGCACGATGGTGGAGTTGGATTCCACCAGCGCGGCGGGCTCGACGCCGGCCTCCATGAAGTTGCGGTTGATGATGCGCCGGTTCTGCATGTCCGGCGTCAAAAGGCAGAGGCGGACGCCCGAGAGGTCGCTCCAGGTCAGTCGCCTGCGGATGGCGAGCGCGTGGTCGGCCGGGCAGATGACGACGTAGCGCTCGCGGTAAAGCGAGGCGGCGGCGACGCGGCCGAGCGGCTCGTTGTCGAGATAGGTGATGCCGGCGTCGATATCGAGGTTTTCCAGCATCGCCAGGATGTCGATGGAGGAGCGCGACAGGACCGTAAAGCTGACATTGGGGTGCTTTTCGGTGAAGTGGGACGTCAGCCTGGCGGCCCAGGTCAATGCCGTCGGGATGGCGGCAAGGCGCAGGTGCCCGGAAAGACCCTCCTTGGAAAACCGCATCTCGTCGCGCAGGCGCCGTGAATCGCCGACGATCTGGCGTGCCCAGACGAGGGCGCGCTGGCCCTCCGGGGTCAGGCCGCCGAAACGCGAGCCGCGCTGGACCAGCTTGACGCCGAGCTGTTCCTCAAGCTGGCGGATGCCGGCCGACAGGGTCGGCTGGGTGATGCCGAGGCTGTGGGCGGCGCGGCCGAAATGTTGCTCCTTGGCGAGCGCGAGCAGCATTTCCAGCTTGGCGAGCATAGCAGATCCCTATCGAAAGCATTTCGATCAATAGCGGAAACGCATGGGATCGGGAATGGCTGAAAGCTACCCCCACAGCGCCTGCAGGCCGATGGCGCCACCGAAGATGAGGAAGAGCAAAAGGCTTTCAAAGCCGATGCGTGCCGTGCCCTCCTTCTGGCGCAGCAACAGGCCGAGGAGCAGGACGGCGGTCATGACGAGGCCGACGGCGTTCCAGAAGAAGTCCGAATTGCCGACGGCGTGGTAGATCGAGCCCTCGCGGTAGCCGGCGTCGGAGATCGTCAGGAACAGGGTGTCGAAGCTGTTGCCGCCGATGATGCCGCCGACGGCAAGCTGCAGGGCGCCACGGCGCACGGCGGCCAGCGTCGTCACCAGCTCCGGCAGGGAGGTGATGACCGCCGTCATCAGGGCGCCGACGAGGGTCTCGGACAGGCCGAGCCGGTCGGAGAGCGTGACGCCGCAGCGCGCGATGGTCCAGCCGGCGCCCGCCAGGAACACGACGAGGACGGCGAAGGTGGCGATGAGGCCGACCGGGCTCTGTCGGGCGTCGTCCTCGTCCTCGGGCCTGTCCTCACGCGTCTCGTCGGTCGAGATCGGCTGCCACATCGGGTATTCGCGCACGCGCCGCGTGGCGACGATGCCGGCGACATAGATCGCCGGGATCGCGAAGGACAGCGGATGGATCGCGAAGAGGGTGATTTCCGGCGTCGTCGACGCCAGGAACGGGATTGCCAGCAGCAGGATCAGGAGCCCGCACTGGAAGACGTTGGCGAGTTCCGCCGCGGCGTGTTCCAGGTTGGCGCGGCGATAGACGAGGTCGGCAACGGCGAGAAAGGCGGTCTGGGCGGCGATGCCGCCGATGCCGTTGGCAAAGGCGAGCGAAGCGTGGCCGTTGAGCGCGGAGGTCAGGGAGACGACCGCGCCGGAGAGCGACGTCGCGGCGCCGAGAAGGACGCCGCCGATCAGCGCCTCTCCGAGGCCGGTGCGGTCGGCGATGCGGTCGGCAAGCGTCGTCATGCGCAGGCCGCACAGCAGAATGACCGCCGCGGCAGCGGCCATCACGGCGGCGATTGTGGGAGTGCTCAGGTCGGCCAGCATGGGTGCCTTTCTTGAGCGCTTTTTTGCGAGCTTATTGGGTAACGACGCTGACCACCACCGTCGCGGCGACGCACAGGACGACAATTCCCCCTGCCGCCAGAAGCCCGTCACGGACGACGAGGGCGGCCGCGAACAACGTGACTGCCCCGGCAACGATCGACGAGGTGAAGGGGATGACTTCCAGGAACGGCATGACGAGGCCGCAGGCAACGCATGCGGCCTGCAGCAGGGACCGCGCCGGCGGGCTCATCAGCAGGTGCAGACGTTCCCTGGTGTAGCGGTCGACGAAGCGCGCTGGACGGCGCAAGAAACCGAGAGCGCTCTTCAGCTTGTCGCTGGATATCCGACGCCTCAGGATCCAGCCGGGAAGCCAGACGTGGTCCCGGCCGATGAGCATCTGCAGGGAAACGAGGGCGATCGTCAGCCCGAAAAAGCTCGACGCTCCGGGAATGCCGCTGAGCGGCGTGATCGCCAGCAGCGCCGGCAGCAGGATCAACGCGCTCTGGGACGCCGCGCCGAGGGAGGTCACCGTCTCATCGACGGAAACCTCTTCGCCTGACGCGATCTCGCAGGTCCTGTCGAGCACCGCGGTGATGGAATAGGCGCCCTCACTCACAGGCGCCCATCTCTCTTGTCGGCTCCGGCCACTTTGCGATCAGTAGTCGCAGCGGGCGCGATAGCGGCGGCCGTAGCGGTCGCGGTAGTAGCACCAGCCCGGCTCGGCGGCACGGCCGATGAGGCCGCCGGCAACGGCACCGATGGCACCGCCGGCGACGGCGCCGCCCATGGTTCCGCTGGTCGCGGCACCGATCGCGGCGCCCGATGCGCCACCGACGACGGCGCCCTGTTCGGTGGTCGTGCAGCCGGCGATCATCAGAGCGGCAAGGGCAGGCAGGATCACTTTCTTCATGGGATTTCTCCTCCGGTTGTCGCAAGAGCAATTCGCGGCGGCGAAAAAAGTTTCATGCCGAATGCGATTCTTTGCGCGACAGGGTTACCGGATCAGTCGTTCCCGTCCTTCATGCGCTGATAGCGCTCCAGCGCCCGCTTGCGGGCAACCGCGTGGTCGACGATGGGTTCGGGGTAGTCGCGGCCGAGCGCGATTCCGGCTTCTTTCAGTTCGAGCGGCTGTGCGGTCCAGGGGGCGTGGACGGCCTTGCCGGAAAGGTCCTTCAGCTCCGGCACCCAGCGGCGGACATAGGTGCCGTCCGGATCGAACTTCTCGCCCTGGAGGACCGGATTGAAGACCCGGAAATAGGGGGCGGCGTCGGCGCCGGAGCCGGCGACCCACTGCCAGCTCGCGGTGTTGTTGGCGAGATCGGCGTCGACGAGGGTATCCCAGAACCAGGCTTCGCCGTCGCGCCAGTGGACGAGGAGATCCTTGACGAGAAAGGAGGCGACGATCATGCGCACCCGGTTGTGCATCCAGCCGGTTGCCCAGAGCTCGCGCATGCCGGCATCGACGATCGGATAGCCGGTCCGCCCCTCCTGCCAGGCCTTCAGACCTTCCGCGTCGTCCTTCCAGTCGAAGTCCGCAAATTCCGGGCGGAGCGGCTCTTTGGGGATGGTCGGGAAGTGATAGAGCAGGTGATAAGAGAATTCGCGCCAGGCGATCTCCGAGAGGAACGTCTCCACGCCCTTCGGCATCGGCTGGCCGGTGGCCGACATGCCGGCGGCGATCGCCGCATGCCAGACCTGGCGCGGGCCGATCTCGCCGAAATGGAGATGCGGCGACAGGCGCGAGGTGCCGTCGGTGCCCGGGAAATTGCGCTTGTCGTCATAGGCCATCACCGCCTCGTCGACGAAGCTGGCGAGCTGCTCCTGCGCGCCTTTCTCGCCGGGAGTCCAGGTATGGCGCAGGCCGCCGGCCCAGTCGGGTTTTTCGGGCGGCAGCTTCCAGTCATCGAGGTTTTCGGTTTTGGGCAAGGCGTCCGGCGCGGGGATGCGGTCCGGCGCCGGTTCGGGCCGGTCTGGGTCGCCGAGGCCGCGCAGCGCCTTCCAGAACGGGGTGAACACCTTGTAGGGGCCGCCGTCCTTGGTCTGGATCTCCCAGGGCTCGCGGATGAGGGCGGCGTTGAAGCTCTTCGCCGCGATGCCGCGCTCCTTCAGGGAGGTCTTGATGGCCTCGTCGCGGGCGGTCGCCCAGGGCTCGTAACGGCGGTTCCAGAAGACGGACGTGGCGCCGGTCTCTTGCAGCAGGTCGTCGAGGACATCGGCTGCCTTGCCGGACCTCAGGATCAGCCGGCTGCCGCGCGAGGCCAGATCGTCGGCGAGGGCCTTCAGCGATCCATGGAGCCACCAGCGCGAGGCACCGCCGGGCGCCCGGTCCCCGGCGTCCTCGTCATCGCGGACATAGACCGGCACGACCGGGCGGCCGGTGTCGATGGCGGCGGCAAGAGCGGGGTTGTCGGCGAGCCTCAGGTCACGGCGGAACCAGAGGAGGACGGGGGCACCGGTGTCGGCGGACATGGATCACCTTCGGGAGGGGAGGTTCGTTGTCCCCTCGGATACGTGACACAACGCCCGCCGGACCACTGACGGTTCCGGACTTGCTCCCCTAAAAGCATGCGGGGGCCGCGGATGTCCGCGACCCCGATCTGTGCCACATCTCGTTGTTCTGGCATCAGGCTCGCTTGGCGCCGGTCACCATCGCCCGGGCCAGATTCTCCCGGTGGGCGTAGCTGGCGAAAAGAACGCCGGCGATGTGCAGGATGATGAGGGCAAGGGTCAAATTGGCAGCGATCTCGTGGGTCCCTGCCCAGAAGCCCTCGGCCTCGTCGCCTTCACCGTGCTCTCCGCGCTCGCCATATTCCTCGTGTTCTGCCTTTTCGCCGTGGACGCGCATGCCTTCGGTGGCGGGCGCGGCGGCAACGATGCCGGCGAGCGGGCCGCGGCCTTCCTCGGCGGCAAGGCGTCCCATGCCCGACACCGCGGTGACGGCAAGGCAGAGGAGGAGGGCGACGGCCATCGCCCCGCCGGCCGGGCTGTGGCCGATATGGCGTTCCGCCTTGCCGGAGACGAGGCCCTTCAGATAGGCGACAACGCGGCCGGGCCCGGTGACGAAATCGGAAAATCGCGCCCGCTTCGGTCCGACGAAGCCCCAGACGATGCGCAGTAGCACCGTCGCGACGATGGCGTAGCCGGCCCAGGTGTGCAGCCATTCCGGCTCGCCCTCGGTGAGATAGGCGGTGGCGAAGGCCGCCACCAGGATCCAGTGGCCGATCCGGATGAGGGGATCCCAGACCCGGATCGTGCCGTTGCTCTCGGACGCGGCCATCAGTCGAGGTCACCCCGGCGCTCCATCGGCTCGCCGGTCATCGGGTCGAGATAGGCCTTGACGCGCATGCCGTCGGCGCTGGTCATCTCGACCTCGTAGCCGTTGCGTTCGGCCTCGATCTCGCGGACCGTGTAGCCTTTGTCCTTCAGCTTGGCGGCGATGGCATCGACGCTCATCCATTCGGCGCGCGGCGCGGACGCCGCCATCTCGTCGCCGTCGTCGGACGCTTGAGCGCTGGCGGCGGCAAGGCCGGTGGCGGCAGCAAGGGCCACGGGCAGAAGCATCTTGCGGATCATGTCGGTCTCCTTTTCATCCGGTTGCAGCGGCGGTCGTGCCGCTGCGATGGGGTCTTTGTCGCCCAGCCGCGCTGACGGCGGCCTGACGCCTTCTGTCAGCTTGCTGTCAGCTTGCCGGCGGTAGAGGATGGCGGGCCATGAAACGCCTGATCCCGCCCTTTCTGCTCCTTGTCGCGCTCGCCGCCGCCCCGGTCGCCATCGGTCTTCCGGCGCTCGCCGACCGCGACCACCACGAGGAGCGCGACCACGACGAAGCGCGTGCGGCGCTCCGGCGCGGTGACGTGCTGCCGCTGGCACGCATCCTTGCGATCGTCGGGGACAAGCTCGGCGGGCGGGTCATCGAGGTGGAGTTCGAGCGCCGCCACGAGGGCTATGTCTATGAGCTGGAGGTGCTGAGTGAGGGCGGCCGGCTGCGCGAGATCAAGGTCGATGCGGCGACCGGCCGGATTCTTTCGCGCGGCGGGGAGGACGACTGATGCGGGCGCTTGCCGTCGAGGACGACGCCCGCATCGCGGCCGATCTGAAAGCGGCGCTGGAGGGCGCGGGGTTCCGCGTGGAGACCTGCGGCGACGGCGAAGACGCCTGGTTCCTCGGCGACACGGAGGACTATGACCTCGTCGTCCTCGACCTCGGCCTTCCCGGCATGGACGGGCTCAGCGTGCTGAAGCGCTGGCGTGCCGGCGGGCGGGAGATGCCGGTGCTGGTGCTGACCGCGCGGGGCGCCTGGAGCGAGCGGGTGGAGGGGATCGAGGCCGGGGCCGACGACTACCTGCCGAAGCCGTTCCGCATGGAGGAACTGGTCGCCCGGGCGCGCGCCCTGATGCGCCGGGCCGCCGGGCGCGGCAGCGCCATCCTCAGCCTCGGCGACCTCACCGTCGACACCAACCGGATGACCGTGTCGCGGCGCGGCGTTCCGCTGTCGCTGACGGCGCTGGAATACCGGCTCGTCGCCTATCTGATGCTGAACCGCGACCGGGTCGTGCCGGCGTCCGAACTCCTGGAACACCTTTACGGCGACGAGGACGCGCGGGAAGCCAACGCCCTTGAGGCGGTGATCGCGCGCCTTCGGCGCAAGCTCGGCGCAGGCGCGATCTGCACCAGGCGGGGCTTCGGCTATTTCCTGGAAGGCGGATCGTGAGGCGGCTGTCGCTGCGCCTGCGGCTGGTGCTTGCCGGCGCGGTCGCCGTCGTCGTTGCGCTGGCGTTGGCCGCGGCCGGCCTCGTCGCGCTCTTCGGCACCCATGTGGAGCGGCGCGCCATGGCCGAGCTCTCCGTTCAGCTCGACCAGGTGCTTTCCGGACTTGCGCTCCGCGACGGGGCCCTCGTGCTGGCGACGCCGCCGGCCGATCCGCGGTTTTCAAAACCCTATGCCGGGCTCTACTGGCAGATTTCTGCCGACGGCCGGCTGCTGCGCTCGCGCTCGCTCTGGGACGCCGAGCTGCCGCTGCCACAAGACGATCTTGCCGACGGCCAGGTGCACCGGCACGACCTTGCCGGCCCCTCCGGCGAGACGCTGCTGACGCTGGAGAGGAGCGTGACGCTTCCGGCCCGGCTCGGCGGCGGGCCGGCGCGGGCGGCGGTCGCCATGGACGCGCGCGAGCTTGAGGCCGCTGAGCAGGCCTTCCTTGCCGACATCATTCCTTATCTGGCGCTGCTTGCCCTGGTGCTGATCGCGGCCGGCTGGGTGCAGATGGCTGTCGGCCTCAGGCCGCTTGCGAGCCTTGGGCGCCGGGTGACGGAACTGCGCTCCGGTGCGGCGCGGCGGATGGGCGCCGACTGGCCGCTGGAGGTGCGCCCGCTTGCCGGCGAGATCGATGCGCTGCTCGATGCCCGCGAGGCGGACCTTGCCCGGGCCCGGGCGCGGGCCGGCGACCTTGCCCACGGGCTGAAGACGCCGCTGCAGGCGCTCCTCGGCGAGGCGGAGCGCCTCAGGGCGCGGGGCGAGATTGAGGCGGCCGAGGACATCGATCAGGTGGTGCGGTCCATGCAGCGCCATGTGGAGCGCGAGCTGGTGCGCGCGCGGGCGGCGGCGCACGCCTTCAAGGCGCGCGCGGATGTGGCGAAGGCGGTCGAGCGGATCGTTGCCGTGCTGCGGCGGACGCCCGATGGCGGGCGGCTCGACTGGCGTATCGACGTCGCGCCGGGGCTTGCCGTTGCGCTCGACGAGGGCGACTTTTCCGAGGCGCTCGGCGCGCTGGCGGAGAACGCGGCGCGGTTTGCAGCGGGCGTGGTGGCGATTGAGGCCGTCGTAGACGGCGACATGGTGCGCCTTTCGCTCTGCGACGACGGGCCGGGAATTCCGCAAGCGCGGCTTCAGGAGATGACGGCGCGTGGCCGGCGGCTCGACGAGGCCGGCGGCGGCAGCGGGCTCGGCCTTGCCATCGCGTCGGAAATCGCCGAGGCCGCCGGCGGCGGGCTGACGCTTGTTAATTCGTCTCCGGGGCTGGAAGCCCGTCTGGTAATGCCGCGGGTGTTGGACTGATCTCGGGTGAACTATATTCGTACATTACTGCATAAGAAAATAGAGAGCAGCCTATCATGAATAATATAATTGGAAAATATTGTAGGAATTTTGATAAAGAAATTCTCCTATTCTTCTTCTTGCTATCTGGGTCTCTATCGTGATGAGAAACTTCGACTCTTAAGTAATTTGAAGCACCACACGACGCCAATCCTAAGCAGAATGCTATTATTGACAAACTAGCCCATTGAAGCAAATTTGAGGGTGAATTTTTGTCTATTAATGATTGAATAAATGCCAATAAAGATACAGCACCACCACCATTTATTATCAAATTTCCTTTTATTAGTTGATTTGAAATTTCTGCTCTATCTTTTTGTTTTTGAATTTCACGCTGATTATTATATTCAAGGTTCTGTAATTCGATCTCTCTAATTAATTCTTGCTGGTCCATTGTCTTCCCCCAAGCTGGAAATTCAAATTTAATTGAAATCTAGAAAATAACAACTTTGTAGAGTGTCAGTGGAAATCCCGCGACTTCGGAATGACGCGGACGTTGCGCGGGTGGCGGGCGCGGGCCGGCGGGCCGCTCGCTACCTCGTCATCCTGCAGGGCGGCAAGGTCGGCGCTGCGGTCGCGGACGGCGCTGGCGATCAGGTGGATGACGCCGTCGGTACTCTTCTGGATGCGGCCCTCGACGACGGCGAGCCGGGCGCTCATGATCTCGCGCCGGAACCGCTCGAAGCGGCGCGCCCAGATGAGCGCGTTGGCGATGCCGGTCTCGTCCTCCAGCGTCATGAAGATGGCGTTGCCCTTGCCCGGCCTCTGGCGGATGATGACGACGCCGGCGCAGCGCACAAAGGCGGCATCGGGCAGGTCGGCGAGGCCGGCGCAGGGGATGATTCCTTCGTCGGCGAATTTTTTTCTGAGAAACGACAAGGGATGCGCCTTCAGCGATAGCCTGAGCGTCTGGTAGTCGGTAACGACGTGCTCCGACATCGGCATTTCCGGCAGCAGCGTTTGCGGCTCCTCGCCGAGCTCGCGCGCCTCGGCGGCGGCGAACAGCGGCAGCGGCGCATCGTCCGGCAGGCGCCGCACGGCCCACAGCGCCTCGCGCCGGTCGAGTTTTAGAGAGCGAAAGGCGTCGGCGTCGGCCAGTTTTTTGAGCGCGCCATGGGGAAGACCGGTGCGGCGCCAGAGCGTTTCCACGTCGCCGTAACCGTCCTCCCGCCCGTCCGTCAGTGTCTTTGCCCAGTCCTCCCGGAACCCGTCGATCTGGCGAAAGCCGAGACGCAGCGTAAGGGCGCCGCTTGCGGCCTCCTCCAAGGTGTTGTCCCAGAAGCTGGCGTTGATGTCGGGGCCGCGCACCTCGACCCCGTGCTCGCGGGCGTCGCGGACGATCTGGGCCGGGGCATAGAACCCCATGGGCTGGGCGTTGAGGAGGCCGCAGGCAAAGACCGCCGGGTGGTGGCATTTGATCCAGGCGGAGACGTAGACCAGCTTGGCAAAGGAGGCGGCGTGGCTTTCCGGAAAGCCGTAGTCGCCGAACCCCTTGATCTGGTTGAAGCAGCGCTCGGCGAAGTCGCGCTCATAGCCGCGCCGGACCATGCCCTCGACCATCTTTTCCTCGAACGAGTGGATGGTGCCGAGATGGCGGAAGGTGGCCATGGCGCGCCTCAGGCCGTTGGCCTCGTCGGCGGTGAATTCCGCCGCGACGATGGCGACCTTCATGGCCTGTTCCTGGAACAGCGGCACGCCGAGGGTCCGGCTCAGCACGTTGCGAAGCTCGTCCGGATCGTGCGGCGGGGCGGGCGAGGGAAAGTGCACCGCCTCCTCGCCGTTCCGCCGGCGCAGATAGGGGTGCACCATGTCGCCCTGGATCGGGCCGGGGCGCACGATCGCCACCTCGATGACGAGGTCGTAGAACTCTTTCGGCTTCAGGCGTGGCAGCATGGCGATCTGGGCCCGGCTTTCGACCTGGAAGACGCCGATGGAATCGCCCCTTTGCAGCATCTCGTAGACCGCCCCGTCCTCCTGCGGGATGCTGGCGAGATCATGGTCGAGGCCGCAATGGCCCCGCATCAGCTCGAAGCATTTGCGGATGCAGGTCAGCATGCCGAGGGCCAGCACATCTACCTTCATCAGCCCGAGGGTGTCGATGTCGTCCTTGTCCCATTCGATGAAGGTGCGGTCCGCCATCGCCGCATTGCCGATCGGCACCAGCTCGTCGAGACGGCCGCGGGTCAGCACGAAGCCGCCGACATGCTGGGAGAGATGGCGGGGAAAGCCGAGCAGGGTTCCGGCAAGGTCGACGGCCTGCTTTATCAGCGGGTTTTCCGGATCGAGTCCGGCCTCGCGCACCCGGAGCGCGCCCTTGTTGTCGCCCCAGCTTCCCCAGACCGTGCCGGCAAGGCGGGCGGTGACATCTTCGGTCAAACCGAAGACCTTGCCGACCTCGCGGATGGCGCTCTTCGGCCGGTAGCGGATGACGGTGGCGGCGATGCCGGCGCGCTCGCGGCCGTAGCGCTGGTAGATGTGCTGGATCACCTCCTCGCGCCGCTCGTGCTCGAAATCGACGTCGATGTCGGGCGGCTCCTTGCGTTCGGCGGAAATGAAGCGGGCGAACAAAAGGTCGTGCTCGGCCGGGTCGACGGCAGTGATGCCGAGCACGTAGCAGACGGCGGAATTGGCGGCGGAGCCGCGGCCCTGGCAGAGGATGCCGCGGTCCTCGGCGAAGCGGACGATGTCGTGGATGGTGAGGAAATAGCGGGCGTAGTCGAGGTCGGAAATCAGCGTCAGTTCGTCGATGAGGAGCTTTTCGACCTTTGCCGGAACGCCGTCCGGATAGCGCCAGCGCGCGCGCTTCCAGGTCAGTTCCTCCAGCCAGCCCTGCGGGCTCTTTCCCGGCGGGATCATCTCTTCGGGGTATTCGTAGCAGAGCTCGTCGAGGGAGAAGTCGATACGCTCCAGCAGCCGGCCGGTCTCGGCGATCGCCTCCGGGGCGTCGCGGAACAGGCGGGCCATCTCCTCAGGGTATTTCAGGTGGCGCTCCGCATTGGCGTTGAGGCGGCGGCCGGCGCTGGCGAGTTTTAACCCCTCGCGAATGCAGGTGACGACGTCCTGCAGGGGGCGCCGCTCCGGCCGGTGATAGAGCACGTCGTTGACGGCAAGGAGCGGCACGCCCGCTTCCTCGGCGAGTGTCTTGAGACCAATAAGTCGGCGCCGGTCGTCGCCGCGATAGAGCATGGAGGCGGCGAGCCAGACGGCGCCGGGCGCGGCATCGATTAGGCGGCTAAGGGTGGAGAAGAGGATGTCCCTCTCGCCCGTTTGCTCTCCACTCTGCGTCACCACCGGGCTTCGACCCGGTGGTCCACGCGGCGCTGCCGGAGCGTTCTGAAAGTCCGAATGGATTGCCGGGTCAAGCCCGGCAATGACGCCTGAGGGAGATTGGGACGAAGGAGCGGATGTTTCGGCCGAGTGTGGTCCTGAATCGGACTCTAGCGCCCCCTCGCCGGGCATGACGACGAGGAGGAGGTCGCCGAGGGCCGCGAGGAGGTCGTCGATCCGGATGAGGCAGTCGCCCTTTTCCGCGCGCAGCTTGCCGAGGCTCAAAAGCCGGCAGAGGGAGGCCCAGCCGGTGCGGTTCTGGGGATAGGCGAGGATTTCCGGTGTGCCGTCGCAAAACACCAGCCGGCTGCCGACGGCAAGCCGGAAGGGGAGTGGCACCGGCCGGCCGGTCTTTGCCTGCAGCTTCGCCTCCAGGTCCTTGAAGGCGCCATGGGCGCGGACGACGCCGGCGACGCTGTTGCGGTCGGCAATGCCGAGGCCGGTATGGCCGAGGCGCAGCGCCTCGGCGACAAGTTCCTGGGGGTGGGAGGCGCCGCGCAAAAACGAGAAGTTGCTGGTCGCGGCCAGTTCGGCATAGGCGGTCATGGAAAAATTCCGTGCAGGAACCAGCGCGGCCGCTCCGCCTCCAGCCCGTAGAGCCCCTCGCGGAACACCCAGTAGCGCCGGCCGGCGCCGTCCTCGACGCGGTAGTAGTCGCGGGTCAGGCCGTCGGCGCGCCACCATTCCGCTGCGATGCGCTCCGGCCCCTCGGCGCGGGCGATGTCGTGCATGGCGCGGCGCCAGCGGAAGCGCAGGGGCGGGCCGTCCGGCACCTCGGCAAGGGTCTCGATCGGCTGGGGCGGATCGAACAGGTGGATCGGGCGGCTTTGGGCCTCCGGTGGTATCCAAGGGGTGCCGTCCTCGGCCGCGCCGAGGGCCGGGACGGTGCGGGCGGCAAGCTCGGGGATGTGGCTGTCGACGGCAACGAAGCGGCGCACAGCGTCGCGCCCGAAGCGGGCGATCAGCCGGTCGATGAGATCGCTCACCTCCTGCTCGGCCGCCTCGCTGCCGTCAAGGCTCGTCTGGGGCATTGCGGCCGGCTCGCTGGCGATGACCGCAAGGCGGATGAAATCGAAGCCGAAGCCGGGGTCGAGCGGGTCGGGGAGGGCGCCGAGGCGTTCCCTGAAGAGGCGTATCAGTACGGCCGGATCGCGCTGGGGCTCCACGGTCTCGATGCCGATGCGAAAGACCCGGCCGTCGGTGCGAAAGAAGGCGGCCTCGAAGCTGCGCCCGCCCTCGCCGCGGGTCTCAAGGCTCCCGCAGACATGGCTGGCAAGGCTCCGCAGCGCTTCCAGCATGTCGGCTTCAAGGCCGATGGGTTCGGCAAAGCTCCGCTCGGCCATGGTCGGCGGCATCGGCCGGCGCGGCGTGATGCGCAGGTCGCGCTCGCCGAGGACGCCGGCAAGGCGGGCGACAAGGTCGGCACCGAAGCGGGCGGCGAGCGGCGGGCGCGGGCGCTCAGCAAGGGCACCGACGGTCTTCAGGCCCGCCCGCGACAGCGCCTGGACGGTCTGGGGCGCGAGATCGAGGGCGGCGGCGGGAAGGGGAGCGACGGCGTCGGGCTCGCCGCCGGCCGGGACGATTCTTTCGCGGCCGAAGCGGGCGAGGGCCTTTGCGGCCTCGGGCGTTCCGGCGATGCTTGCCCGTACGGTGATCCCCAATGCGGCAAGGCGCTTTTTGATGTCCGCGTGGAGACGGTCCTCGCCGTTCAGGAGATGGGCGCAGCCGGTGATGTCGAGGATAAGGCCGTCGGGCGGATCGAGGGCGACCAGCGGCGTATAGCGGTCGCAGAAATCGGCGATGCGCTCCAGGAACGCCGCGTCGGCGGCGCGGTCCATCTCCACGGCCTCAAGCTCCGGAATGCGGGCGCGGGCATCGGCGAGCGCCAGCCCGGGGCAAAGGCCGAGCTTTTCGGCCCGGGCGTCACCGGCGGCAAGGCGGAGCGCGCTGCGGTCCTTTTCGATGAAGACGAGCGGGGCTCCTTTCTCACGTGCCGGTGCGGGTGCGTTCTGCCGGGAGCGGCGCTGGATGCGATCCGCGCTGAGGTAGGGAAACCACAGGGCGAGGTAGCGGCGCGCGGCGCGCGGGTTGGGTAAAGAGACACTGCCCATGATCCCACTCCAGATGCCAGCGCCGGCCGGCGGGACCGGTGCGATGGCGCAACAGCTCGATGGTGAAGGCCGCGGCCCCGGGGGCGTTGGCGGCGAGCGGCCGGGAGGGGCCGGCGGCAACGCGCCAACGGGTCTCGGCCGCGCTCTGCTGGGGCTCCGCCTGCAGGCGCAACAGGAGGACGGTGGTGCCGGCCTCGGAGGCGGCGAGCGCCAGGCGGCGCGAGGCGGTGAAGTCGAGCACCTTCGGCGCCCCCCAGGGCTCGATGACGACGGCGCCGAGCGCGGAACAGCGCGCCGCTTCCAGCCCCGCCTTGAGGACGCCGAGGGGATCTTTCGCCTCGACAAGGACGAGGTCGGCCGGATCGAGGCCGAGGCCGGCAAGACCGGGGCCGTAGAGGCTTCCCGCCTCCACATTGACGAAGGCCTGGCGAACCCAGACGACGGTCTTGTCCGTGCCGTTTTTTTCGGCCGAGGCGTCGTCGAGCACGCGCCGGGTGAGGGCGGCGGCAAAGCCGGCCGCAGCGCCGGCGTCGAGGGGGCCGGCGGCAAAGATCTCATGCAGCGCGCCGCGGCCGAGCCCGCCTTCCAAGAACCGGTCGAGATCGGCCGGGCCGAGCCCGGTTTTCCTTTCTCCGCCGGGCGAGGGGACAGGGTCGTGCATGGGGTGTCGCGCGAAAGCCGACAGCTTCGCGCGCAGCCGGTCGAGTTCCGTCGGCATGGCCTGCTCGTGGTTTTAAATGTTCCCATTTTGTTCTATGAAAGCACCGCCGCTGAAAGGAGTCAATGCGGGCGTTTTAGGGGTCTGTTTCCGTTTGAAATTGGCCGTTGGTGTGACTCGATCACGAACTCACTGACAAAGCGAAGCTCGGTAACGACGCTCGTCTCCTATTGAGCAATCCGATAAAATCACAGGGTGTTTACGGCCTACAAATACACGCTTGACATGCTTGATTAGATTGTTCACGTTTTTGTGGAGTTTCACAAAAACGTTTTACGGCCTAAATTATGAATGCAAGAGAGCTTGAGAAGCTGCTCAAAAAGCATGGCTGTTCGTTTGAAACCCACAAGGGCGGTAGCGGTCACAAGACGATTCGCCGAGGAGATCGCACGAGCCAGTTGCCGATGCACGGCTCCCGAAAGGAGCTGGGTACCAGACTCGTCAACAAAATTCTGAAGGATTTGGAGATCGAGCTATGAATTGGTTCCGCTTGGACCTCTCCATGGACGACAACGAAACGTTTTTCGTCACGTCACCGGATTTCCCGGAGGTCGCCACATTTGGCGAAGACCTCGATTCCGCAATGTGCAACGGGCGAAATGCACTCGAAGAAGCGATCGCCGCGCGGATTGCCGCCAAACAACGCATCCCCGTCCCGCATCCGGAAGATGCCTCTCAGTATACGGTTCAACTTCCCGCCCTGACTTGGCTAAAAACCGTCCTATACATGCTCTGCTTCGAGCAAAATGTCTCGCGAGCTGAGCTGCAGCGCCGACTGGGATGGAAGCACAGGGAGCAGGTGGACCGCCTGTTCAAACTCGATCACGGAACCGGTTTGGACCAGATGGACCTCGCTCTGAAAGCGGTCGGTTGCGATTTGTTCGGCCGAATGGACATCCGATGGGATGAGGCAGCGTAAATAGCGCCGACGCTTCGGCAACGGAACGACGATCACGAGGTCGACCTCCATAAAAAGCCCGCCTCAAGCCTTCCAGTAATTCTTCATGATCTCCGCCGCCCAGTCCGGTTCGCGGACGTCACCGCGGGGCAAAAAGCCTTTCATCACCGGCTTGATGTCGAGGATCGGGGAGCCGTCGATGGCGTCGAGGCCGCGGACCTCGACGGTGGTGCCGGAGACGGCGACGATCTCGCAGACCGAGACGCCGATGCGGTTCGGACGGTTCTTGCCGCGCTGGGCGAAGATGCCGACCAGCGGCCAGTCCTTGCGGCCGCGCGGGTGGCGGGCGCCGGCGACGATTTTTTCGTCCGGCACCCGGTCGAACACGAACACCACCTCGGCATGGGAGAAGTCGGCAAGGCCGTAAAGCGCGTCTTCGGAAAAGCGCTCCGCGTCGAGTTCCAGCCGGCAGAGGCTTTTGCCCCAGTCGTCGTCTTCGGGGACATCGCGGCCGCCGCGCACGGTGCCGATCGGGTCGAGGTCGAGCTTCATGGCTTGAACGTTCCTTTGAATCTACTTGTCGACGGCGCGGGCGTCCCAGAGGCCGCGGGCGATGGCATCGAGAACGAAGTGCATAAGAAGCTGGCGCACGGTCTCGCGGGCATAGGTGGCGGGGCGCTCCGACAATTCGCACAGGCAGAGCGTGCGGGAAAGCTCCGGGGCGACGATCGGCCGGGCCATCAGCCGGCCGGCCTCCAGGTGCTCGCGCATGAGGTGCCGGGTGCCGATGACGCAGCCGAGGCCGGCGAGCAGCGAGCCGGTGATCGCCTGCACCGAATTGAGGTGCAGCCGGGCGCGGGCCTCGAGCCTTTTCAGGAGCGCCGCGTCGTCGACGATGGCCCGCGCCGAGTTGCCACGGCGCAACAGGATGATCGGCAGGTCCAGAAGGTCGTCGAAGGCGAGCGGTTCCTCGGTATCGCCGATGACGTCGGCCCGGCCGATGCAGACCATACGCTCCTCAAGGAGCGGCTGGGAGCGCAGGCGCGGATCGAGCGGCGGGTTGTAGACCATGGCAAGGTCGATCTCCGAGGCCATCAGCTCCATGAGCGTGGCGCCGGAAAGGCTTTCCGACAAGGCAAGGCGCAGCTTCGGATAGTCGCACGCGACCTTTTCCAGGAGCGGCACGCCGATGGTCTTGACCGCGGAAAAGGCCATGCCGACGGCGACCTCGCCGGAGATCTCCCGGCCGGCGTCGCGCACGTCCCGCTCGGCGCTGGCGATCGCACGCAGGATCACCCGCGCATGCCCGAACAGCCGCTCGCCCGCCGCCGTCGGCTGCATGCCGCGGGGTTTTCGGACAAAAAGCGCGGTCGCCAGTTCCTCTTCCAGGTTGGCGAGGTGGTGACTGAGGGCCGAGGGCGCGATATGAAGCGCCTCGGAGGCCCGCGACAGCGACCGGGCCTCGAAGATCGCGGCGAAGTAACGGAGCTGGCGGGAGTCCATCTTGCGTTCTGTTTTTTCGAATGATGAGTTCGAATCAATAGAATTTCGAAAATGAACCGGCAACACTAAACTCCGCCGCTCGTCAACAAGAGCAACAAGGGCAGGGAGCCCATGGAACCAGCTTTCAAACCGCTCGACGGCGTCCGCGTCGTGGAGATGAGCCACATGATTCTCGGACCGTCCTGCGGGATGTTCCTAAGCTTCCTCGGCGCGGAGGTGATCAAGGTCGAGCCGCCGGAGGGCGACAAGACCCGCGACCTCACCGGCATGGGCCGGGGGTTCTTTCCGACCTTCAACCGCGGCAAGAAGTCGGTGACGCTGGACCTGAAGTCCGACGCCGGCCGCGCCGCCCTCGACAAGCTTTTGAAGACCGCCGACGTGTTCGTGGAAAACTTTCGCGACGTCTCGCTCGCCAAGATGGGCTTTGCGCCGGAGATGCTGCGCGAGAAATATCCGCGCCTCGTCGTTGCCTCCTGCAAGGGCTTTCTGCACGGCCCCTATAAGGAGCGCACGGCGCTCGACGAGGTGGTGCAGATGATGACCGGCATGGCCTATATGACCGGACCGACCGGCCGGCCGCTGCGCATCGGGTCCTCCGCCAATGACATTATGGCGGGCCTCTTCGGCGCCCTGTCGGTGCTGGCGGCCCTGTTCGAGCGCGACAAGGACGGCAAGGGCCGCGCCGTGCGCGTCGGCCTTTTCGAGAACTGCCTGCTGCTCGTCGCCCAGCACATGGTGCAGTTCGACATCGAGGGCCGCGAGGCGCCGCCGATGCCGGAACGGGATTTCTCCTGGCCGGTCTACGACATCTTCGAGACGGTGAGCGGCCGGCAGATCTTCGTCGGCGCCGTCACCGAGGGCCAGTGGGGCATCCTGTGCCGGATCCTGGAGCTGCAGGAGCTTCTCGACCATCCCGACCTGCAGTCGCGCATGGCGCAGATCGATGCCCGCGAGTGGACCGTGCCGATTTTTGCCAAGGCGATCGCCAAGCGCGACTTCGACGAGCTGGCCGTCGCCTTCGAGGAGACCGGCATTCCGTTCTCGCCGATCGCCCGGCCGGCGGAGATGTATGACGACCCCCACGTCAACCGGCCCGGCGGTCTCATCACCACGACGATGGCCGACGGCACCACCTTCCGGGCGCCCGGCCTGCCGGTGGAGATCGACGGCCAGTCCTTCACCTGCCACGGCGAATACCTCGCCGACATCGGCGCCGACAGCACCGAGGTGCTGACGGAACTCGGCCTTTCCGAAGAGGAAATCGCGGCCGCGCGCGGCGCATCCAAGGGGGAGGCGGCATGAGCCGGGCGAGCGAGATCTACCCCCGGGCCCGCGTCTCCTTGCGCGAGGTGGGCTTGCGCGACGGGCTGCAACTGGTGAAGGCCTTTCCCTCGACCGCGGGCAAGGCCGAATGGATCAAGCGGGCGCATGGTGCGGGCGTGAGGCATTTCGAGGTCGGCTCGTTCCTGCCCGCCAGCCGGATGCCGCAATTCGCCGACCTTCGCGAGCTCATCGGCGTCATCGCCGGCCTTGAGGGCGCACGCTCGGCGGCGCTCGCCCTCAACGAGCGCGGCGCGGACGATGCGATGGCGTCCGGCGTCGACGAGGTGGTGTGCGTCGTCTCGGCAACGGAAGAGCACAGCCAGGCCAACATGCGCCGCTCGCGCGCGGCGGCGATCGATCTCGTTCGCAGTACGGCCGAAAAGGCCGCCGGCGCGCCGAAGCGGCCGCTGGTGATGGCCGCGATCTCCATGGCATTCGGCTGTTCCATCGCAGGTCCCGTCGACCCCGCCGAGGTGGTGCGGCTTTCGGAGGCCTGCCTCGAGGCCGGCGCCGACATCGTCGGCATCGCCGATACGGTCGGCTTCTGCGGTCCCAAGCAGGTCGAAGAGCTGTGTGAGGATATCGGCAAACTCTGCGGCGATACTCCCTATTCGGTGCACCTGCACGATACCCGCGGCATGGGCATCGCCAATGCGGCGGCGGCCCTCAATGCCGGCGCGCGCATCCTCGACGGGTCCATCGGCGGCCTCGGCGGCTGCCCCTTTGCGCCGGGTGCCACCGGCAATGTCGTCTTCGAGGACCTCGTCTATCTGTGCGAGACGATGGGCTTTGCCACCGGCATCGACCTTGAGGCATTGTTCCCGGTACGCGAGATCCTGAAGACCGAAATGCCGGACGAGCCGCTCTACGGCGCGCTCGCAAGGGCCGGCCTTCCGGCGACGGTCACCTACCGGCACTGACCGGCTCTAGCCAATCCCACCCCACCGATGCATAAGGACGACAGTCAGGGAGAGATCATATGAAGCTGTCACACATTCTCGCCGCCGCCTGCATGCTCGCCGCCACGTCGACGGCGACGATGGCGGCGGAGACCATGCGCTGCAGCCACCAGCTTCCGCCGGGCCACCACATCGCCAAGGTCATCGACCGCTGGGCCGAAGAGGTCGAGAAGCAGTCGAACGGCGATATCGATGTGCAGATATTCGGCGCCAGCAGCCTCGTCGGCGCGCGCGAGAACATCGTCGCGACCGCCAAGGGCGACGTGGAATGCGCGTTCTCGGTGAACTTCCAGTGGGGCAAGACCCTGCCGATCATGAACGTCACCATGGCGCCGTTCGCCTTCAGCGATCTCGACATCTGGCGCAAATGGCCGGAGTCGGAAGCCGCCGCGTTCCTCGATGAAAAGCTTGAGGACAAGGGCCTGAAGAACGTCGTCTGGCTGTTCACCACCAATACCTCGGTGTTCACTTCCAACGACAAATACCTCTTGAAGCCTGAAGACTTCGACGGCGTGAAGATCCGCGGCCTGGAGCCGTCCTTCAACGCCTCGCTGGAAGCGCTCGGCGCAGCGCCCAGCTCCATGTCCGGCTCCAAGGTCTACCAGGCGCTCGCCACCGGCGTCATCGATGCCGGCCTCACCGACATTGCCGCCGCCGTCTCGCGCAAATATTACGAGGTGCAGGACCACTTCGTCGTGCTGCCGGTGATCTCGGTCTATTTCCACGGCTACGTGAACCCGAAATTCTATGACGGGCTTTCCGACGCCAACAAGGCGGCGCTGAAGGCGGCCGGCGACAAGGCGGCGGAATGGGCCATCGAGGCCTCCACGGAAGCCGCCTCCAAGGCGCCGGACCAGCTCCGCGAAAAGGGCGCCGAGGTGCACATCGCGACCGAGGAAGAGATCGACGCGCTGGAAGCCGCCATGCGGCCGGCCTTCGACGAGAAGTTCGCCGACAATGACGACGCCAAGAAGCTGATCGAGCTGATCGGCAAGCTTTAGGGGCTCCATGTCCGACGACGAACACGGCGAGGGGGCGCAGGACGCCCCCTCTTTGCCGAAAGGCTTCCTGACCTGGCCGGCCTGGCTCGGCGGCATCGTTGCCTCCGCGCTCGTGCTGGCCGTCATGGTGCTGGTCGTCTATGCGATCCTGCAGCGCTATTTCCTCGATACACCGCTGAAATGGGGCGACGAACTCGCCGGCTACCTCTTGGTCGCGCTGGTCATGCTGGGGGCGGCGGAAACGCTCCGGCACGGCGAGCACATCGCCATCGACCTCGTCACCGACCGGGTCGGGCCAGGGCTGAAGCGGCTGCTTGCCGTCGTCGCCAATCTCGCCGTCATCGGCTTTGCGGTCGTGCTCGCCGTCAGCACCTGGGACTCCATCTCCTTTGCCTATGACTTCGGCTCCTATTCACCGGGCTATCTGGAAGTGGCGACCTGGATCCCGCAGCTCCCGATGCTGATCGGCGCCGGGCTCCTCATCCTCGTCGCGCTCGCCATCCTCATCCGCCACCTTGCCGGGAAGGACGCGGAATGACCGCGGTTGTCGTCTTTGCCGGGCTGATCCTCCTGCTTCTCATCGGCATTCCCATCTTCGCCGCCCTCGGCCTGATGGCGACGGCGATCCTGCTGATCTTCGAGGGCGACGTCTCGGCGGTCGCCGACACGGTCTTTTCGCACCTCAACAAGGACCTTTTGACCGCCATCCCGCTGTTCGTGCTGATGGCGCAGATCATGATCCGGGCGAAGGTGATCGACGACCTCTACGAGTTCGCGCACACCGTCGTCGGCCATATCCGCGGCGGGCTCGGTGTCGCCACCGTGCTGTCCTGCACCATCTTCGCCGCGATTTCCGGCTCCTCGGTCGCCACCGCCCTTTCCGTCGGCTCAAGCGCCGTGCCGCAGATGAAGCGGTTCGGCTATCCGACGCGCGATGCGCTCGGCGTCGTCGCCGCCGGCGGCACGCTCGGCATCCTCATCCCGCCGTCCGGGCCGATGATCCTCTATGCCATCGTCTCGGAGGTCTCGATCGGGGCGCTGTTCCTTGCCGGCATCATCCCCGGCGTCCTGATGGCGCTGGTGTTTTCGATCTTCTGCGTCGTCCAGGCGACGCGGCGCGCCGGCGTCAAGGCGCCGGAAATGGCGGCGTTCTCAAAGATGGTGGCAGCGACGAAGCGCTCGATTTGGGCGCTGATGGCGCCCCCCGTCGTCATGGGCGGCATCTATTTCGGCATCTTTACCGCTTCGGAAGCCGCCGCCGCCGGCTGTGTCTATGCGCTTGCCGTTGCCGTCCTTGCCTACCGCAATTTCGGCATTTCCGATCTCTGGGCCTGCGCGCAGCAGACCATGCGCACCTCGGTGATGGTGTTCATGATCATCGCCGGGGCGGCGATGTTCGGCCATGCCATCACCATCATCCGCCTGCCGGTCGGCGTCACGGAGATGGTCGCCAATCTGGGGCTCGGGCCGATCGGCTTCATCGTCGCGGTGATGGGCCTCGTCTTCGTCCTCGGCATGTTCCTGGAGACGATCTCCATCATCCTGATCACCACGCCGATCCTGTTGCCGACCATGCACGAGCTCGGCATCGACCCGATCTGGTACGGGGTTCTCCTGATGATCAATCTGGAGCTGGCGCTGATAACCCCGCCGGTCGGCATGAACCTCTTCGTCATCAAGGGCATCACCGACGCGCCGCTCTCCGATGTCGTGCGCGGCGCGGCGCCCTTCGTCGCCCTGATGATCGGCGGGCTGGCCTGCCTGATCGCCTTTCCCGAACTTGCCACCTGGCTGCCCGCGACCTCCGGGTTCGGGCGCTGAGCGCACCGGTGTGACCCGTGGAAACCGCCGGGATTTCCGCGGATTCGCGTCTGTAGTGCTGACCTTTCCGCGCGAATTTGACCGAGGATATAGTATCATTTCCGAATGTTATTGATTTCTAATAGATGATACCAAAGGCTGATCCTCGCATCGGGCGACTCGGCACCTCCTCCTGACCATCCCCTTCCGCCGGTTTGCCGCTGACTGAATTTTCGGATCCGCCGCCGTTCCCGCCCGTCCAAGGGCTTGCGACCGGATGCGATGCGCGGGCAAGAGGGGCTGCCTTAAGGGAGACGCCGCAATGGGCAGGGTGCGCAATTCGGCCGAGCTTTTCGCGACCCTGCTCCTGTTCTGGATTCTTCTGAACGGAACGCTGGCGCCCGGAACGCTCGCCGTCGGCGCCGCGGCTGCGATTGCCATCGTCCTCTTCTACACCGACGGGCTGTCGTTCCTGTCGCACTTTCAGCCGGTGCCGCGCTCCTTCACCGCCTCCATCCTCTTCGTTTTCTATTTCCTGCGGGAGCTCGTGCGCTCGAACATCGCGCTTGCCCGCATCGTCTTGTCGCCGGAGCTGCCGATCAAGCCGGGCATCGTCAAGGTGAGGACGAAGCTGAAAAGCCCGATGGGCCGGCTGCTGCTCGCCAATTCCATCACCCTGACGCCGGGCACACTCTCCGTCGAGCTCACCGGCGAATGGCTCTACGTGCACTGGGTGACGGTCGACGCCACCGACAATGAGGGGGCGACGGCAAAGATCGTCGCCGGCTTCGAGCGCTATCTTGAGGTCATGTATGGTTGAGGTCCTGATCACCGTCGCCGGTGTCATCGCCGGCGCGGCCTTCCTCCTGGCGCTGTTCCGCTTCGTCAAGGGACCGCGCGCCGTCGACAGGGTCATCGCCTTCGACGTTCTCACCATCATCGCCATCACCGGCATGGTGCTGGTGGCGCTGGTCGAAGGCCGGGTCATCTATCTCGACGTGGCGCTGGTCTACGCGCTTCTCTCCTTCCTCGGCGTCATCGTCATCGCCCGCTACCTGGAAGGAGCGTCGTGATGCTCGACCTTCTCGGCGCCCTCGTGCTCGTTGCCGGCACCGTGTTCCTGCTTCTCGGCGGGCTCGGCCTCTACCGCATGCCGGACACCTTCAACCGCATCCAGGCCGGCACCAAGACGACGACCCTCGGCACGCTCCTGACCCTTGCCGGCGTCGCCCTCCTTGAGCCGGCCTGGACGCTGAAGCTGCTCCTCATCGGCCTGTTTCTGCTGTTCACCAATCCGCTGTCATCCCAGGTGCTGGCGCGCGCGGCGCATCGCACGAGGGTGGCGCAGACGCATGAGGTTCAGGTCGACCGGCTCGCCGACGATACGGGAGAGACGGCATGAGCGCGTTCCTGCCCGTCATGAGCGTCGTCGTGGCGCTCGCCACCATCGGGGCGGCGTTCGTTGCCATCCGCGTCGACAGCCTGCCGGTGGCGATCCTGTCGGCCGGCGCCGTCTCGCTGTTCGCCTCGGTGCTGTTTCTGATCCTTGCCGCGCCGGACGTTGCAATGACCGAAGCGGCGATCGGCAGCGGGCTCACCACCTTCCTCTTCTTCTTCGTGCTGGGACGCGTCGGCGGCGGGGAGCAGGACCATGATTAGGCACGCCCTCGCTGTTTTCTTCTTGCTCGGCCTCGGCACGGTGTTCGCCGGGCTGCTGCTGGGTTATTCGCCCGACACGGAGCTGAACCTGACGGCGCGCTACTACGCGGAGAACACGGCCAATGACCTCGGCGCCGCCAACATCGTCACCGCGATCATCGTCACCTATCGCGGCCTCGATACCCTCGGCGAGGTGACGGTGCTGTTCCTGACGGCGGCGATCGTCGCGCTGGTACTCGCTCAATCACGCCATCAGCCGGGCACGCCGCAGCGGGTGCTGCCGCCCTCCGGCGAGTTGCTGCATACCGGCAGCCGGCTGTTGGTGCCGTTGATCGTCCTCTTCGGCGTCTATGTCTTCGTCAACGGCCATCTGACGCCGGGCGGCGGCTTCCAGGGCGGTGCCATCGTCGCTTCGTCGATGCTCTTGCTGCTCCTCACCGACCCCCTGCGTCGCTTCGGCCACCGCATGATCGCGCGGGTGGAGTCGCTGTCGGGGCTCTTCTACGTGGCCATCGGCGTCCTCGGCCTGGTGCTCGCCGGCGGCTTCCTCGACAACCGCATCCTGCCGCTCGGCGATTTCGGATCGCTGTTCTCGGCCGGCGCCATCCCGATCATCTATTCGCTGGTCGGCCTTAAGGTCGGGGCGGAGTTCAGCTCCATGCTGGTCAATCTTTCCGAGACGGAGAAGCCGCAATGATCCTCGTTTCCATGGCGGCCGGGTTCCTGCTGATCCTGATGGGGCTCTACGGCGCGCTCACCAACCGCAACATCCTGAGGATGATCGTCGCCTTCACTATCGCCAGCACCGGCGTCAACCTGGTGCTGGTCTCGGTCGGCTACCTCGCCGGGCGCACCGCGCCGATCCTCGACGCGGCCGTGCCGGTGGCCGACGCCGCCGAGCGGATCATCGATCCGGTGCCGCAGGCCCTGGTGCTGACGGCGATCGTCATCGGCCTCGGCATCACTGCGCTGATGCTCGCCTACGCCTTCAAGCTCTACGAGACCAAACGCACGCTCGATATCTCCAAATTCACGGAGCTAAAAGGGTGAGCCCGATCCTGATCATCGCCATAGGCCTCGGCACCGCGTTCCTGCTGGCCTTCCTCGACAATCGGCTGCGCGCTACGGCCTACGCGATCACGCTTGTCGCGCTCGCCGTCATGAGCTGGATCGCGGCCGACTGGCTGTTCGCCCTGTCCTCCGGCTCGACCGGCCCGGTCGAGATCTTCACCGCCGGCACGAAGCCGCCCTTTGCCATCAATCTGCGCATGGGGCTGGCGGAAGCCGCGCTGACGCTGCTGATCACGGTCACGGGCCTCCTTGCGGCCGTGTTCCTCAAAGAGCCGATGATGCGGCTCGGGCGGCGGTCGATGGCGGTGCTCCTCATCGCCACCATGTCGTTCGCCGGCATCGTGCTCACCCGCGACGTCTTCAACCTCTTCGTCTTCTTCGAGCTTGCCGTCATCTCCACCGGCGGCCTGGTGCTCCTGTCCGACGACGCGCGGGCGCTGTCTGCCGGCTTCAAATATTTGATAGTCTCGCAGGTGATCTCGATCCTGCTCCTCATCGGCATCATCTTCCTCTACCACGCCGGCGGGTCGCTCAATATCGACGACCTCGCGGCTGCGTCCGCCGCCGGCAATTCGACGGTGCTCCTGAAGTCCGGTGCGCTCGCCTTCTTCCTTCTCTTTATCGCCCTCGTTGCCGAGTTGAAGCCGTTCCCGGCGAATGGCTGGGCGCTCGATATCTACGAGTCCGCCCATCCGGCGTTCTCCGCGATCTTTTCCGCCGCTGCCGGCGCGGCATCGCTCTACGCGGTCGACAAGGCGCTCCTCATCGGCGGGCCGGCCTGGCTGCCGGTGGCAACCGCCATCGGGCTTTCCACCTTCGTTGCCGCCAATGTGCTGGCGCTGTCGCAAACCAGCGACCGGCGGCTGCTCGGCTATTCGTCCGTTGCCCAGATCGGGCTCGTCTTCGCCGTCATCGGCCAGAAGGACCTTCTGGGCGACCAGTATCTCTTCATCGCCGGCGGCATCCTTCTGGCGCATGCCGTCGCCAAGGCCGGGCTCTACTGGCTCTCCGGCACCCTGCCGGAGCGGGCGCTGACGTCCTGGGCCGAGCTGAAGCACCACCCGGTGCTGCTGTTCGCCTTTGCCTCCTTCGTTGCGATGCTCGTCGGCCTGCCGCCCTTCCCGGGCTTCTATGCGAAGTGGCAGCTCGCCCATGCGCTCGCCGCCGACGGCCGCTATCTGGTGCTCGGGCTCATCCTCCTCGGCGCCCTCATCGAGGCCGGCTACCTGTTCAGGTGGTTCGGCTATGCCCTGAAGCGCGAGGCACCGGCGCAGCAGGTCGATCTGTCGCTGCACAAGATCGGCGTGGTGCTCATCGCCGTCGCCGCCGGCTGGGGGCTCGGTTACCTCTGGGGCGACCTCTCCGGTCTCGGCAATGTGCTGACGGCGCTGCCGCTGCTCTTTGCGCTTTCCTTCCTTGCCCTCGACTGGCTACCGGCGAAGGTCAAGAACGCGATTGCGATTGCCGGTCTCGTCGCCTGGTTCCTGGTCAGCTATCCGGGTTACGACCCGCTGAGGCTTATCTTCGGCGTCATCATCCTGATCGGCGGCGCGGTCATTTTGCTGGCGAGCTTCGAAACGCACGGCCGCCGCATCGGCTTCTACCCGTCCGCCATGCTGATGTATGCCGGGCTCGCCATGCTGATCGTCGCGGAAGACTCGTTCGGCTTCTTTGCGGCCTGGGAAATCCTCACCCTCGGCTCCTATTTCCTGATCCTCAGGGGCAAGAAGTCGGAACCGCACGCGCTCTCCTACATCGTCTTTTCCCTCGGCGGCGCCTTTGCGATCCTCGCCGGCTTTGCCGTCGCCGCGCAAGGCACCCAGCCCTTCGCCCTCCAAGGCCTTGCCGACGTCTCGGCGACCTTTGCTCCTTACGTCTTCATCCTCCTTGCCGCCGGCTTCATGACCAAGACGGCGGCGATCGGGCTCCATATCTGGCTGCCGGGCGCCCATGCGGAGGCGGAGACGGACGTCTCGCCGATGGTCTCCGGCATCCTTTTGAAGGCCGGGCTCTACGGTTTCTTCATCTTGCTTATGACCATGGGCAAGACCCAGTTTTACGGTGTCGAGCTCACCTATGTGCTGCTCTGGATCGGCGCGCTCTCCGCGCTCCTCGGCAACCTCATGGCGATCTTCCAGGAGGACGCCAAGCGGCTGCTTGCCTATTCCTCCATCGGCCAGATGGGCTATGCGCTCTTCGGCCTTGCCCTGATGAACCATCTCGGCTGGCTGATGGCGCTGATGTTCGTCATCAACCACTATGTCTACAAATCGATGCTGTTCCTCTCCGTCGGCGGCATCGCAAAGCGCACCGGCACCAAGCTGATGTACCGGATGGGCGGGCTCATCACCCTGATGCCGCTCTCCTTCATCGCCGTCCTCGTCGGCATCATCGCCATGTCCGGCGTGCCGCCGCTCTCAGGCTTCGGCGGCCGGTGGATCTTCTACAACGCGATCATGAGTTCGGACGCCCGGCTGCCGATGGTGATCATCTTCCTCTCCGGCCCGATCGCCTTCCTCTACCTCTTCCGGCTGATCCACACGATCTTCCTCGGCCAGCTCAAGGACGAGCACCGGCGCCTGAAGGAAGCCCCGTTCTGGATCGTCCTGCCGCAGATGCTGTTCGTCGCCTTCCTGATCGGGTTCGCGATCTTCCCGGGCCTGGCGCTCCGCCGCGTCGATGCCTATCTCGGCTCGTTCTTCCCGAGCCACGGCCTTGCCTGGGAGGGCCTGACGATCACCAGCGAGTACGGCTACTGGAGCCCGGTCTCCATCATGATCGTCGTCGCCGTCATCTTCGTCGTGCTGCTCGCCTGGCTCGTCTTCCTCAACCACCGGGCCCAGAAGGTGAAGCAGTTCAACATCGTCTTTGCCGCGGAACGGCCCTACCGCCCCGAGACCACCCATTTCGCCTGGAATTTCTTTGCGCCCTACCGCAAGGCGCTGGGCTTCCTGACCGAACCGCTGGTCACCCGCTTCTGGGGCGGCATCACCGGCACGCTGCACGGCACCGCGGACCTCACGCGACGCTTCTATACCGGTGACGGCCAGGTCTACGCCTTCCACTTCGTCGGCTTCGTCGTCATCGTCTACCTGCTCTCCATGGGGGTGCGGCCATGACCTTCGAGTGGATGAAGATCCCCTTCGCCCTTTTGACGCTCTTCATCGTCGTCAATTACGGGCTGTTGCTCACTGCCCTGATGCAGAAGATCGCGGCACGGGTCGGCGGGCGCTACGGCATCCCGATCTACCAGAACTACATCGACCTTCTGAAGAACTACGCGCTCCGTAGCGCCATCACCCACGGCTTCATGTTCTATCTCGGACCGGTGTTCCGGTTGACCGGCGGCGTCGGGCTCTTGCTGTTCGTGCCGACGATCTATGGCTCGGCGATGTTCTCCAACATGTCGTTCGCCGGCGATTTGATCCTTGCGCTCTATTTCATCTTCTTCGGCTCGCTCGGCATGGCGCTCGGCGCCGGCGAGAGCGGCCATCCCTATTCGGCGATCGGCGTCTCCCGCGGCCTGTCGCAGGTGACGATGGCCGAACTGCCGCTGGCGCTCGCGGTCTTTGCCATCGCCGTGCAGTACCAGACGCTGTCGATCACGGAGATCGTCGCGGCCCAGCAGGGCGGGTTCCTGCACTGGACGCTCTTCACCAATCCGCTCGCCGTGATTGCCGCCATGCTCTCCTTCCTCGGCTCCATGATGCGCCCGCCCTTCGACGTGGTGCTGGCGCCGCAGGAAATCCCGATCGGGCCGCCGACCGAGTACCACTCGGCCTATCTGGCGCTGATGCAGACCAACCGGGTGATCTTTCCGATCGCCAAGATCGTCATCTTCATGAACCTCTTCTTCGGCGGCGCGTCGAACTGGCCGGTGTTTTTCGTGAAAGTCTTCGCGATCTACATGGTCTCGGTGCTGGTCGGCGTCGTTTTTCCGCGTTTCCGGGTCGAGCAGTCGATCCGCTGGTTCATGGTCTGGGCCGTGCCGATCGGCATCGCCGCCATTCTCATCGTGTGAGGGGTCAACGATGGAAGCCTTCGTCAAGCCGGGCGAGAAGAACCGCCTGAAGGAGCGGCCCGAGCGGCCGGTCAAGCAAGAGCTGCAGCCGCGCGTGGTCAAAACGCCGGACGGGCAGGAAATCACCGTCGAGCCGCTGAAGGACTACTATTGCGAGGCGCCGCCGCGCGTCCATCCGCCGGCCTATGCCAAGATCGTCGAAGACCTCTTCAACTGGGCGCGGGCGGAATCGCTCTGGATCCTCGGCTTCGGCACCGGCTGCGGCGCCATCGAGATGCGGCCGCTGATGACGCCGCGCTTCGATGCCTATCGCTACGGCATCCAGTGGCGGCCGACGCCGCGCCAGGCCAACCTCTTCGTCATCTCCGGCTATCTCTCGGTGAAGACGCTGAAGCGGGCGATCCGCTCCTACGAGCAGATGCAGAACCCGAAATACGTCGTCGGGCTCGGCTCCTGCACCATCAATGGCGGCATGTACTGGGACAGCTACAACACCATCAAGCGGCTCGATCGCTACCTGCCGGTCGACCTTTACATCACCGGCTGCATGCCGCGACCGGAGGCCCTGCTCGCCGGCTTTTTGGAGCTGAAGAAGATCATCAAGGCCGGCAAGGGCGAGGGCGCCAACCGCTACGCGGAGAACTTCGACTGGTACAAGGCCAACCAGAAACAGGTGATCCACGACTGGGATATGCCGGACTATAGCTGGTAGCATGCGATGAAAGACCTTACCGACCGGCTGGGCACACTGTTTTCGCTCGGCGACATCACCGAAAAGCGCGACGACCTCGCCTTCGTCTCGGTTGCGCCGGATCTCCTTCGCGCCGTCATCACGCATTTGCGCGACGTGGAGGGCTTCACTCATCTGGTGTTGCTTACGGCCGTCGACTGGATCGAGGGCGGGCAGTTTCAGCTCACCTATCTGGTCCACAACCGCACAAGAGCCCGCGACATCGGCCTTCGCGTCTTCATCGACCGCGAGGAGGCGACGATGGCGGGCATCCACGACCTGTGGCCGACGGCGGCGACCTATCAGCGCGAGCTGAAGGAGATGTTCGGCATCGACTTTCCGGGCAGCCCGCGCATCGACGAGGAGTTCATCCTGGAAGGCTGGACCGACATCCCGCCCTACCGGCGCGACTTCGACACCAAGAAATACGCCGAGGAAACCTACTTCCACCGGCCGGGCCGGGAGACCTTCGATCCGGCGACGCACATGAAAGACAAACTCTACCCGGGCGAGGCCTCCTGAGATGGCGCTTTTCGAACTCGACCGCAGCCAGTATCCGGAGGCGAAGGCCGACGGCAGCCTCGACATCGATCTTGCCTCGGGCAAGTACCTGAAGCTCTGGCAGGGCCCGCAGCATCCCGGCATCACCGGCAACATGTCGGTGGAGTTGACCGTATGCGGCGACGAGGTCGTCGAGGGGCGGACCCATGTGGGCTATCTGCACCGCGGCTTTGAGAAGCTGATGGAGCGGCGCACCTTCATCCAGTGCTTCCCCATCGTCTGCCGCATCTGCGTGCCGGAGCCGGATTTCAACGAATATTGCTACGCCGCCGCGGTCGAGGAACTGGCCGGCCTGGAAGTTCCGGAACGGGCGCATTGGATCCGCACGCTCATTCTCGAGATGGGCCGCATCAACAGCTACATGATGTATCTCGGCGGCCAGGCGGGAAGCTTTGGCATGGGCGTCATCGGCCAGTGGGCGACCTATGTCCGCGACCTGATGCTCGACCGGTTCGAGGAGATGACCGGGGCGCGCATCTACCACATGTTCATCCTGCCCGGCGGCGTCCGCGACGGCCTGCCGGAAGGCTTTGCAGTACGAATGGAGGAAACGCTCAGGGAGGTCGAACGGGCCCTGAAAGACATCAACGATGTCATGTACTGCAATGCCGTCTTCAAGAAGCGCACGGTCGGGGTCGGAGTGATCACTCCGGAGATGATCGAGCCCTATGGCGTTACCGGCCCGAACGCCCGGGCTGCCGGTGTTGCCAAGGACGTGCGCAAGGACCAGCCCTATCTGGTCTACCCCGAGCTCGACTTCGAGCCGGTCACCGGATCAGTGTCCGATATCTACACCCGCGCCGATGTGCGCCGCCGGGACGTCCATGTCTCCATCGACCTGATCCGGCAGATCCTCCAAAAAATGCCGAAGGACGGGCCGGTGATGACCAGGCTCCCGAACGTTCTCAACTGGAAGATCCCTGAAGGCGAGACCTATATCCGCGGCGAGTGCTCGCGCGGCGAATACGGCTACTACCTCGTCACCGACGGCTCCGGCTATCCGCGCCGGGTCAATGTGCGCGGGCCGTCCTACACCCATGCCATGGCGCTGCTGGAAAAGCTCATCGTCAACGCCAACATTTCCGACGTCGCCGGGCTGATGGTGTCGCTGCACACCTATCCGCCGGAAATCGAGCGCTAGGGGAGGGCATCAAATGACCGTTCAGGACGTCCTTTCCCCCTTCACCGCCTGGAAGAACCTCTTTCGCGATCCGGTGACGGTGCGCGACCCGCTGACCGAGCGGCCGGGCGCGGCGCGCTATCGTGGCTTCCACAAGAACGATGTCGCGGAATGCATCGGCTGCGGCACCTGCGAGGCGATCTGCCAGAACGCGGCCATCGACATGGTGCCGGTGGACGGCATCGAGACCAAAGAAGGCGATTCCGGACTGCGCCCGCAGATCGACTACGGCCGCTGCTGCTGGTGCGCGCTCTGCGTCGATGTCTGCATGACCGGCTCGCTGACCATGTCGAACGAGTACACCTGGATCGACAGCGACCCGGACGCGTTCCGCTTCGTCCCGGGCGTGGACCACAAGTCCTGGGACGACGCCGAACTCGGCTATCACCGGCCGGACGGCCACCGGCTGACGCCGCCGGAGCGCATCGTCATGCGCGAGATGGACCCGGAGCGGCGCATCGGGAATTTCGAGGAGATCGTCGACGGCTACTCGGTCGAGGAAGCGCGGGCGGAGGCCGAGCGCTGCGTTGCTTGCGGGCTCTGCGTTGCCACCTGCCCGGCGCACATGTCGATCCCGGACTATATCGCCACCATCCGCGAGGGCGACTATGAGGCGGGGCTCAAGCTTCTCTACGAGACCAACCCGTTCAGCCAGGTCTGCGGTCGGGTCTGCACCCACAAATGCGAGACCGTCTGCGCCGTCCACCACGAGGGCGATCCCATCGCCATCCGCTGGCTGAAGCGGCACATCACCGACCAGGTCGACCGCGACCGCTACGTCGACATCATCGGCCGGCCGGCGGGCGAGACGGGCCACAAGGTGGCGGTCGTCGGCGCCGGTCCGGCGGGGCTCACCGCGGCCTTCGACCTTGCCCGCATGGGCCATGCGGTCACCGTCTTCGAGGCACGAAAGCATGCCGGCGGCATGACCCGCTACGGCATTCCGGAGTACCGGCTGCCCTATGACGCGCTCGACGCCGATGTCGACGTCATCCGGGCGATGGGTGTCGATATCAAGTGCGACACGCCCATCGGCGACAAGGTCACTATGACGGGGCTTGAGAAAGACTTCGACACGGTGCTGGTCGCCATCGGCCTCCATCTCGGCCGCTCGACCCGCATTCCGGGGTCCGACCATCCGAAGGTGGCAAAGGCCGTCGATCTCCTTCGCGCCATTACCGACGGCGAGACCATCGACGTGCCGAAGACCGCCGTCGTTATCGGCGGCGGCAACGTCGCCATGGACATCGCCCGCAGCCTCGCCCGGCTGCAGAAGCAGATCCATGGCGAAGTCGGCATGACGGTGACGGCGCTGGAAGATTTTTCGCATTTCCTCGCCGACCCGGAGGAGGTCAAGGAATCCTTTGAGGAGGGGATCGAGATCTTTGATGCCCGTGGTCCGCGCGAGGTGCTGGTCGACGAGGTGGGCAACGTCACGGGCCTGAAGACCTGGAAGGTCGTTTCCATCTTCGACGACAAGGGCCGCTTTGCGCCGACCTATGACGAGGGCGACGAGCGCATCCACGTAGGTACGATGGTGATCGAGGCCATCGGCCAGGCGGCGGATGTCGCTCTCCTCGGCGAGGCGTTGACCGAAAAGCTGGAATGGAACCGCGGCCGCATCACCGTCGATGCCGACGGGCGGACCTCCGAGCCGTGGCTGTGGGCCGCCGGCGACTGCGTCAACGGCCCGGACGTCGTCCACGCCGTTGCCGACGGCCACCGGGTGGCGGCGAGCATGGATGCGGTGTTGAAGGCAAAGGAGCTGTCGTGATGCCGGAAGGACGCGGCTACCAGCGGCTGAAGCCGCTCACCAACCTCCAGGACATTCTCGACGTTGCGACGGAGTTCGAGCGCACGGCGCGGGATTTCTACAAGGACCTGGTGCCGAAGGTCTCCAAGAACATCCGCTATCTGGTGGAGGAACTGGCCGAGGAGGAGCAGGAGCACTTCGACCTCTTTGCCGACCTCGCCAGACGCGACGACCTCGGCGATCTCGTCAGGCATGAAATCGAGCGGCCGGCGAGCGACCGCAAATTCTCCGACTGCGTGCACTTGCCCGACCTCGGCGAGAACCCCGACGACCAGGCGGTGCTGCAATATGCGTTAATGCGCGAGCACGCGGCGATGGAGCAGTACACGGCGCTTGCCGAACGGACGCCGCCGGGGCCGGTGCACGACCTCTTCCTGTTCCTTGCCAACGAAGAGACCAAGCACAAGAACGAGCTTGAGGCGATCTATTACGAGATCGTCCATAGCGGCGGGGTTTGAGCCGAAGCCTCAGATATCCCCGAGCGCATCGTGGAGGTCTTCGACCTCTTCCAGGTGCCGGCGCGCCTTGCCGCCCAGCGCTTCGCCGGCCTGGGTCACCAGATAATTCAACAGGCTGATGCCGGCGGCGTAGGAATCGAACATGCCGGCGCCGCGGTTCTGGCAGCGCAGGGTGATGTCGGCGGGCAGTTCGGTTCCCGCCGCGGTCTTGTCGGTTATCAGCACGGTCGGGATGCCGCGCGCCGATAGCAGCGCCAGGATGCCGGAGAGCATGCGCGGCCAGCGCCTGAACCCGACGACCAGCACCAGATCGTTTGTGCCGATGCCGGCCATGTCCTCGGCAAGGTCGAAGGCCTGGCTCGGCATCTGGCGGATGCCGCCGCGCACGTTGAGCAAGAGCCCGCGGGCATAGTGGGCGAGGGCGAAGCTGTTCCTGAAGCCGACGACCCAGACCGTCTCAGCCCTCACCAGCCGTTCCACGGCGGCGGCGATGTCGGCCTCGGAGAGGAAGGAGCGGGTGGCGCTCAGATTGTCGATATCGCGCTGGAAATGGTCGGCAAGGGCCGAGGCCGGTCGTGCATGCGCTTCCGGTTCCTGGCCTGCATGGCTGTCGTCATAGAGGGGCGAGCCCCAATGCGGCGTCTCGCGGGCCTCGATGCGGGCGGCCTCGTAGCTCTCGTAGCCGAGCCGGCGGAAGAACCGCGCCGCGGTCGCCTTGGAAACGTCGGCCATGCGGGCAAGCTCGGCCGCGGAATAGCTGGAGAAATTGCCGCGGCATTCCAGCACGGCGTCGGCGAGCCGCTTCTGGGTGTCCGGCAGCTCCGAATAGACGTCGAAGATGCGGTAGTCGATGCGCCGCGGCGGGCCGGCGTTTCCTGGACCATTTCCCGGAGCCCGTGAGGGGCTGTCTGAAACCATCGTTTCTTTTGCCTTTGACTCATGGAACGTCTGCGTCATACAGTGCCCAAACGATGAGCGCAATTTAATCTGTCTATAAATTGTGCACCAGCAGTCAATGCGCCGGGGGTAAAGCTTGTCGAGGATCGTCCGCGTCGCCGCCGCCCAGATGGGCCCGGTCTCCAGGAACGACGCAAAGCCGAAGACGGTCGCAAGGATGGTCGCGCTCATGCGCGAGGCCCACTCGCTCAAGGCCGACCTCGTTGTCTTTCCCGAGCTGGCGCTGACGGCCTTCTTCACCAAATGGTACATCGCCGACGAAGCGGAGCTGGAAGCCACCTATTTCGAGACGGAGATGCCGAGCGAGGTCACAAGGCCGCTGTTCGAGACGGCCGCTGAGCTCGGCATCGGCTTTCACCTCGGCTATGCGGAAATCGCCCATGAGGGCGGCAGGAAGCGGCGCTACAATACGGCGATCGTCGTCGATCGGACCGGCCGCATCGTCCACAAATACCGCAAGGTGCACCTGCCGGGCCACGAGGACTACCGGCCGGACTATCCGATCCAGGACCTTGAGAAGATGTATTTCGAGGTCGGCGACAAGGGGTTCCGCGCCTTCCGGCACGAGGGCGGCGTCTTCGGGGTCATCATCTGCAACGACCGGCGCTGGCCGGAATCCTACCGGGTGCTCGGCCTGCAGGGCGCGGAGATGATCCTTTGCGGCTACAACACCTGCGTCCACAATCCGATGGCGCCTGAGCACGACCACCTCGCCAACTTCCACAACCACCTGCCGATGCAGGCCGGCGCCTACCAGAACGGGACCTGGGTCGTCGGCGTCGCCAAGGCCGGCGTCGAGGACGACTGGGCGATGGTCGGCCAGAGCGCGATCATCTCGCCGACCGGCGAGATCGTCGCCATGTGCGCCACCGACGGCGACGAGATCGCCTTTTGCCGCTGCGACCTCGACCTGACGCGGCTGTCGAAGACCGCCGTCTTCGATTTTGCCCGCCACCGGCGACCCGAACACTATTCGCTGATCACGTCCACGGCCGGCACCGTCGCGCCTCCGGACCCGGAGCCGGTGCCTGCCAATGAGAACCGGCCGCTGACGAAGCCGGAATTTTGAGACCGGAGGACCGAACGGTCCTTCTTCGCCGAACGAACCACAGGAGAACCATCCGGATGCTGAAAAAACTTCTATCCCGCTCCCGTACCGCGCTCGCCGCGGCGGCCCTTTCCGCGACCATGATCGGCGGAGCCGCGGCCGCCGATATTGCGGTCGCCACCGACACCGCCTTCGTGCCGTTCGAGTTCAGCAAGGACGGCGAATATGTCGGCTTCGACATCGACATGATCGACGAGCTGACCAAGCGCATCGGCATCACCTACGAGCTGAAGCCGATGGACTTCAACGGCATCATCCCGGCGCTGCAGACCGGCAATATCGACATGGCGATCGCCGGCATGACCATCAAGGCGGAGCGTGAGAAGGCGATCGACTTCTCCCATCCCTACTACAACACCTCCGTCTTGATGATGGTGCGGTCGGAAACCGACGACATCAACGCGCCGGAAGACATGAAGGGCAAGATCGTCGCCGTTAAGACCGGCACCACCAGCGTCGACATCGCCAAGAAGTTCGGCGCCGGCGAGATCAAGCAGTTCCCGAACATCGACGGCGCCTATCTGGAGGTGCGCTCGGGCAATGCGGACGTCACCCTCTACGACGCGCCGAACATCCTCTACTACATCAAGACCGCCGGCGGCGACGCCATGAAGGCGGTTGGCCCGGAGATGGAAGCCCAGACCTACGGCATGGCGTTCCCGGCCGGCAGCGAGCTGCGCGAGAAGTTCAACATCGCCCTCCTGGAGATCATCGAGGACGGCACCTACGCCAAGATCTACAAGAAGTGGTTCGGCAAGGACCCTTCGTAATGTAACCTCAGCCGGCGGCGGACATGTTCGCCGCCGGCCTTTTCGGCCGCGCGTCCCGAAGGGTTGCGGCCCGAGGCCCCACCCCGATGCCCACCGGCCGGCCCGGCGCCTGCCTCCCCTAAGGCGCCCGTCCGGCCCGACGCCCATTTTCCGGCGAGGTGCTGATGGATTTCCAATTCGACGTCGTCGTCGACTCGATCCCCGTCCTGATGGAGGGGCTGGCGCTGACGCTGCAGATCACCTTCCTCGGGGTCGTCGGCGGCATCGCGCTCGGCGTGCTTGCCGGCCTGGCCCGGGTCTACGGCAATGTCCTCATCAACGGCATCGCCATGATCTATATCGAGGTCATCCGCGGCACGCCGCTGGTGGTCCAGGTCATGTTCATCTATTTCGCGCTGCCGCTGGCGACCGGCCTTCGGGTCGCGGCGCTCTATGCGGCGATCTTCGCGATCGTGCTCAACTCCGGCGCCTATATCGCGGAGATCGTGCGCGGCGCGGTGCTGTCCATCAACAAGGGGCTGATCGAGGCCGGCAAGGCGCTCGGCGTCAGCTCCTGGCAGAACATCGTCTATATCGTCGGCCCGCTGGCGTTCCGGCGCATGGTGCCGCCGCTCGGCAATCAGGTGATCATCAGCCTGAAGGACACCTCGCTGTTCATCGTCATCGGCGTCGGCGAACTGACCCGCCAGGGCCAGGAGATCATCGCCACCAATTTCCGGGCGCTGGAAGTGTGGACCTCCGTGGCGCTGATCTATCTCGCCGTCACCACCATCCTCGCCTATCTGCTGCGGCTGCTCGAAAGGCGGATCCGGATCCTATGACAGATACTGAGACGACCATTGAGGCCGCCGGCAACGGCGCGAAGATGAAGGGCCTGGTGCGCTTCCAGCACGTCGACAAGAATTTCGGCGAGGTGAAGGTCCTGAAAGACATCGAGCTGACCATCGACCAGGGCGAGGTGGTGGTCATCGTCGGCCCGTCCGGCTCCGGCAAGTCGACGCTGCTGCGCTGCATCAACGGGCTTGAGACGATCAGCGCCGGCCGGCTCATCATCGAGAACCAGTTCGACATGTCCGATCCGAAGACGGACCTGCGCAAGGTGCGGGTCGAGGCCGGCATGGTGTTCCAGCAGTTCAACCTGTTCCCGCATATGACGGCGCGCGAGAACGTTGCCTTCGGCGCCCGGCGCGCCCGCGGCAAGGCCAAGGACGAGGCGCTCGCCACGGCCGACGAGCTGCTCGCCCGGGTCGGGCTCGCCGACCGCGGCGGCCACTATCCGGACGAACTCTCCGGCGGCCAGCAGCAGCGCGTGGCGATTGCCCGGGCGCTCGCCGTCGGACCGAAACTGATGCTGTTCGACGAGCCGACCTCGGCGCTCGATCCGGAGCTGCGCGGCGAGGTGCTGGGCGTGATGCGGGCGCTGGCGCTGGAAGGCATGACGATGATCGTCGTCACCCACGAGATGGCGTTCGCCAACAGCGTCGGCACGCGGCTGATCTTCATGGACGACGGCCGTATCGCCCACGACGGCGATCCGGCGGAGATGTTCGCCAATCCGCCGTCCGACCGGTTCCGCGACTTCATGAAGGACGTCGCCTGAGCGGGCGTTCCCTGAGGCGGGCTAGATCTGCACGTTGTAGAGTGCGGAATCCTGCGGCGAGGCGGAGTGGATCAGCCGGTTGAGGCAGGACAGGTGGTCCTGGATCCCCTCCTGCTCTTCTCTGCTCAAGGCCGCGGCCTCCGGGTTGATGCCCTTCAGGTAGTGTTCCAGCAGCGAGGCCGCGGCGCTGATGCTGGAAAAGCCGAGCGATCCGCTGCTGCCCTTGATCTTGTGCGACAGGCCGATCGCTTCGGCGACGACCGGACCGGGACGGGCGTTCGGGGCATCTAGCCGGGCGAGGCACAGGCTGATGTCCTCAAGCTCGACCGTCAGCGTCAGGCAGTGACGGCTGATCAGTTCACGCAGTTCGTTCTGCATGGTCCGGGGCTCCTTGGTCTTTCAGTATCCGCATGTTCCAGATGTCCCTCAGTTCGCTGGACAGCGTCATCGGATCGAACGGCTTGGGGATGACGGAGAGAACACCGAGTTTCAGGAACGCGGCGATTTCGTGGCGCTGCGCCTTGGCCGTCATGAAGACGACCGGCACATCGGCCAGTTCCGGTATTTCGCGCAGCTTGGCGAGGGTTTCGGTGCCGTCCATGCCCGGCATCATGACGTCGAGCAGGATCAGGTCGGGACGGAAGTCGGGTGTCCTGCGCAGGGCGTCGAAGCCGTCGACGCAGACGTCGAGCTCGAAGCCGCCGATCTGCGTCAGGGCGAGTTCTGCGACGGCCCGGATGTCGGGCTCGTCCTCCACATAGGTGATGCGTTTCAGCTCGTCGCTCATCTCATTCCCCAGCCATGTGTTCGCCGACCCGTCGATCGGCGTCTGTTTCGGTCTCATCGAAGCCGTTCCGGGAGTGCAGCAGCGCGGCTATGCCCTCGCGGATCGCCGTCGTGGTCGCCTGCGACTTGACGAAGCTCTGGTCGATGTCCTCTCTGAGGAAGACCGGCAGGTCGCTGCCGGAGAACACCAGGACATGCGGCCGCTCCTCACCGATCGCCTCGATCATCGGCAGCAGTTCCTGGCCGTGCCCGTCGGGCAGTTCCAGGTCGAGAATGACGATGTCATAGCCGTTGATGAGAAGCTTCTGGCGCGCCTGGCGGATGCTGGACGCGAAATCCACCTGCGCCCGGTCGCCGATCACCGCCTCGATGATGCTGCGGTGATCTTCGTTGTCCTCGACATGGAGGATGCGCGGCGCCAGGTCGGAACGGGGATTGGCGGCGCGGCCGACGAACAGCTTCAACTGGGCGACGTCGATAGGCTTGGCCAGCCAGTCGACGTGATCCATCCGGTTCTCGGCGGTATCGCTCGCCGACCCGTCGGCGAAGGCCGACACGACAATGACCGGAAGGTTCCGCGTCTTGGAGTCGCGGCGCAGTTCCGACAACAGGTGCAGCCCGTTCTGGCCGGGCATCTCCAGGTCCAGGGTCATTGCGGCGAACCGGTGCTGTTGCAGCAGTTCCTTGGCCTCGGCCGCGTTGGCGCAGGTCTGGGTGCTGAAGCCCATGCGTTCCACGATCAGCTTGAGGAGGGCGCGCATGTCCGGCTCGTCTTCGCAGATCAGGATGCGCGCGGCGTCCTCGTTGCCGCCCGGTTGCGGCAGGCCCGCGATCGAGGGCGGCAGCGCCGGCAGGTCGAAATGGAATTCCGTTCCCTTGCCGGTCTCGGTGTCGTAGCCGATCGTGCCGCCATGGTCCTCGACGATCGCCTTGGCGATGGACAGGCCGAGGCCGCTGCCGCCGCGCTGGCGGTTGTCGGCGCTGTCGGCCTGGCAGAACTTGCCGAAGATCTTGCCGCGGAAATCGGCCGGAATGCCGGGCCCATCGTCGACGACGCTGACCCGGACCTGATCGCCGTCAACGGCGACCCGGACCTCCACCGTGCCGCCGGACGGGGAGTGCTTGACCGCATTCGACAACAGGTTGGTGAGGACCTGGGCGAGGCGGTCGCGGTCCGCCTGGACCTGGACCCAGGGTGCGCCGGGTTCGAGGCGGACGACGACGTTGAACTCCTCGCCATAGGAGCGGTTGGCCTCGATCGTGCGTTCCAGGAACGGGATCAGGTCGATCCGCTTGAAGTCGTAGGTGATCTTGCCGGCCTGGATCTTCTCGATGTCGAGCATGTCGTTGATCAGCCGCACCAGCCGGTCGCAATTGGCATGGGCAATGGAGATCATCGACTTGGCCTGCGGCGAGAGATCGCCGAGAACGTCGGCCTTCAACAGTCCGAGCGAGCCCTTGATCGAGGTCAGCGGCGTGCGCAGTTCGTGGCTGACGGTGGAGACGAACTCGTCCTTCAGGCGTTCGGAGCGGTAGCGTTCGGAAAGATCGGTGAGGATGCCGACGAAAAGCCTGCATCCGTCGCGCCGTACCTCACTGACGGCGAGGTGGATCGGAACGGTCCTGCCGTCGGCGTGCCTGGCCAGCACCTCGCGGCCGCTTGACATGATGTTCGGCTTGCTGCCTTTGCAATAGCGCTCCAGATGGCCGTCATGGGCCGCGCGGTCTTCGGCGGTCATCAGCATGGACACATTCGATCCAAGGAGCGTTTCGGAGGGATATCCGAAGAGTGTGGTCGTTGCCGGATTGGCGTCGACGATCCGTCCCTTCTCGTCGATGACGATGATCGGGCTGACGGCCGTCTCCAGGATGGCCTGGATGTTCTCCTGCTTTTCCGTCAGCATTTCCTCGCGAAAGCGCAGCGTCACCGCCATCTTGCGGAACGCGCGGCCGAGCTCGCCGACCTCGTCGGGCCTGTCCGTCGGAATGTCGATTTCTTCCAGGGCGTGGCCTTGAACGAGTTGCCCGGTGGCGCCGGTCAGGCGCTTCAGCGGCCGCACGATCAGGCTGGCGGCGAAGATCGCCAGCAATGCGCCAACAATGGCCAAGGCCCCGGAGATGGCGATCGTCTTGTTGCGGGAGGCGGCGTCCTCGGCAAAGACGCGCGAGACCGGCGTGAACGCGGCCATCATCAGGAACCGGTCCGGGTCCGAGGCGTCGAAATACACCTTGTGGAAGGCGGCGATGCTGTCGTTGAGGATGCCGGACACCTGGCCCGGCTTTTCCTGGCCGCCGCCGCCGACCGGATCGAACAGGGCGCCGACCTGCGGGATATCGTTCTGAAGCCGGTTCTGGCCACCGAAGTCGAAGGCGAAGGTCTTTTCCGCGTCGGGATGGACGAGGTAGTCGCCGCGCTCATTGGTGACGTAAAAGGTGCGCCCGGACGCGAAATTGGTCGGGAGTTTGGCCAGCACGGGGCGCATGTCGATATTGAGGACGATGAGGCCGAACGCGCGGCCGGTTTCATCATAGATCGGCGTTCCGACGCGCAGCACCGGCTTTTTCGGAATCTCGACCGCCCCATGCTCGCGGTTGAGGTCTATGCCGAAGAGACGCACCGAGCCGAGCGGCGCGTCAAAGGTTCCGGTGACGTAGTCCCTGTCACCCTTTTGCTGAAGCTTCTCGTCGGGGATCGCCACCACCTTCGGGCCGATCCGGTCGACCCGGACCAGTTCCCTGCCGTTATCGGCCAACTGGATGTAGCGGATCTGCAGGAGCTCGGGATTGCTGCGCGCCAGGGACAGGAAGATCTGCGTCAGGCGATCCTTCCAGGTTTCGATGCCGTCGCCGCTGAACGGATCGACGCCGTCAAATTTCGTGGCGCTGGCAATGCGCTGGATCGGCGGGGTGCCGGCCAGGACCAGCGCCTGCCGGCGGGCGGTCTCGACCAGGTTGAGAAGGTTCTGGGCGGCCTGCCTGAGCCCGAAGTCGAGCCGCTGGCGCTCGTGATCCTGCCAATAGGCGGCGTGCTGGCGATATTGCAGGACACCCACTGTCACCGCCGTGAATACCACCAGCGTGGCAGCGAACACGGCGACCTTCGTCGCAATTCCAGATAGCAGCGGAATGCGCCGGGGGGCGGGTGCCTTCATGGTGTTCTCCTCGTTTGACGCTCTGTCAATTCATTCACTCTAATCGGCATTGTTCTTCTTCGCAGTAAAAATGACTCAAATTGATATTATGATTAAGTCTTTAAATATATCTTACTTCTGATAGTTGCATTCTTACATGTTTTGTTTACCCAAAAATGGCATCTTATAGTTGTAAACAATTATATTGAACGGATACAAGGCATATGCGCATCCGTTTTATACATGGGCATAAGCGCTGCATGTCAGTTTGTCGCTGACGATTACGGTGCCGTGCAAGGGGTGATTGAGTTGGTAGAACAGTCTGGGGTGCTGACCGGGGGAGACGATCGACCGGAGCCGGCGACAGCGGCGAACGTTCTGATTGCAGAGGACAGTTCGATTACCCAGGACCTCCTTAAGCTGGTCCTGGAGCAACGCGGCCACCGCGTCACCATCGCCGGCGACGGAGCGGCCGCGCTCAAGGCCCTGCTGTCGGGCAGCTATGACGTTGCGTTGCTCGATTTCCATCTTCCGGAGATGAACGGCCTGGAAGTGGTCTCGCGGTTCCTCGACGAGGCGGGCGAGGCGCCGCATCCCCGGTTCGTCGCCATCACCGCAGACATCGAGGGTCTTCTGGCCCACCAGGCCAATTGCGAGCGCTTCGACGCGGTGGTGCCGAAGCCCGTTAATATCCAGGATATCTGCAAGGTCGTGGAGGGCGGCGGGTCGCTGTCCCCCTCCGCGGCGGGGCGGGACGGAGCCGGGGCCGCGCTGGCGCCGGAGGCGCCCCCGCCGGCGCCGCCGGCCGAGGACGACAGCTCGCCGATCTACGGTCTCGGCTACAATTTCCTTCGCTGGCCCGACGATTTCGGTGCCGGTCGGTTCGCCGCGCGCAGCCTTCAGGCGCGCCTCGGGGACCGGGAGTTCGATGCCGTCCTGGTGCGCGCCGCCGCGACGCCGGCCGACCTTGCTCCCCTCTGGCAGGCACAGGCGCTGCATCTGCTGCCGGTCATCGACATGGTCGGCACGCTTTCCGGCAAGGCCGACATCGACTGCTCCAAGCTGGGCCGCGACCGGCTCGACCTCGTGCGCGATCTCGTCGAGGGGTTCCACGACCGGCGCGCTTCGATGCATGCCGACCTGCGCCATACGGAGGACCCGGGCGAGCAATTGCTCGGCCGGATGTTCGTTGCCGACGCGCCGCTGACGCCGTCCTACGACGTCGGCTCGCCAATGCTGGTCGCCTACAATTGCACGATGGACCCGGTGCGGCTTACCGGGACCGCCCGCAAGCTGGTCGAGCGCGGCCTCCTGGCGGCGGCGTTCTTCGACCGCGTCCACGAATGCACGTCCTGCGGCTCGGCCCATTTCAACGTTCGCGAGGAGTGCCCCGAGTGCCGGTCGTCGAACCTTTCCGACGAGGCCTATCTGCACCACTACCGCTGCGCCTATCAGGGACCGGAGGCGGATTTCCGCCGCGGCGACGCGCTGGTCTGCCCGAAATGCCGGCGCGAACTGACCTCGTTCGGACGCGACTACGACAAGCCGGGAACGATGGTGGTCTGCGGCGGGTGCGGCCACACCACCTCCGAACCGTCGGTCGGGTTCGTCTGCCTTTCGTGCGGGGCCCATGCGGACGGCGATACGGTGCGCACGCGCGACGTCGAGAGCTTCCGCTTCACCGACCAGGCCAGCGGCTTCGTCGAAGCGGGCCGGGCGTTCCTCGGCTTTGCCCAGCAGACCCTGCGGTTCGCCGAACTGCCGCTGGAACTGGTCGTCGCGCTCAACGACGAGGCCAGGCGCTTCAACGAAGAGGGCACGCCGTTTGCGCTCCTCGACATTTCCTATCCCGCCCAGCGGGAGATCGAGCGCGAGCACGGGCCGCGGCGGTTCGCCGAGCTGCGTGGCCAGTTCCTTGAAAACCTGCGCCACGTGCTCGGGGCCGACGCCAGGGTGGTCAAGGGCCAGGCCTACGATTTCGCGCTCCTGCGGCAGACCGATCCGGATGCCGTGCGCGGTGAGGTGGAGGCCATCGTCGCCGGTGCCGGCGCACACCTGGCCGTCGATCCCCAGGCCGTCATCGTCGTCTTCGGGCCGGGGACCTGTCGTGATGATGGCAGTTCTTGCGGACGGGCTCGATTTTCTCAAGGCCCAGAGCTTCGGCTCCATCGTCAGCCTGTTCTGGTTCGTGCTGATTTTCGACGTGCCGCGCTATACGCTCTCCTTTGCCGCCGCTGTCCTGCGCCGCCGGCCGGTCGATATGGCGCCGGAACGGCTGCGCAGTCTCGGGCGCATCAGCGTCGTCATCGCCGGCAACAACGAGGCCGATGTGATCGAGGCCTGCGTGCGCGGTCTTTGGGAGCAGACCCTGCCGCCGGACGAGATCGTCGTCGTCAGCGACGGTTCGACCGACGCCATGACCGCGCGGTTGAGGGACCTGAAGCGCGAGGGGCTGATCCAGCGTGCCCACGGGACGGCGCTGCGGGCCGGCAAGGCAGCGGCGATCAACCTCGCCGAACGGCTGTGTTCCGGCGACATCGTCGTCAATGTCGACTGCGACTGCCTGTTCGATCGCCACGCGTTGCAGCGCATCGTGCAGCCGTTTGCCGATCCGGGCGTCGGCACCGTGTGCGGCAACATCCTGGTGTCCAACCATTCAAAGAGCCTCGTCGCCGGGTTCCAGGCGATCGAGTATCTGATCAGCATTTCGCTCGGCAAGGCCGCACTCGACCTCGTCGGCCAGGTGAGCTGCGCCTCCGGCGCGTTCTCCGCCTTCCGCCGCAGCGCGCTGCGCGCCGTCGGCGGGCTCGATGCCGGGGGCGGCGAAGACCTCGACGTGACGCTGCGGCTGCGCCGGGCCGGCTGGGCGACGACCTTTGCCGCCGACGCGATCTGCTACACGGCCGTGCCGGACACGCTGTCGACGCTGACCCACCAGCGCTTCCGCTGGGAGCGGGACGCGGTGCGCCTGCGCTATCGCAAGCACTCCGACGTCCTCAATCCGTTCGCCGCCGGCTTTCGTCCGGTGGAACTGGTGCATCAGTTCGAGTTCCTGTTCTTCAACGTCATCGGGGCCGCCGCGCTGCCGTTCTACGTCGTCTGGCTGTTCGCCACCTATGGCGACCTGGCGCCGGCGATCCTGCTCGCCGCCCAGGCCGGGCTGTTTGTGGTCGATACGGTGGTTTTCCTGATGGCGGCCCATGCGACGCCGCAGGCGAACGGGCTTGCCCTGATGCCGCTGGTGCCCGGCTACAGCCTCTTCAACGGGGTCGTGATGCGGATGATCCGGCTCGCCGCCTATCTCCAGGAATGGGTCGTCGATGCCTCTTATTTCGACCCCTATGTGCCGGATAAAGTCCACAAGGTTCGGGAGTAACGCCATGCGCAGTCTGAAAAAACGCCCGCGCGCCGACACCATCGCCAACCAGGAGCGCAAGGGGCGGGTCCGTCCGGGCCGGCACATCTATTTCGCCCTCTTGGCGATCTTTGCGATCGCGGCGACGAATTACGTCTGGGGCGATCTCGTCATGCTGCGCGGCGGCGGGCTGGTGCTGCGCGACAAGACGGTGATCGCCGCCACCTTCGTCGCCCGTGTCGCGGAGGTGGATGTCACCGAGGGGCAAACGGTCGGCGAGGGCGACACGCTGATGCGGATCGAGTCGACCGAAGTGCTGGAGCGGCTGGCCGACCTGTCGATCCGCCAGGCCGAGCTCGCCCAGCAGGCGGCGACCTTCCGGCTCCGGTCCGAGGTCGCCAGCCAGCTCCTGCCGCTGGCGGCGCGGCGCGAGACGGAAACCGGCAAGGTGCTCGTCCGCTTCGACGCCATGTCGGATCGCGGCCTGCTGACCTCGACGCGCTACGAGGAAGCCTTGCGGGCCAATTTCGACGCCCGCCAGGACCGGGTGAAGCTGGCGACGGAAACCGAGACCCTGTCGGAGCAGATATCGGCGCTGGAGGACGCCAGGGCCGATGCCGCAAGGGCCGTTGCCGACCTCATGTCCCACTATGCCGCGGGCGTCATCCGGGCGCCGGCCGGCGGCACCGTCGGCGCACGCGTTCCCTCCCTCGGCAGCGTCTTTCGCGCCGGCGATCCGATCCTGTCGGTCTATTCCGGCGAGGCCTATGTGCTGACCTACCTGCCGCGGCGCTACCTGCTGCCGATCGAGACGGGCATGGAGGTCACCGTGTCGAGCGGACGTCACACGAGCGACGGCGTCATTACCGACATCCTGCCGGTCTCCGATGCCCTGCCGCGCGAGTTCCAGAACACCTTCAAGCCGCGCGACCGCAACCAGCTCGCGCGCATCCGGCTCACCGATCCGGGCATCTTTCCGGTTTACGAAAAGGTCGAGATCCGACGCAAATCCTACCTGCCGTGGCCGGTTTCGAAGCAAAAGGCCCGCCAGCCGCAGGAAGAGATCTGGACAGGGGCCGAGGACGGCGCGCCGGCCGCAATCGGCGACGCGGAGCGACGCCATGCCGTGGCGGCGGGCCGGCCGGAGTAACGTGCGGCGCGGGGCTCCTGCCATTCGTCGCATGTTGCAGTCATTGACCTAACCCTTGCCCTTGCGCTCGATCTGCGCCTGGGCGGCGAGGAAATCGCGCAGCCGACCGCGCACCGCATCGGCTTCTCCGGGCGGCCACTTGCGAAACCCCTCGCCGGTCTTCATGCCGAGACGGCCCTTGGCCACCAGGGCGCGCAGATAGGGGTGCGGCTCGGGTGTCGTGTCCAGCGCCGGCATGATCGTCTCGTGGATCGCCTCGGTGAGGTCGAGGCCGACGAGATCGGACTGCTCCATGGGTCCGAGCACCGCCATGCGCCGGCCGAAGCCGAGCCTGACCACCTCGTCGAGGGTTTCGGCATCGCAGACGCCGCTGGCAACGAGCGCGATCGCCTCGCGCTTCAGGGCATGCTGGAGGCGGTTGCCGATGAAGCCGGGCACGTCCTTTTTCACGTGAACCGGGCTGCGTCCGGCCGCGCGCAGGATATCCATGGTGCGTTCCACGGCCGCACCGTTCTCCGGCCCGATCTGAACCACCTCCACCAGCGGAACGAGATGGGGCGGGTTCCAGAAATGGGTGCCGACGACCCGCTGCTTTCGGGCCACGCGGTCCGCGATGATGCGGATCGGGATCGACGAGGTGTTGGAGGCAAGGATGGCGTCGTCGGGCGCCGCACGCTCCAATTCGACAAAGAGCGCCTGCTTGAGGCCGACATTTTCCGCCGCCGCCTCGACGACGAGGTCGGCGCCGGCGGCGGCCTCGGCAAGGCTTGTGACGGCCGTCACCCGTGCGGCGATCGTCTCGTCGGTGCCGAACAGATCGGCGATGGCGGCGAGCCGGTCCGGCAGGCTTTGAAGGGCGTCTTCGCTGCGGTCATAGACGCGGACGGCGTGGCCCGCATCGGCAAGAATCCAGGCAATGCCATGGCCCATAAGGCCGGCGCCGATTACCGCCGTCGTCAATTTCTCCGTCATCCGTTTTTCCTCCGCGCGGTCGCTTTCCGGGCAGTTGAGCCGGCCGGCGCGGGAATGGGAAGAGGCTGTTGAGGAGAAAACGTCCAAGCCGGCGGGGTTCTGCGCCGTCGCTCGGCGGGTCGCGGGGCGTGGCGAAATGCACTCCGCGCCGGCCGTCCGACGCGAAACCTGTTGCTTTTCGACGCAAACTGTGGTCATTGACGGCAACGCTGCCGCGCGTAGACGACCAACAGGTTGAACGCGGGGGCGTGCTTCTGAGCAGCCGTCGTAGAAGATCGTTGCCATGAAAAGGTGCCGCAAGGCGCGAAAGCCAGCGACTGAACTACGCAAGTCCGCTCATAGAAACTAGATCGTGCCGCGTGACGGGCGAGAGGCCTTGGTCCGCCGGACGATGAACGAAAGTCTTCCTTTGACAACTTTTTCCGATCTCGGCCTTGCCGAGCCTTTCCTTCGTGCCGTCGAGGCCGAGGGCTATACCGATCCGACCCCTATCCAGTCGAAAGTCATTCCCGAAATTCTCAACGGCCGCGACGTTCTGGGCATCGCCCAGACCGGCACCGGCAAGACCGCGAGCTTCGTGCTGCCGCTCTTACACGCGATCGCAGGCGACAAGCGCCGCGCCGACAAGAAGAGCTGCCGGGCGCTGATCCTGGTGCCGACGCGCGAACTCGCCGCCCAGGTCGCCGACAGCGTGCGCACCTACGGGCGCTTCGCCCGGGTCACCTCCACGGTGATCGTCGGCGGCGTCAAGCCGGGCCCGCAGATCCGCGCGCTGTCCAATGGCGTCGACATCGTGATCGCAACGCCGGGCCGGCTTGAGGATCATCTTTCAGGCCGCGCCATCCGCCTCGACGCCACCGAGGCCGTCGTCCTCGACGAGGCCGACCAGATGCTCGACCTCGGCTTCATGCCGGCCGTTCGCCGCATCCTCGGCAAGCTGCCCCGGGAGCGCCAGACCGTGCTCCTGTCGGCGACCATGCCGAAGCAGATCCGCGGCCTCGCCAGCGACTTCCTGAACCGTCCGGCGGAAATTTCCGTTGCCCCGACGGCGCGGCCGATCGAGCGCATCGACCAGTCGGTGATGCACATGGCCAAGGCCGCAAAGCGCGGCGCGCTGGTCGACCTTCTGGCCGGTGCCGAGGTGGAGCGGGCGATCGTCTTCACCCGCACCAAGCGCGGCGCCGACCGGGTCAGCAAGCATCTGCTCGATGCCGGCCTGTCCGCCGCGGCGATCCATGGCGACAAGAGCCAGGGCCAGCGCCAGCAGGCGCTGAAGGCGTTCCGCAACGACCGGGTGCGCATTCTCGTCGCCACCGACATCGCGGCGCGCGGCATCGACGTCGACGACGTCTCCCATGTCATCAATTTCGAGCTGCCGAACGTGCCGGAGGCCTATGTGCACCGGATCGGGCGGACGGCGCGTGCCGGCAAGAGCGGCATTGCGGTGTCGCTGTGCGATCCGGACGAGCGCGGGCTGCTGCGCGACATCGAGCGGTTGATCGGACGCGCGATCGGCGCTGAGGGCGATGCCCCGCCGGCCGAGCGGCGCGACCGCAAGCCGAAGCGCGCGTCGGAGGCCCGTTCCGCCGACCCGCTGTCTGGCGACAAACCGCCGCGGCGGCGCAGGCGCGCCCGCAACGGCAAGTCTTCGGCCAAGGGCCAGGCGGTGCCGCAATCGCGGCGCTTCGCCAAGTCCGGTCCGGAAAGCGCCGGCGACGGGCTTTCCCGCATGCTCGGCAATATCGGTTCGCGGTCGGATGCCGGTGCATCCGCTTCCACGAATACCTGACAACACGCGGTGCGGCGTCCGGCTTCGGGCGCCGCATCCGACCAATCGGATGGGGCGCGCCGGCAAACGGCGGTTTGTCGTCGGGCCCGCATCTCGAACATAAAAAACCAGCATCCCCTGTCACGTCTTAAGAGGAGATTTCGAAATGCAGACGGGTTCGGTCAAATGGTTCAACGCCACCAAGGGTTACGGTTTCATCCAGCCGGATGATGGCGGCAACGACGTCTTCGTGCATATCAGCGCGGTGGAACGTGCCGGCATGTCGACCCTGAACGAGGGCCAGAAGATCAGCTATGAGATCGAGGTTGATCAGCGCCGTGGCAAGTCCTCGGCCGTCAATCTGCAGGCTCAGTAAGCGGCGTTCTGGCGCCGTGCCGGGTGCGCCCGGCATCACGATTTGAAACGGCGGGGCGGCCAACGCTCCGCCGTTTCTCTTTGCCGGGGAGAGGGCTATTTCGCCGGTTTGAAGAGCCAGCCCTTCAGGAGCGCGGTGACGCGGGGCATGACCAGATAGGTCATCAGCAGCACCTGAAGCACGACGATGGCGAGCACCCGGACCCAGAACGGGCCGCCGGACAGCCACTCACCGACGGTGAGCTGCAGCGGATAGACCAGCACGAAGACGACGGCGATCAGCACCAGCGCCATCTTCCACTGCGGCGCCTTGGCGGCGGCGGGAACGTCCGGCAGGTCGAACCAGAACTCCAGGCCGGTGACCTTCTTCATCCTGGCCTCGCCGGCGGTGATGTCGGCGAGCCGTTCCAGCCAGCGGGCGCGCTCCTCCGATTCTTCCCAGGCCCGGCCGTGCTCGTAGGTGTCGAAGCGGTAGATCAGCACGTATTCGTGGTTGGTCCGGGCAGATGGTCGCAGGACGTTGAGGCCGAGGTGGCCGGGAAAGGATGAAGCGGCGGCGGAGATGCCCTTGATCCACTCCTCATAGGCGGCCTCCCTTCCGGGCAGGACCTTGCGGGCGACGCTGACGGTGACGGGCTCTTGCGGTTCCGGTTCGCTCATGACACTTGCCTCTATCCGCGAATTCCGCCGTTCCGGGTGGCATGGACGCCGCCCCGGCAAGCACGGTGGTCGCATTCGCGGTCCGGTTTCAAACTCGGTCTTCGATAGCATGAAATATCGTTTTTATCAAAAAATAACGTGAATATACACTTCATTTAAACGTTTCTAGAATATCTGAGAATCGTTGCGGATTACGTTTTTCTGGATCATATTACCAATCCTGAACTCCTAGTCGCTGGTTGAAATCGTCCCATGCCTGTTGCCGAACCGCCGCTCTACGACCTTGCCACCGCCGCCAAGAACGGCGGTGCGAAGACCATGATCGAAGCCGTCTTCTCGCGGCTGCGCGAAGATATCCTGAGCGGGCGGCACCAGCCCGGCGAGCGCCTGCGGGTGGAGCAGCTCCGCAAGGAGTTCGGCGTCGGGGCGAGCACGATCCGCGAGGCGCTGTCGCGGCTGATGTCGGAATCGCTGGTGACGACGGAGGGCCAGCGCGGCTTCCGCGTCTCCGCCGTGTCGCTGCAGGATTTCCGGGACATTGCCGAGATGCGCAAGATCCTGGAGACGATCGCCCTTCGAAGCTCGATCGAGCACGGCGACGACGACTGGGAGGCGGGGATCGTCGCCGCCTACCACCGACTCTCCAAGGTCGAGGAGCGGCTCGCCGACAAGCCGGACGACGTCGCCTCGGAATGGGGCGACCTCAACCAGGCCTTCCACGATGCGCTGATCTCGGCCTGCGGCAACCGCTGGCTCCTGAATTTTCGCAAGATCCTGCACGACCAGTCGAACCGCTATCTGCGCCTGTCGCTGGTCGACACCACGGCGCCGCGCAACGTCCACGCCGAGCACGAGGCGATCTTCAAGGCAGTGATGGCGCGCAAGCCCGACGAGGCCTCCGAACTGGTCGGCACCCACATCGACCGCACCGTGGGCGTCATCGCCAAGCAGTTCGAGGGCCGGCCGGAGGCAGCGGAGTAGGGGCGAGCGCCGCCCTCAGATATTCCTCAGCCGAGCCTCGCGCAGATGATCGCGCAGGAAATCCAGGCGGTCGTTGCCCCAGAAGATGGCGTCCCCGGTGATGAAGGTGGGGACGCCGAAGACGCCGCGTTCCTTGGCTTCCGCCGCGTTTTTCTCAAGCATCGCGAGGTTGTCCGCGTCCTCGCTGGCGGTGATGACGGCCTCGGGGTCCATGCCGATGCGCCGTGCCACGTCGCGCAGCACGTCGGGATCGCCGATGTCCTGTCCCTCCGCCCATTCGATCCGCATCACCTCCACCACATAGTCGCGGAGCCTGCCTTCCTTTTCAGCCAGCAGGCTGGCGGCGCCGGCCCGCGTCGGGTCGGTGGTGATCGGCGGCGGGGTGTAGGGGATGCCGAGTTTCTTGGCCCAGCGGCCGACGTCCTGGCGGACCAGGGGGATCTTGACCTTGGCGCGGTCGGGATCGGACCGGCCGTTCCAGCCGCCGAGGGGCTTCCAGCGCAGCGTGACGCGGTAATCCTCGAAGATGTCCCAGACCGACTTGGTCACCAGATAGCAGTAGGGGCTGCGGAAGTTGAAGAAGAACAGGAGGTCCGCCGGTTCGCTCATCGGCTCAGGCTTTCGTTTCTTGGGGCAGGCGACCGGGTCGCCATCGTCTCGAAAAACTCCGCCGACTATCTGGAGATGCTTTACGGCATCTGGTGGGCCG
>NZ_NPEV01000244.1 GCF_003258835.1 Rhodobium orientis | reverse complement strand
ACGCCGCGAAACGTCTGAAACCAAGTAGAATCAATGCCATGCACCCTGTCTACAAAATTAGACCGGACAGTAGTGGGCTTGATCCGGCAATCCATAGAGCCTTTTTTTCGATCCGTTAAAGCACCTTGCGATTGATCTGAATCGATAGGGGATTCCCACCGGAGGTTTTGTCTGATTCACTTTCCTTGAGGAGGAGAGTG
>NZ_NPEV01000243.1 GCF_003258835.1 Rhodobium orientis | reverse complement strand
TTCTTTCCTACACAAGACACGAATATTTCAGGCGCCTGCTCTGCGATGTTATCGGCACATGGGTTGAGAACGGCGAAGCGCCGGATGATATCGAACTGCTGGGCCGGATCGTAAAAGGGATCTGCTACGAAAATGCAAAACACTATTTCCAGTTTGAAGTGAAAGATCGTTTGAAAGCTTAGATTCACAAATTGGCTAGCAGAGGAGCTGCTTTTTCATGGAAATATCGACGA
>NZ_NPEV01000024.1 GCF_003258835.1 Rhodobium orientis | reverse complement strand
TCCCAACCTCTTTCCTGATTGTGCCATCGCTTCCTCCCGTCAGTGAAATATAGCACGGAAAGAAGCTTAAGAAGACAGACAAGCTTGTGGACGAGCACAAGGCCGATCGCCGGGTCCGCCGGCTGACCACCCGCGACCGGTTCCTGGCGCTGCTGTTCGGCCAGCTGGCCGGCGCCGTGAGCCTGCGCGAGATCGAGGCCGGGCTGTCGAGCCATGCCGCCCGGGTCTATCACCTCGGCGGTCGCCCGATCGCCCGGGCAACGCTGACCGATGCCAATGCCCGCCGACCCGCCGCGCTCTATGCCGACCTGTTCGCCCATATGGCGGGGACCGCCGGCCGCGCCACCCGCCGCCACATCCGGGACGCCGTGCGCATCCTCGATGCCACCCGCATCGAGCTGTCGTCGCTGCGCGCGGGCTGGCTGACCGCCGTCAGGGCCACCGGGCGATCAAGCTCCATATCGGCTACGATCCCGCCCTCGGCATCCCCTTGAGCGCCGAGCTCACCGACCAGCGGACCAACGACATCATCCAGGCCAGAGCCGAACCGATCACGCCGGGCCTCACCTATGTCTTCGATCTCGCTTATTATGACTACGCCTGGTGGGCCAGGCTCGATCGCGCCGGCTGCCGCTTCGTCAACCGTCTGAGGACCAGAACCAGACTCTCGGTAACGAGCGAACGGCCGGGGCCGAAGGGCGGCCACATCCTCGCCGACCGCATCGGCCTGCTGCCGCAGCGCATGGCCCGCGCGCGGCGCAATCCCTTCGCCGATCCGGTGCGCGAGGTCGTCGTGCGCATCCGGACCGGCAAGGTGCTGCGCCTCGTCACCAACGATCTCGACGCCCCCGCCGAGGAGATCGCCGACCTCTACCGGCAGCGCTGGCAGGTCGAGCTGTTCTTCAAATGGATCAAGCAGAACCTGAAGGTCCGCCGCTTCCTCGGCACCTCGGAAAACGCCGTGCGCATCCAGATCTTCGTCGCCCTCATCGCCTATCTGCTGCTGCGCAAAGCCCACGCCGCCCAGAACGCCGTCGAGGCACCGCGCGCCTTCCTCACCCTGGTACGCCTCAACCTCATGCACCGGCGTCCCATCACCGCCCTCAAAACCCCGCCAAAACCACCGCCAATCAACCCCGCCCAGATGACCCTCGACCTCGACCCAAGCTAAACCGGACAGCAGTGGGTTCCATCCGGTTGCGGCTGGAAAGACATCGAGACGCCCTTGCCCGGCAAGAGCAGCGTATCGATGTAGACGACGCCTCGGATGTAGCGCATTCCCGGTGAATGCGTGATCGCATTTGCCCCCCAAGAATAGAACGCAAGGATGCCCTTTTCGTCCTCTGCAACAATGGTCAGGTACATATCGAGGGTCCCTTCCCACTGTCCATGCCACAGGCCCGAGAACGGTCTTGCGGTTTCGGAGGGCTCGGATAACGGCTCAATAGTCCCGGGGAGCGACGCCGGCTTCAGGGTTGATTGCGGATCGACATCGACCAGCGGTATCTCCCCGCCGCCATTCGTGTGCTCTACGTTAAACTGAGCCGAGGGGTCATTGATACTCTTTGCGTTGCCGGGAATCACATTTGCGACGCAAGAAACGATGGCGATCAACAAGACGACAGTGCGCATCGCATACCCCTTTCGTTACAGCCGTTCTTCTTGCGGGCGAAGATGCCACCAAAGCGAGACATCGGCTCGATCCTCTCGAAATCGGCCAGCGACGCCGCCGTGCGGCGCCGATCCGTTCGCAGTGATCGCCAGCCCGAAAGCGAACCCGCTCGGCTTGCCCACCGCACACCAGTCATCATAGTGTTTCAGGAAGCTTTGAAAGGCGGTTGGCGCTCCGTAGCGGGTTACGCGTCCGGCATGCCAGACGGCCAGAGATTCTTCGCGGTCATAGGCAAGACCAAAAGCAGTCCAACTCGGATCGCCAAAGATCGGATGGGACGTTATCGTCGTTCCGATACGACCGACAACGAACTGGCGAAAACCGGCATCGACCTTTGCGAGATAACTGGTAAAAGGCAGAGCCCGCCACAGCATTTCCTTGGGCGAGGCCCCATCGAAGGTAAGTTCACGCTCAATGTTCGCGTCAGCACAATGAGCTCGGTAGGTTGCGTTTCGATCCAGCGGCTGGAAGTGATCTTCGGTGGTCCCGTCGGGATCGACCATGGCGACAAATTTGCAGAGGCGCGTAGTTTCCGACGTCAGACAAGAGCCGACCTTGCGCAGGAGATGTACTTCCTCTGGAAGTCCCCTGCTTCGGATAGGCAGGATCGCCAGCCCCCCTTCCTGCAATATGTCGATCACGGCCGACGGAATGTCATACATTGACGCGGTGACGATCACGCGGTCGAATTTTCTCTGACCGACATTTTCAAAAGCATTGCCTTCGATAATCTCGGCGTTCTCAATGCCGAACCGCTTGATATTTCTTGCTGCTTGCCGCGCGAGCCCGGACTGGATTTCAACGCCCACCACAGTCCCACGAGCGCCAACCAGGTGAGATAGAACCGCCACAAGCCAACCTGTGCCACAGCCTATTTCGAGGACGCTTTGGCCGTCTTGAGCGTTGAGAAGCTGTGCCAGGTGGAAAATGAAGGCCGGTTCGGAGCTTGACGCCTCGTAAAGCGACCCGTCATCCTTCACATACATGAGTGGGCGATTTTGATATCCTCCGGGAAGGAATTCCGTAGTGCCGCGCTCAACCGGGGGCATGAAATGTTCGCCGGGAAACTTGAAGCGCTCCACGAACTCGTGGCGTGGGTACCGCATGAATGCTTGATGCAGAGCGTCACTGGGCGGGAGGCTGCTCCCTCGAACAGGGGCGTAACTCGCAATTTCCGTCCAGAGCTGTTCCTGCAAATCAGGCACGTTATCCACTTGTCCCACCCCTGCCAAGACGTGTTATGGTACCACATCATACTTTCGATAGTATTAGGTATACATTGTTGATATATTTTTGCCAAATTAGGTCGGCTGAATTTCCGTGTTGGCTTTTCAGTCGGAATAGCTTACTCAAACATCGCGTTCGAGACGGCGGGTACACTTCTGGTATCGGCCCGTATTCGGGTATTCACAAAAAAAACGCGTCCAAACCTTGCAATCGGAACTGATCGCTACGTCTTCCGCCCCAACCGGGTCGTCGGAGGCATTTCGCGCACCCATTTGGCCGCTTATGTCGACATCCTTCAACGGAATCGCCAAATATTGAGGAACGATATAACTTGCGAAATACCTGACACACTGCCCGAAATAATCATCAACTTTACCGAAGACGTCGTGCACCACGAAGCCGATTGTTCGGTGTTGATGGCCAACACCTGTGGCGGATGCGACACCGACCGCAGCAGCGGTGGCGGCGGGTGTGATACGGGCGGGCCGGACTACGGCTGATCGCCCTGGTTGGGGACTCATTCAAATCCATGCGATGACGGTGGAAACGAGTGCCAGGGCGGCGAGATAGTTTCTGGCCAGGCGATCGTATCGGGTCGCGATGCGGCGCCAATTCTTTAGCTTGCCGAACATGCGCTCGATGACATTGCGTCGGCGATAGGCGATGCGGTCAAGCGGATAGGGTCGGTTTGGGGTCGCGCTGGACGGGATGACGGCTTTGATGCTGCGGGCTTTTAGCCAGTTGCGGAACCTGTCGGCATCATAGGCCTTGTCGGCGATGAGCCGCTTCGGTGGCGCAATCCCGTCAAGCAAAGGGATTGCCATGCTGATGTCAGCAATGTTGCCCGGCGTTAGTGCGAAGGCGATCGGTCGGCCTTGATCATCGGCCAAAGCATGGATTTTGCTCGTTCTTCCGCCACGTGAGGTGCCAATCGCTTGCGTCCACGCCCCCCTTTTGAGCCTTGCGCTGACCGATGCGCCTTGACGTGGCTGCTGTCGAACGAGAGTTCGCCAGGCACTGGCCCGGCGGCGGCCATCCTCTCGAAAATGCGCCGCCAGATCCCACGCCTGGCCCAACGATGATAGCGGTTGTAGACTGTGGTCGCCGGCCCATACTCGGCCGGCACATCGCGCCAGCGGCATCCGGTCTTGAGGACATGAAGAATGCCGGAGATCACCCGGCGGTCATCGACACGGGGTTTACCCGGCTTGCCATGCGGCAAATGCGGCTCGATCGCGGCCCAGGCATCATCCGACAGCCAGAACAACGACGCCATTACTTCCCTCCATCTCAAAAACTCGAATCAGATGGAGAGAATCAAGTATTATCAGTGAATTGTATCGGTTCTCAACCTAGCAAGAACAAGCCTGCCCGAAGCGATCCGTTGCCCTCTATCCGAACCCGCACCTATTGCAGCCCGACTAGAGGAAATCCTGGACCAGCGAAGGGGCATTCGGACATTTCAAAGCCAACGCGTTGATGCCGCAACGCTATCCAATCTGCTGGCGGTTTTGCGCACGCGTCGCCGTGACACGCCCCCTTTGCTTGACGGCCTGATGCTAAACAAGCGGGCCTATCCCGCTGCGGGATGCATCGTTGCCGTCGATTTCTGGATTTTGCCGCTGACCGACAACCATGCCAGCATGTACAGCATATCGCACTACAACCATGATGAGCACAAGCTCGAAGAGACAGGTGCAGTGGAACGGTCCCTATTATTGTCGGCGCTCGGTTTGAGACATTCTCGATGGGAGAGCGTTCTTTCCCTGGTTGTCGCACAGACAATCAACATCAAGCGCATCTTCGAAAAGTACCAGCAGCGCGGTTACCGGTTTGCGCTGATCGAAGCCGGATTGAGTGCCATGTTGTTGTGCCAGGCCGCTACGGCGTTCCGCCTCGCTTCGCTGGCGTGGGGCGGCTTCTATGACTCTCAGCTCGACGCCATTCTCGGCCTTGATGGAGCGAATGGGTCGACGACCCACATTCCTTTCTTCAGCTACGCCGCTGATCACGGGAATTCAGCTCGGGACGACAAATAAAGACGCAATCTCGGCAACGCAGCTCACCTAAAACTCGCACCCTCTCGGACGAAACGATCTCGATATTTCAAGCCCCATTGCGATATCGTCTTCGCCTTACCACACAGTGATATCGTTGCAAAATTACGCCAATTCTTTGCTTTCCCTCCCTTTTTCCCGTTGAAACCACATCTTGAAAAAGCGCAAGTGCAATTTCCCCACAAGGCTCCGCGGATCGTCCTGAGGAGCCTTTAATGCCGCCGCAAGCTTTTCTCGAATGCTACATTCTCCAGCATTGTGACATGGCCCGTAAATGCGACAAAGCGGCGAATGAGACGCGCGGAGCCACGCAAACACGCCTTTCCGTAAAGTCGGAGATACGATTGCGCATTTCTGCTGATCATTCTGGGCCGGAAGATCGTCGCTGCGATCCAGCCTGTCGTTTTGGCCGAACGCTTCTACCGACGAGCATCCCGCGACGCCCGGGAGTGAGAGTGCCGATGGGTTTTCCGTGACGGGATGAGGACCGGAAGAGAGGCCTCCGGCGCCCGTCGCGGAGACCCGCGATGTCCAGACCGAACCGCAAGACCGGGGCCCGGCGCGACCGGTCCAATCTCTATTCCGAAATCACCGACAAGATCATCGCCGAACTGGAGGCCGGTCGGATCCCTTGGGTTCAGCCCTGGGGAACGTTGGCTGCAAAGGCGCCCCTTGGCCTTCCGAAGAACGCGTCCACCGATCGGCAGTATTCGGGTATCAACGTCCTGCTGCTCTGGGGCGCCGTCATCGAGCGCGGCTTTTCCGGCCAAAGCTGGCTGACGTTCCGACAGGCGCTGTCGCTCGGCGGAAATGTCCGCAAGGGCGAGCGCGGCACCACCGTCGTCTATGCCGATCGCTTCGTGCCGGAGGACGAGAAACGCCGTGCGCACGAAACCGGCGAGGATGCCCAGGCAATCCCGTTCCTGAAGCGCTTCACCGTCTTCAATACCGATCAGTGTGAGAACTTGCCGGAGGACATAGCGACCGCCGCGCCTCCGGTGCCGACGGGTCTGATCGAACCGCACGTCGAAGCGCTGATAGCAGCGACGGGCATCGACTTCCGAATTGGCGGCAACCGAGCCTTCTACGTGCCCGCCCATGACTATGTGCAGGTGCCGCCGCCGCAGGCCTATTTCGAACCCATCAACTGGCACCGCACCGCGTTGCACGAGATGGGCCACGCGACAGGCCATGCCTCGCGTCTGGGGCGTGATCTCTCCGGATCCTTCGGCACCAAGAAATATGCCTTCGAGGAGCTTGTCGCCGAGATCAATGCCGCCTTCTGCTGCGCTTCGCTCGGCATCACGCCAATGGTCCGGCACGCCGATTACATCGCGTCCTGGCTCGACGTGTTGCGCGAAGACGATCGCGCCATCGTCCGCGCCGCCAGCCAGGCGGGCAAGGCCGCCGACTGGCTTCTGACTTTCGCGCCGGGCGGCGTGGAGACCAGCGCGTCGGAGACCTCTCGCGACAGGAGGGTGGCATGATCCTGTTGACCGACGACACTCGCGACCGGCTACTCGCCAACGGGCGGCAGGGCGATATCGATCATGTCCCCGTTGTGAAATTCTTCAATCCGGTCGGCGCGGCCACCTGGCTCATCACCGAGATGGAGGCGGACGGCGACACGCTGTTCGGACTTGCCGATCTCGGTTTCGGATGTCCGGAACTGGGCTCCTGCAGCCTTGCCGAACTGACTTCGGTGCGCCTGCCTTTCGGTCTCGAGATCGAACGCGACATCCTGTTTCAGGCCACCTTCCCGCTTTCGGTCTATGCGGAAGCGGCCCGACAAGCTGGGAGCATTGTCGAAAGCGATCGGCTGCTGCATGCCGCCGTGGCGACGCTGCGGGACCGCCGCTGAGGTGCCGCTGCCTTGACCTGTCTTGCGCTCGATCGACTTAGTGAGAGTGAGAGGGCTGCGCCCTTGTCCGTGACGGGTCGGAAGTCGAGAGAGAGGCTCTCGGCACCCGTCGCGGAGTAAATCATAATGGCGAATACAGCCAAGAAGATCACCCTGTCGTCGTCGCGCGACATCCCCTTCAATAAGCTTTTGCTCTCCCAGTCGAACGTCCGGCGCATCAAGGCCGGCGTCTCGATAGAGGAACTCGCCGAGGATATCGCTCGGCGCGGCCTCCTGCAGGGTCTCAGCGTGCGGCCCGTCACCGACGAAACCGGAACCGAGACCGGCATGTTCGAGATCCCGGCAGGCGGCCGGCGCTATCGGGCGCTGGAGTTTCTCGTGAAGAAGAAGCGCATGACGAAGACCACGCCCGTGCCCTGCATCGTGCGCGAGGACGGCATCGCCGAGGAGGATTCCCTCGCCGAGAACGTCCAGCGGGCGCCGCTGCATCCGCTCGATCAGTTTCGGGCCTTCCTGACGCTGAAGGAGAAGGGTCAGTCCGAGGAGGAGATCGCCGCGACCTTCTTCGTCTCTGCCAATGTGGTCAAGCAGAGGCTCAAGCTCGCCTCGGTCTCGCCGAAGTTGCTCGACATCTATGCCGAGGATGGCATGACGCTCGACCAGTTGATGGCGTTCACCGTTTCGGATGACCATGAGCGCCAAGAGCAGGTGTTCGGGCGCTTGCAGCAGTCCTATGACAAGCAGCCCTACGCCATCCGGCGCATGCTGACCGAAGGCGCGGTTCGGGCTTCCGACAAGCGCGCGCAGTTCATCGGTGTCGACACCTATGTCGAGGCCGGCGGCATCGTGCTGCGCGATCTGTTCCAGTCGGACGACGGCGGCTGGCTGCAGGATTTTCCGCTCGTCGAGGACATGGTGACGGACAAGCTCAGGCAGGAAGCCGAGGCCATTGTCGCCGAGGGCTGGAAATGGACCGATGCCGCTCCCGACTTCCCCTACGGGCATACCTTCGGCCTTCGCCAATTGCGTGGCGAGGAAATCCCGCTCACTGCGGAGGAGGAAGCCACCCGCGACGCATTGAAGGCTGAATTCGATCAGTTGGAGGAGCAATATGCCGAGGCCGACGAATTGCCCGACGACGTCGACGCGCGTCTAGGGGAGATCGAGACGACGCTCGAGGCCTTCGAGGATCGCCCGGTCACCTTCGATCCCGAAGAGATCGCCCGCGCCGGTGCCTTCGTCAGTATCGCGCATGACGGCAGCTTGCGCGTCGAGCGCGGCTTCGTCCGTCCCGAGGACGAGATCGTGCCAGAACCGGAAGCCGGCGGCGGCGATGCTGACGGCATCGGTACTGCGCAACCGAACACCGAGGGTAACGAGAGTGAAACCTCCAGCGGCACGGAGAAACCGCCCGAACCCGATGAGGACGAAGGCCTGTCGCCGATCTCCGACCGCCTGATGTCGGAACTCACCGCCCATCGCACGCTCGGACTGCGCAACGCGCTCGCCGAACGGCCGGACATCGCATTCGTCGCGGCGCTGCACGCCCTGACGCTGACGGTCTTCTACCACTATGGCTCGGACAGTTGCCTCGAACTCGGTCTTAATAGTGTCGGGTTCAGCGCCCAAACGCCTGCCTTGAACGACAGTGCTGTCGCCGAAACCGCCAACGCCCGACACAAGGCCTGGTCCAGGCGCTTGCCGAAAGAGTCCGATGAACTCTGGGACGCGCTTCTTCAGTGGACGAATGACGATCGGGCCAACCTCTTCGCCCATGTCGTCAGCCTTTCGGTCAATGCCGTTTCCGAATCCTGGAACCGGCGCCCGCGGGCTCTCGCCCATGCCGATGCGTTGGCGCAAACCGTCGAGCTCGACATCGCTGCGGCGGGATGGTGTCCGACAGTCGATACCTTCCTCGGTCGCGTCACCAAGGCGCGTATTCTGCAGGCGGTTACCGAGGCGAAAGGCGAGCGTGCCGCCGATCGCATCGCCCATCTCAAGAAGGGCGACATGGCGACCGAGGCCGAGACCCTGCTCGCCGACACCGGCTGGCTGCCGGAGCCGCTGCGCACGCCGGGCGAAGCGGAGCAGATCGGTCGCGAAACCACCGGCAATCCGGCGGAACCGGAATCGTGTGTAGCGGAAACGGCGGCCGAAGACGGTGAAACGGCCATGGGCACGGAAGACGTCCCGGACGAGAATGAAGATGCCGAAGCGACATCTCACGTGGTCGCCGCCGAATAGAGCGGTAACCGAACCGGCAACTGGCCCGCGGCGACGCGGGCCTTTTCTTTTGGGGAGGCAGGACATGGCGGAATCAGCAAGCGATCTCGCGGCGCGGCTTGCCCAAGACGCTGAAGCCGTGTGCCGTGAATATCTGTCGGGCGGGCACAAATCCGGTCGGTACTGGATCGTGGGCGATGTGCGCAACACCAAGGGTCGTTCGATGTTCGTGCGTCTGAACGGCCCTGAATCCGGCAAGGGAGCTGCAGGCAAATGGACCGATGCCGCAACGGGAGAACATGGTGATCTGCTGGATATCATCCGCGAGAGTTGCGGTTTGACGGAGTTCAGGGACGTGGCCAACGAGGCGCGGCGGTTCCTCAGCCTGCCGCAGCCCGAGCCGGACCTCGCATCATCGACCGGACGCAAATCGCCCGCACCAACGGGTTCGCCGCTGGCGGCCAAACGCTTGTTCTCAATGGCACAGCCGATTGCGGGCACGCTCGCGGAATCGTATTTCCGTAAGCGCGGCATTACGGCTTTGCACGGAACCGGATCACTGCGGTTTCATCCGCGCTGCTACTACCGGCCCGACGAGCGCAGCCCGACAGAGACATGGCCCGCACTGATCGCGTCGGTCACAGATCGCGACGGACACCAGACCGGAGCGCACCGAACCTGGCTCGACCCGAACGACTTTAGCGAGGCAACACTCGGAAAGGCCCCAATCGATACGCCACGACGAGCAATGGTCGACCTGCTCGGTCATGCGGTGCACTTCGGCGTGGCGGGCGAGGTCATGGCAGCGGGCGAAGGCATCGAGACCATGCTGTCGTTGCGATGCGTTCTGCCTTCCATGGCAATGGCGGCCGCGCTCTCCGCAGCCCATCTCGCCGCCATCCTGTTCCCGGACACGCTGCGCCGGCTCTATATCGTGGGTGACGACGATCCGGCTGGAGACGGCGCGCGGGACACGCTCGTAGAACGGGCAGACGCACTCGGCATAGAGGCGCTGCCGCTCTCGCCGATGCTTGGTGATCTCAACGACGATCTGCGCCTGCGTGGCCTTGACGCTTTACGAGCCTCGATCCGGGTCCAACTCGCGCCGCAGGATGTCGCGCGTTTTTTGGAGCCCGTCACAATGACCTGAACGGGAGGACTGTGCGGGGAACGCGGCGGCGACGTCTCGCCCTGTGCCATCGGCTCCGTGTGGATGGCGGAGAGGGCCGCACACCGGCCTTCCTGAGAAGGCGACCGGACAGCAGACGGCCCGGCCCTGCAATGGCTGCGGCCAACGATTTTCCGGCGCGGCCTGGCAGCCGCTTTCCATCGCGAAGCAAAATCGCCGGCCTCCCCCATCCTCCGCTGGCGCTCCGGTCCTTCCGCTGCCGCTCCAGGATGCAGGCCCGGTCCGCCCGCCGTCTTTCGGCGCCATGAAGGCCGCGGCGGGCGCGGCCAACCGACAAAGGGAGCCACCCGATGACACTCGACGACGACGCCTTCGAACCCCACCACGAATCCTCGCCGACCGAACACGCACTGAACGAGCTGGAACTTCATGGCTACCGCCACGACGGCCACGGTCCCGACCCACGCCTCGTCCCGGAGGACAACGTCATCGCCGGCGCAGTCTCCGACATCTTCGACGCCCTGATCGCGACCATGGCGGATACCGCCCTTGATGGCGAACTCGACGATCTGCTCTGGTCGACGGTCAACATGTTCCACCGTGCCACCGATCGGCTCGAACGCAAGCTCGACGACAACGAGCAGGCCCAGAAGCGCGGGCAGCGCGAACAGGACGGCTCCGAAATCAAGGCCGTCGACCTCGAACGCCTCATCGAGACCGGACAGGGCCTCATAGAGCGCCGCGACAGCCTGGAAGTCTTCCGCGACAGCGCCGCCGAGCATTATCTGCGCGCCACCGGATCACCCTGGTCACCGCGCACCGGCACCCAGGTGAACCATCGCGCCCTGACATCGGCCATGATCGACAGCCGGGACTTCATTGCCGAGCGCAAACGCGCCAATCGCGAAGTGCTCCTGCCCGCCGGTCCGAAGGTCGCCGTCTCCGGTGGCGCAGACTACAACGATCACAAGATGATCTGGGACAAGCTCGACCAGGTGCATGCCAAGCACCCCGACATGGTGTTGATGCATGGCAAATCGCCGAAAGGCGCCGAGAAGATCGCCGCCCGCTGGGCCGATCACCGCAACGTCACCCAGATCGGCTTCGCGCCCGACTGGACCAAGCACGGCCGCGCCGCGCCGTTCAAGCGCAACGACCAGATGCTCGATGTCCTGCCGATCGGGGTCATGGTGTTCCCCGGTACCGGCATTCAGGAAAACCTCGCCGACAAGGCGAGGAAGCTCGGCATCCCAGTGTGGCGGTTCGGATGAACCACAAACAACAATCACACAGTTGAACAGCCGGGCATTGAATTAGCGTCCGCCGAGAGGAGAAAAACCAAGATGCCTAGTGCGCCCCGGACAGCGAGCCGACGGTGAGCGCACCAGCTCAGAAGCAGCATTAGGCCGCAATGCGAAGACTCAAAAATTGGACTCGAAAGTTGACAGCAAGTCGGGGCGCTCCTCGTTCACCAATGAAATGAGGCGGCTGAGAGACTGACGCCGTTCCAAATACCAGATGAGTTCCACGATTCTTTCATCTTTGATCCGGCCTGGAATGTTGTCCCAATCAATACCCAGATCTGAAACTAGTATCCTCAGCTCGCTGAGGTTGACCTGCTCCCCTGAATTGTCCCCGCTTTGAGGTTAGCTTGCTCTCTGAAGAAGGAGACAGACAATGAAGCGATCCAGGTTTTCTGACGAGCAGATCATCGGCATTTTGAAAGAGCATCAGGCGGGCATGTCGGCCGCCGATCTGTGCCGAAAATACGGCGTCAGCGATGCGACCTTCTACAAATGGCGCTCCAAGTATGGCGGCATGGAAGTCTCAGAGGCCAAGCGGCTGAAGGCGCTGGAGGCGGAGAACGCCAAGCTCAAGAAGATGCTGGCCGAGCAAATGCTTGATGTGGCGACGCTCCGCGAGATGCTCGGAAAAAACTTCTGACGCCCGGCTCCAGGAGGAACGCAGTGAGCTGGGCTATCGAACACCAAGGCTACTCGCAACGGCGCGCCTGCGGGCTCGTGGGCATCGACCCACGTGTCTATCGCTACCGATCGACGCGACCGGACGATGCGGAGTTGCGCAAGCGGCTGAAGGAACTGGCATCAGAACGCCGGCGCTTCGGCTACCGCCGCCTGCACATTCTGCTGAAGCGCGAGGGTGTGGAAGTGAACTGGAAGAAGCTCTACCGCCTCTATCGCGAGGAACGGCTCACCGTTCGCAAGCGCGGCGGCCGCAAGCGAGCCCTGGGCACGCGGGCCCCGATGGCGATCCCGCAGGATCCAAACCAGCGCTGGAGCCTCGACTTCGTCTCCGACACGCTGGTCGACGGACGCCGGTTCCGCATCCTGTGCGTCATCGATGACTTCAGCCGGGAATGCCTGGCGACCGTCGTCGACAACTCGATCTCGGGCCAGCGTGTCGCCCGTGAACTGGATGCCATCGCAGGGCGCCGCGGCTATCCCTTGCTTGTGGTCAGTGACAACGGCACCGAACTCACCGCCAACGCGATGCTGAAGTGGCAGCAGGATCGCGGCGTCGAATGGCACTACATCGCACCGGGCAAGCCGATGCAGAACGGCTTTGTCGAAAGCTTCAACGGACGCCTGAGGGACGAGTGTCTCAACGAGCATCTCTTCACCAGCTATCGCCATGCTCGCCAGATCATCGAAACTTGGAGGGTCGACTACAATCTCAACCGACCGCACACGAGCCTCGACGGGCTCACCCCGAACGAATTTGCAACCCGGTCCGCAATGGACCACAACGTGAACAGGGCTAACCTATAGACGCGGACAAAACGGGGAGCAGGTCAAGGTCAAATGCCCTGCCCAAGAGAAAGCGCAGGGCTCTCATATCCAAACCAACTTCGTCCTTGGGCAAGTTTCGTTCACGCGGGACTGACGTTGCAGTATCCGATGTTAGTTGGTCGTAGACAAAGGAAATTGTGAATACTGCGGCGACATCTGCGGCGTATTTTTGCCAGCTATCGTTCTTGGAGGAATTTGCATGATCGCAAATTCCTTTTACCATCACAAACGCAATGGGTTTAGCCGATTGATGGAGCGCGGCAGCGATTCCTGCGGCCTCCATTTCAAGCGCTATCGCACGAGTCCAGATCGCCGAAAGCGATCCAGCAGTTTTGGAATCCGCAATGACCTTGTTGCCGGAAAGAACGACACCAGTGTGAACAGCCGGACGACTCTCGGGGCTTCCTTCGGGCCGAGGCTCGGCGATTTTGCTGAGCCAAGTATCGTCTCGATAGTCTACCAGTCTCTCCCTCAGCAACGCGTCACTCCGATGGACTGACCACCTCGGCATCACCCCATGGTCGGTAACTTTGCCAAGTTCATAATCGACTACTTGGTCCGAGATCACTATGTCGCCAAGACTTACATCGTCGCCAATTCCCGCAGCGATTCCGACCAGTATTACCTTCTTAGGATGGAAGCGTGAAATGACGTCCCGGGCCAACAAGGCTGCACCTAACTGCCCCATGCCAGATGATCGCGCCGCGACAACGGATACCCCTGTCGGAGTGGTGGTGAGATAGTAGGTGCGGATATCGTCCGGATATTGCTGAGGACTCCATTTCCCGTCAGCCTTCAATACGGAATCAAGTTCTTTATCCAAGGCAACGAGTATAGCCACATCAGCTTTTTGATCGCTTGGCTCATTCATGGCTTCGGACGCTTTCTCTATGTCGGTATGCGCTTTTTGAAGTGCAGACGAGAGCACTCTTTCCACATCATCCGCGTTCGTACCCGAAACCTCAACTTGTAATGCATCGCCCTTTTGCTTCGAAAAACGCAATGAGACGTAGCAGAAGGGACAACGACCTGAGAATTGACCGCGCCCTATGTGAAAATCTTTTGTATGTCCGGCGCCACCGCAAAGTGGGCACTGCAATTCATCATTCATGCTTCGCTCAGATGTCGGCTTGCCGTCGGAAATTTACTCTGGCCCATGACGTAAGCCTACTCATAAAATCAGCCCGCTGGCCGTTTTGGGACCGTGTGCTGGGCAAGTGAGACACGCTATTCGCGCTACGTTGTCCATGCACTGCGGCGCAAGTTCAAAGCAATCATTCTGAATCGCCACTAGTTCAAAATCCTGCTAGCATCCAGTTGTGCCGTGGTGGTGGTGGTGGTGCGACTGTTCGGATCTCATCTCACGGAGACACCACCATGCTTATCCTATCGATCATCGTTGCACTTGCCGCGATCGGCGCCCTCTGCTGGTTGCTGTTCGCCCTCGCCACATTCGCGCTGCCTGCTTTCGCCGGCATGGCAGCCGGAACATGGGCCTATGGCGCCGGAGCCGGCCTTCCGGGAAGTCTCGCCGCCGGCTTAGCCTGCGCTGGCCTCGTATTTGGCGTCGGGCAATTTCTCATCATGGTTGTCCGCCCCATGTGGATGAAGATGGCCGTTGCGCTCGCTTTCGTCGCGCCCTCTGCGATTGCCGGCTATTTTGCCACCCATGGCATTGTGAGACATCTTTTGCCGTCGGACACGTGGCAGATTGCGTTTTCTGTTTTCGGCGCGATCGCAGTCGGGATCACGGCTTTCGTTCGTATCACATCGGCGGCCGCGCCGGATCGGGTGGGGCAAAGCGCGATAAGCGCGTAACCGCCCGCTAAGGCGGAGCACGTGCAGATGCCCAAACCTCCTGTCCGTTCGGGTCTCAGATAGGCCATGACGAGCACGTTCCATGGATCGCACGAGCGGCCGGGATGATGAACAGCCCTCGCCGTCGTTAAGACGAGGCTGCCCCGAACGGCTTAGCCAGGCAAAGACGAGCAATGGCTGGGTTGCCGACTGTGGATGCCCCGAGAAACGCTGACCGAACTGGCTGGCATTCCAGTCGACGATTACGGTTCTTTCGCTGAAACGTGCTTCGAACGCGCCGCGTTGCCATAATCTCCTTGACTGTTCCCTGTGAAACGACCGCTACAAACGGCCTCTTCAATGGGCTGATCTGGCCGAAGACCGGCTGCGCCTCGATCGCCTATTGCGCAATGGCGCCCGCCAAGTTTCTTCCCCTGGCCGCTGCGCCGCCATTCCTCGCCAGGCAACAAACCCGCCGGATCGCCATCCTCCGCTGACGCTGCGGTCGCAAGCGATGCGCCGTCGATCGCCTCCGGCCTCTCCGATCGCCATCGAGGCCGCATGGTGCGGGCTCGAAACCAGTGATCAAGGAGAACTATCATGGCAACCATCGGCACCTTCAAGAAGTCCGGCAACGAATTCACCGGCGAAATCGTCACCCTCAACGTGCAAGCCAAGAACGTTCGCATCGTGCCCGAAACCAACCAGTCCAGCGAGAACGCCCCCAGCCACCGCGTCCTGGTCGGTCGCGCCGAAATCGGGGCCGCCTGGTCCAAGCAGTCGAACGAGGGCCGCGACTATCTCGGCCTCAAGCTCGACGATCCGAGCTTCACCGCTCCGATCTACGCCAACCTCTTCGACGATGAGGACGGCGGTTACAGCCTCATCTGGTCCCGCCCCACCCGCCGCAACGGCGAGTGATCCAAAGCCTCGTGCCCCGCCTGGCGAGCACAGGCGGGGCCGTTGGCCACAGCGTAGTCGGTTCAAATCGACGGCCTTCTGCAATTTCCTCGGCAGGAAATGAGAACTCCAATGCCTGGCTGACCAAAAACGGTCATTCTAGACTGTTCCTTCGGTGGCCTTCCTAAAATGCCGTAATAGTTTCAAGAATGAACTTGTTCTCGAACTCACGCGCTGGAACGGGCTTCCCAAAAAGATATCCTTGGGCTTCCTGGCACCTATTTTTTCTTAGAAAATCGAGTTGCGCTTCTGTCTCGACCCCCTCCGCAATTACGTCCAATCCAAAGCTACGGCCGAGATAAAGTATGGCATTGACCACCGCGGCGTCCTCCGGATCGGAGTTCACATCGCGGACGAAGGACCGGTCGATCTTGAGACGCGACACGGGATAGCGCTTCAATAGGCTAAGCGAAGCAAAGCCCGTACCGTAATCGTCGAATGCGAGGCCAACACCTAGTTTCCGTAGTTCTTGCAGAACCTTTAAGGGGCCCGAGTCGTCGTGCAACAGGATGTTTTCAACGATCTCAAGTTCGATCGCCTCGGCCGGCAGATCGTTTTCCTCCATCGTCTCGCGCACGGCCGTTAACAAGCGGCCAGAGCGGAATTGCGCTTCGAACAGGTTGACGCCGATCCTGAAATCCGGGATGACCTTCCGCCAATCTGACGCCTGGCGACAGGCGGTGCGCAATATCCAGTCGCCGATGGCGGCGGCCGATGGTTTCTGACTTAATACCGTAATGAAGGACACTGGCGTCAGCAATCCACGTTCGGGATGATTCCAGCGTATCAAGGCCTCCGCGCCGGTGAGGCGTCGGTCGCCGGTCGATATCTGCGGTTGATAGAACAACTCGAACTCGCCATTTTCGAACGCCAGACGCAGTTCGCGCTCGAACTCGCGTCGCGCCACCGCGCGCTCTCGTAGTTTCGGTTCAAAAAGCTCATAGCGTCCTTTGCCCGTCGCCTTGGCCCGGTAAAGCGCCAGATCGGCTGCACTAAGCAGTTCTTCTGGATGCTTACCATGCTGAGGTCCGAGCGCCACGCCCACGCTAACGCCGACATCGCAGTTCTGACCGACAAACTCGTATGGCTGCGAAAGCGACCGGACCAGTTCGTCGGCGATCGCCGTTGCCTGCCACAGGTCATTGCCAGGCATCAGGGCCACAAACTCGTCACCCCCTAGGCGTGCCGCCATGGTCGCCATTTCGCAAACGCTCGTTAGCCGCGATGCCACATCCCTCAGCACCGAGTCTCCCGCAGAGTGTCCTAGCGTGTCGTTCACTTCCTTGAACCCATCAAGGTCAATAAGTAAGACAGTGGCCGGCTGTTCCGCGGCCATCGTTTGCTCCAATTGTGCGCGCCATGCAGCTCGGTTAGGCAGATCCGTCAACGCATCGATCGCGGCCAAGCGGAACAGCCGCTCCTCGTTCTGCCGGCGTTCCGTTATGTCACGGACGATGGCGCCGACACTTGTCGTATTGCCCTCTTTCCAGGTAGAGAGCGAGAATTCCGCTGGAAACTCGCTGCCGTCCTTTCTCAATCCAGACAGTTCAATGGTCTGATTTGCCAACTCCATCTGTTCACCTTTGCGGAGGTGGTCGCGTTCCGATTCATAGATTCGCCGCCAACTGGCTGGCACGATGACCCCAGAACTTCGGCCGAGCACTTCTTTTGCCGAATAGCCGAAAAGCCGCTCGGCAGATTTGTTCCAGAAGGTAATCAGGCCTTCGGAGTCGGAGCAGATAATCGCGTCGGGAGAGGTGGCAGCGATATTCTCAAAACGAGCCTGGCTTGCCGATCTGACATACTCCAACCTCCGGATCTCCATGCGGTCCATGACCAGTGCAGCAAGATCGGTCAGATTCTTTCGATCTTCAGCTGTGAAGATACCTCTCGGCTGCGTGTCGATCAGGCAGACGGTGCCGAGCTTCTCTCCTGTGGGTGACGCTAGAGGTTGACCTGCATAAAAGCGGATAAAGGGGGGCCCTATGACCAACGGATTCGACGAAAACCGAGGATCCTTAGTCGCATCCGGAACGAGAAAGATATCGTCGCCAACGATGGCATGGGCGCAGAACGAAACCTCCCTACTGGTCTCGCACACGTCGATACCCACATGCGTCTTAAAAAACTGCCGGTCGCGCTCAAGCAAAGAAACAAGAACGATCGGCACATGGAACAAGCGCGACGCCAGGCGCGCGAGTCGATCGAAGTCCTCTTCTGGCGGTGTATCCATGAGATGATACTCTGCCAATATCTTGAGGCGATTCTCCTCATCTGCCGGTATTGGGTAAGGGGCTGGCAAGTTCTTTCCTATCGTTCAATCCGCAGAGCCTGCAAAGTTGATACTGTCCAACATCCAAGTTAACGTCTTACCAACAAAGAATTTCTACGCTTTTACACCAAGGTAAAGATTCCGTGAATAAATGGCAGGCTTACAATATTCAAGAAACGTGACCAGAGAACAGCGACTGAAACAGCCGTAGTTTACAAATCGGTCTGAAGATTGGTTTTGAGAAGCGCTAATCATTAATGCGAAAAAGGGTTCGGCATGTCCCAAATTCGCTAAACCGTGCTCATGTCTCAGCTCGCACTGTGGTCACGCCCGTCGATCTCTGCGTCGTCGATATGGATGCCCCTGAGGACTACGAACACCGCTCGCCGGCTTTGACCGTCGTCTTGGCAAGGCGGGAACTCGTCACTTCGAGCCTCATTTGCGCGGGGCAAATGCGCATATGGACCCGCAATACGATAGCGGAGGCTTCGCTGTTAGCCAGAAGCTCCTTGCGGCAGCAATTCGCCCGCTGGACGAGATGCTATTTCGACTTGCTCGGCGTCATTGGAGGCCCGCCGGTTCCTAGTATGCCTGTGGTGCTCTCGCGCCGACCATGACACGAAGAATAATTTAACGAGGGTTTCGCTTACGCCTCATCGTCTGGCCTGACCAGTTCGACGTGGCTAACACCGAGCGCCTGAGACAATTCATAAAGTGTGATCACGGTGGGATTCCTCCGTCCGCGTTCCAAACTGCTGATATATTGCTGGCTAAATCCGGAACGCGCTTCAAGCTCTTCCTGGGTCAGGCCCTTTTCCCGACGCAGGCGGGCGAAGTTTCGGCCGACCAGTTTGCGCATATCCATGCGCAGGAAGATCGCGATTTACATACTTTGAGTTTATCAACTATAGTATGTAAATTTGTTGTTTGACAGTAAGGGAATTCCTAACGTCTGGATGTTTCGAATAGATAAGCCCCGTCAATGGCTTGAATGCTCTGACCCACGAGCCACGCACCTTACTCCGCCGGGCGTAGAAGACGCCTGCAGATAGGACTCGTTCATCAAGAACCACCCGCAAACGCCTCGGATCCGAAAGTGGCTTAGAAGTGGAAGACATCACACCCACCCACGTACGGAAGGTCCTTTGGGACAATGGCACCGTGCCTTCAACTCTGAGAGAAGCGAAAGGGTAGTGATTGTAAAAAACGTGCCAAGACACCTCGTCGAGCCCCTCATAAGCAGGGTCGAGGGATTCATTGTCGTTGCGATCCTAAGAACGCGCGGGTTTTTCTTGGACACGATTGCCGGACGACATCTCAATGTGTTCAAATTATGGTAACGAAAAGGGCGGGATTTCATAACCCACCGCGAGGGGACAGTGGATGGCCAAGCCGGACTACCTCGACGAACCCCCGGCGGACGATCGGATCACCGATTACGATCGCGCAAATTTCAAGACCTATCTCCGGCTACTCGACGCGGACGCCGAAGGTGCAGATTGGAAAGAGGCCGTCGGAATCATCTTCGGGATCGATCCGGAGCAAGAACCGGACCGCGCATTGCTCATCCACAGGTCACACCTTGCACGAGCGCGCTGGATGACCGAACACGGTTATCGCCATCTCCTTCGCGGAAATCCGCAATAATCGCCCCCATGATGCGGCATCGGCATCACGCCTTGCCCGAATCGTGGCTTCCGAGACCACAATCAGAACGCGATCAATATCGCCTGGGGGATACCTGTCAGCTTCGAGCGGAGGCGTATCCATGGCGGAGGACGCGGACTGGCGACACGGCAAGGACTTTGACTATGTCGACCGGCTCGATCCGGCCGGATTGGCGTGGGAGTTCCTACGTCGAAACCGCAAGTATCAAGACGATTTCGAGGAAATCCCTAAGCAGAAGCGCGACACCGCCAACGATCGCGTGACCCAGTGGTGGGGGGTGCGATTTCCCAGCGTCCCCGATCCGGCGCGCCACCGACGCGGATATCTTCTTCGCCCCAGATGCCGACCCTGGTCTACTGCTCCTGACGCCATCACCGCGGGACTTTTCATCCGATAGCCCTTCAGTCACCCTACCGGATACGCGTACCCACCGCGCGCCCGAAGGGCACTATCTCGGCCTCGACATTGCAGGCCAGAACTTTCCGGCCCTTTATCTCGGCGATCCCCTGCCGCAAGGACCTGTGGCGGCAACCGCCCTTCTCGATCGTTTTCTTGACGATCGTATGGATACGATCCGGCGGTTCGCCTGCGCTCTGCGCCTCCGACGAACGGAGCCCGACCAGCGCGTCAGTTCCTATCGCAGACGCAATCTCCGCCAAATGCTGCGGGTGATCGACGGACGCCGGTCCGGCGCGACCTTCCAGGAGATCGCCGAGATCGCTCTTCACGCCGATCACGTCAGCACCACGGCGTGGAAATCCATGCCCGAACGCGACGCCGTCATGCGGCGTTTTCGAGAGGGCATGAGGTACGTCGAGGGCGCCTATCGCTCCCTACTGTTCCGCCGCCACCCGATGACTTGATGAGGGTGCGAAAACGCCGTCGCGTCTTCGCACTCCCTCTCGCCGCGCCTTCTCCGCCACCGTGCTCCCATCGAACCGCCGATATCCGGCGGTCACTCGAAGGACTACGGAGGCACGACCATGTCCGCAACGCCCACCGGCTTGCCGCCACGCTATCTCAGAACCCCCGAAGCCGCGCGCTTCCTCGGCCTGTCCGGCCGGACGCTCGAGAAGCACCGCACCTACGGCACCGGTCCCGCCTATCGCAAGCTCGGCGGTCGCGTCGTCTATTCCGTCGAGGACCTGCAGGCCTGGGCGAACCGCGGCGCTAAGATATCAACCTCCGATCCTGGCACCGGCACGGTCCTGCCCGCCAAGCGGCACGACGACACTTCGCACGACACCAACCGCCGCTGATCTCCCACCATGGCGCGATCTCGCACATCGGAGAGGCAGCAGCTCGAACTGTTTCGCGCCCTCCCCAGCAATCTCGCGCCCCGCGATGCGCAGGACCTCATGGCCTATCCCTTCTTCAGTCTTGCCAAATCTCCTCGCACGACGCCGATCGACTATCGGGCCGGCCCGGTGGCGATCCGGGTGGAGGCCGTGCCCGAACACGGCATGGCGACCATCTGGGACGCCGACATCCTGATCTGGGCGGCAAGCCAGATCGTCGAGGCCCGTGACAACGGAATCCGCACCTCGCGCCTGATGATCGCAACGCCCTACCAGATCCTCACCTTCGTCGGCCGCGGCACCGGCGCGCGCGACTATCGGCGTCTCAAGGCGGCCCTCGACCGGCTGCAATCGACGACGGTGGCGACGACAATACGTCAGCCGCCACGCAATCCACGGGCGCATTCCGGCGCCGCAGACCGAACCGCGCGGCGCATGCATCGCTTCTCCTGGATCAATGAGTGGACGGAGCGCAGCGATGCACGCGGCAATCCCGAGGGGATCGAACTCATCGTCCCGGACTGGTTCTACAAGGCCGTTCTCGACGATGCCCTCATTCTCACCATCGACCGGGCTTATTTCGGGCTGACGGGCGGGCTCGAACGCTGGCTCTACCGGATCGTTCGCAAGCACGGCGGCAAACAGACCAACGGCTGGCATTTCGACTTCCGACATCTCTATCTCAAATCCGGCAGCCTATCGCCGTTCAAACGGTTCGCTTTCGAGCTGCGGGCCATCGTCAAACGGCAGGCGCTTCCAGGTTACAGCCTGTTCCTCGAGTTCGAGGCCCGCCGCACCCTGCTCGCCTTCGAACCGGCACCCCGTAGACAAGCTGTGGACGCCGTCGTGCTATCGGGAACCCGCTCTATCGTGCCATCGGGAACCGCACCGTCGTGCCATCGGGAACCCGAACCGGGCTTAAACCACCATGAGCAAACAGATAATCGCGCCCCTAACTTAGAGTCTAACAAGGATTCTAACTTCTTTAGAGGTCGGCATTCTGGGGAAAACCCCGAAGGAGACGCTAGCCCGGACCCCATCACCGATGTCCCAAATCCGCGAAACGCCGGAGGTGCATCATGATCGTGGCCCTCCTCAATCAGAAAGGAGGCGTCGGAAAAACCACCCTGGCCCTTCACCTTGCGGGCGAATGGGCGCGACGCGGAGACCGGGTCACGCTTGTCGATGCCGACCCCCAGGGCTCCGCACTCGACTGGTCGGAACAGCGCGCGAGGGAGGGCCTGCCACGGCTCTTCGGCATCATCGGCCTGGCGCGCGACACGCTGCATCGTGAGGCGCCCGAACTTGCCCGCAACGCGGACCATGTCGTTATCGACGGGCCGCCCCGCGTGGCTGGACTGATGCGCTCGGCCCTGCTCGCCGCCGACATCGTTCTTATCCCCGTGCAGCCATCGCCTTTCGACGGCTGGGCCTCTGCCGAGATCCTGCGGCTGATCGAGGAAGCGCGGATATTCCGGCCGCAACTCGTCGTGCGCTTCGTTCTCAACCGCTCGGCGGCGCGGACCATCATCGCCCGCGAAACCTCCGAGGCGCTGGCGGACCAGGATCCACCCGTCCTGCGGTCGTACATCGGCCAGCGCGTCGTCTTCGCAACCGCCGCCCAGTTCGGCCGGCTCGCCTTCGAGATAAATCACGAGAGCATGGCAGCAAAAGAGATCAGCGCCCTCGCGACCGAGATCGGGAGGCTAACCCGATGACGTACCGTCCCGCCAAGCGCGGATTTGCGGCGCGTCCGAGCGACCCCGAGCACTGGATCAAGTCGCCGGGCCGCGCCACGGCCGAACGCCCCGGCTACACCGCACGCCTGACCATCGACATCACGCCGGAGTTGCGCGGGCGCATCAAGATCGCCGCCTTTGAGCGCGGCGTCACAGTCGCCGACATGCTGCGCGATTTGCTTGCCCGCGAATTCCCCGAACCCGAAGGAGACCAGCCATGACGGGCAACGTCGCGCCGCGCATCGGCGGCAACCCGGCACCAGCAAGACGACCCGCGGGCGTCGTGACACGCGTCGAACTTACCTGGATCGAGAAGCGGATCGAACACTGGATCCGGTTCGGCCACATCACCGACGAGCAAATTCTCAACCACAAGCACCGCATCGTCAGCTTCGCGCCCGGCAACATTTTCGCCTTCGCTCGGTGGGCCGCCAACGACTATGGCACGATCATCTCCCGCATCGACATCGTCCGTGCCGTTGCACCGGGCACACCCTATCAGACGCTTCCCTTCGTCCGCCCCGGCGGCGACATCCTGCTCAAGGTCTCCGGCTGGCCCAAGGTCGAGCGCGTGCTGCAAGCCGTCGACGCCATCGAGGCGCTCGACATCGATCCTGTCGACGTCGCGCCGAACTATTGGCGCCACGTCCACAATCGCCTGACCGTGGTGCAGGAACCGCGCAGCTATACGCGCACCCAGCATCATGCTTGGCGACTGCGACAGAGAGCGGAACCATGACCCGGTTCGGTTACGTCATGGTCACCGGCCTCAGCGCGACGGCAATCGGCGTCTCGGCCCTTGTTCCCGTGACCCCATGGTTGCTCTGGAATGCTTCGGCCAGCGCGCCGGTCGGTCTCTATCTCATCCAGCCGGACGAACATCTCGAGGTCCCGGACCTCGTCGCCATCGTACCACCAGCGCCCCTCGCTCACATGCTTGAGCAGCGCGGATATCTGCCGCTCGGAGTGCCACTCCTGAAGCGGATCGTCGCACTACCCGGTCAGCGGGTTTGCCGGAACGGTCGCGCGGTGACCGTCGATGGGATCGCGACGGCGGAGGCGAAGAAACAGGATCTGGTTGGCCGCGCCCTGCCTGTCTGGCAGGGCTGCCGGCGCATCGCCGACGGCGAAGTCTTTCTCCTCAATTGGCAGCATCCCGACAGCCTCGACAGCCGGTATGTCGGGCCGCTGCCGCGCGACGCAATTATCGGCCGCGCAACCCCGCTTTTCACCGACGAGGCCGGAGACGACCACCTCGAATGGCGCGCACCTGTTCGACGAGCACCGCATTCCCGCAATCGCAAATCCACCCCAAAGACGATGAAAGGACCTAACCCATGACACAGATAGGACAATTCACCCGCACCAAATCCGGCTACACCGGATACATCCATACGCTCACACTCGACCGCGAGCTGACACTCGTACCGACCGAAAGCTCGGATGCCGAAAACGCACCGGACTACCGCGTTCACCACGGTGACGGCTCCGGCATTGAGGTTGGAGCAGCCTGGAAGCGCAGCGGTGAAAAGGCCGGCGACTACCTCTCTTTGCAGCTTGACGACCCGACGTTCGACCGTCCGATCCGCGCCAATCTGTTTCAGCTCGAAGCCGAGAGCGACACCTGGACGCTGCGGTGGAACCGTCCCCCGAAGAGCGGCGACAAGGACTGAAACGATGTCCCGCATACATCATTTCCACGAGGCAGGGCTTACAACTGGCAGGCCCCCCTCCGCCTGTCCCAACCTCCTTCTCCTTTCCGGCCTGCTGACCTTCTGTGTCTCGCCGCCCGTCTTCCCGAGCAGCGCGATCGCGCAGACCACCACGACCGAAACGCGATCCGCCGTCGATCCCTACAGCGCGTATGTCGCCGAGGCGTCACGTCGCTTCGGGCTTCCCGAACGTTTGCTCCGCGCCGTAATGACGGCCGAAAGCGACGGGATCGAGCGCGCAGTTTCCTCCAAGGGTGCGATAGGGCTGATGCAGATCATGCCCAACACCTGGATCGAGTTGAGCACCCGATATCGCCTGGGGAACGACCCTTTCGATCCGCGCAAGAACATCCTCGCGGGCACGGCCTATCTGCGTGAACTCCATGACCAATACGGATCTCCGGGTTTCCTCGCCGCCTACAATGCCGGACCAGGCCGCTACGACGAGTATCTCGTCGACGGGCGAGCACTGCCGGCCGAAACGCGCAACTATGCTGCGGTTCTCGCGCCCTATGTCGATATCTCTGCCGCTTCCCTCGCGGCAATCCCCGTGCACATCAACCGCAGCTATTGGAAACATTCTCCGCTCTTCGCCGCGAAAGCCGACGGCAGTGCCGCCGCTGTTCCGGCGGGATCGTCGGTGGAGCCTGCGACCGTCACACAGACACAGGCCGACGGCACCGACATGGATCTCACTCCTCGGGATAGCGGGCTGTTCGTCACGCCATCGCAGCCGAGCGAGCGCCGATGACCGCGAGTGCATCATGGCGAAGATGGGCGTGCTCCCGCAAAGCCCTGACGGAAATGCGTGTTGAGCGAGAGAGCACGACCGAAGGACGGCGAGATAAAAGGGGCACGCCGCTCGAATCGCAAGTCATTGAAATGACCTGGATTCCGGCGTGCCGGTCGGTCGGGCCGCGTGCCGCCGCCGATGAATTGTCGTGTGATTTCAATGCTATTTTCGGCACTGCAGCCAGATTCCGGGATGAGGAAGGCGCGCGATGAGCAGCGATGACCGCGACTTCCGTATTCGCCCCGGCCGTATTCGCGACAAACGGGTTCCCCGCCAGAAGAGCTTTATCAACCAGGTGATCCGTGCCGCCAAGAAGTCCGGGCATGTCTCGGCGACCGGAACCGGTGGCCGTGGTTCCGGCTATGGCCGATCAAGCTTCGGCCGGGGCCGCACACGCTTCGCCCGCGCCCGTCTCTTCAGCCCATCCAGGCGCGTTGTCGTAAAGGCCCGCGTTGTCCGCCACAGAGGCCGAGCCTTTCGTTCCGCGCCACTTGCCGCTCATGTCGCCTATCTGAAGCGCGAAGGCGTCACCCGCGATGGCGAACGCGGCATCATGTTCGACGCGGCGAGCGACAGTGCCGACGACCGCGCTTTCGCCGAGCGATGTGAGGACGACCGGCATCATTTCCGATTTATCGTCTCGCCCGAGGAAGCCGCCGACATGCAAGACCTAAAGGTCTTCACCCGTGATCTCGCGGGGCAGATGGAAACGGATCTCGGCACCAGGCTCGACTGGATCGCCGTCGATCACTGGAACACCGACAATCCGCATGTCCATCTTCTGGTTCGCGGCGTCGACCAGACCGGCGCCGACCTCGTCATCTCTCGGGACTACATCAGCCGTGGCCTGCGCTCGCGCGGCGAAGAACTGGTCTCGCTGGAACTGGGCCCGAAGCCGGAGCACGAAATCCGCGCAACGCTCGAAAAGGAAATCACCGCCGAGCGTTGGACGAGCCTCGATCGCGAAATCCGTTTCGCCGCCGACGATACCGGGCATATCGATCTCCGCCCGGATGCCGGTGACATGCGCAACAGCGAACCCCGCCGGTTGATGATCGGCCGCCTGCAGCATCTGGAGAACATGGGCCTCGCTTCGCCGGCTGGTCCGGGCGAATGGATGGTCGGTCTTGAAGCTGAACGCAAGCTACGCGATCTCGACATGCGCGACGATATCATCAAGACCATGCATCGCGCCTTTGCCGAACGCGGCCAGGACCGCGGCATCGCTGATTTCGCGATCGAGACCGGAGAAGCAGCTACCCCAATCATCGGCCGGCTCGTTGATCGTGGGCTGCATGACGAGTTGACCGGCGAGGCCTATGCCGTGATCGATGGCACCGACGGGCGCGCCCATCATATCCGCTTCCGTGGTATCGAAGCCTTTGAGCATGCACCGCCACTTGGCGGCATCGTCGAGGTGCGGCGCTTCGGTGAGGCAGAAGGTCGCCGCCCCACCCTTGTCCTGGCGCTCCGCTCGGATCTCGATCTCAAAGGTCAAATCGTTGCACCGGGCGCGACCTGGCTCGATCACCGGCTGGTCGAACGAGATCCCATACCGCTCTCAACGGGCGGGTTCGGGGGCGAGGTTGGCGCAGCGATGAAAGCGCGCGCGGACCACCTCGCCGGCGAAGGTCTTGCGCGCCGGCAAGGGCAGCGCATTATTCTGCAGCGCGACCTAATCAACACGTTGCGTCGTCGAGAGCTAGACGCGGCGGCGGAAAAGCTCGCCGATGACACCGGATTGCCTTATGTGGAATCCGCGACCGGCGAGCATGTCACTGGCTGCTACCGCCAAAGGCTGACGCTATCCTCCGGCCGCTTCGCCATGATCGACAGTGGGTTCGGCTTCCAGCTGGTGCCGTGGTCGCCGTCGCTTGAGAAGAAGCTGGGGCAAGAGGTCTCCGGGTTGGTGCGTGGCAGCAGCGGCATTGATTGGAGCTTCGGCCGAAAGCGTGGGCTGAGTTTGTAGGTTACGCCAATGGTCCACCGACCCAAAGCGGCGACATGTAGATATCGGTTCTCCCCATAGGTGCGAGATGGTTGTCCGGAATACCGTTGATCCCGCCAAACGAGTTCTTTCCGATCTACACGCAATTGCCGCCATTCACGCGACGTCCTCTATTCGGTTCTTGTGACTGGCCCGTGTTGCGCGTTGATCATCCAGCACCATGTCCGCGACCAAGATCCTCTGGGGCCAAATTGCCGTTGTCTTCCTGATCGTCCTCACCACCACATGGGGCGCGACGGAATGGGTTGCTTGGCGGCTTGGTTTCCAGCCGCAGCTTGGAACACCTTGGTTCAGTCTGGCGGGTTTGCCCTTCTACTATCCACCAGCCTTCTTCTGGTGGTGGTTTTCGTATGAGGCATATGCGCCTCCGATCTTCGTCGAAGGCGCCGTCATAGCGGCTTCAGGCGGATTCTTGTCGATTGGCGTCGCCATCACGATGTCCGTTTGGCGCGCGCGGGAAGCCAAAGACGTCATCACCTACGGCTCGGCACGCTGGGCGGAGCCCAAGGAAGTCGCCAAGAGCGGATTGCTCGGATCGGACGGTGTCGTACTCGGCAAATTCGAAGAGCATTACCTGCGCCATGACGGGCCCGAGCATGTTCTTTGTTTCGCGCCAACACGGTCCGGCAAGGGCGTTGGCCTGGTGGTTCCTTCGCTCCTCACCTGGCCCGGCTCTGCCATCGTTCACGACATCAAAGGCGAGAACTGGTATCTGACCGCCGGCTTTCGGTCCAGGCACGGCCGCGTGCTGCTCTTCGATCCAACCGATCCCAAATCGTCCGCCTACAATCCTCTGCTCGAAGTCCGCCGCGGCGACTGGGAGGTGCGTGACGTGCAGAACGTCGCCGACATTCTCGTCGATCCCGAGGGATCGCTCGAACGGCGCAATCACTGGGAAAAGACCAGCCATTCGCTTCTGGTCGGCACCATCATTCACGTCCTCTATGCCGAACCGGACAAGACCCTCGCGGGCGTCGCCGCGTTCCTCTCCGATCCGAAGCGGCCGATCGAGGCTACGCTCAAGGCGATGATGACGACGCCGCATCTGGTCGAGGCCGGCCCTCATCCGGTGGTCGCATCCGCGGCACGGGAACTTCTGAACAAGGCCGACAACGAACGCTCCGGCGTTCTCTCAACCGCCATGTCGTTCCTCGGGCTCTACCGCGACCCTGTCATCGCAAAGGTGACCCGCCAATGCGACTGGCGCATCGCCGATCTGATCGACGGAGAACAGCCGACCACCCTCTATCTCGTCGTTCCGCCCTCCGACATTTCGCGCACCAAACCCCTCATTCGATTGATGCTGAACCAGATCGGTCGGCGCCTGACCGAGGACCTGCAGGCGACCAACCAGCGCCAGCGCGTGTTGCTCATGCTCGACGAATTCCCGGCACTCGGTCGGCTGGACTTCTTCGAAAGCGCCCTCGCTTTCATGGCTGGTTACGGGCTCAAGGCATTCTTGATCGCCCAGTCTCTCAACCAGATCGAAAAGGCCTACGGGCCAAACAACGCGATCCTGGACAATTGCCATGTTCGGGTGAGCTTCGCGACCAATGACGAACGTACCGCCAAACGGGTTTCCGACGCGCTCGGCACTGCGACCGAAATGCGCGCGATGAAGAACTATGCCGGGCACAGGCTCGCGCCCTGGCTCGGTCACCTCATGGTGTCGCGGCAGGAGACGGCGAGACCTCTGCTCACGCCTGGCGAAGTCATGCAGCTTCCCGCCTCGGACGAGATCGTCATGGTGGCGGGCTTGCCCTCAATTCGGGCCAAGAAGGCCCGCTACTACGAAGACACAAGATTTACCGAGCGGATCGCCGCGCCTCCGGATCCAACCAAGAGTACGCCGCCCCAGAAGAGCGATGCTTGGGCCGGTCGTATCGCTACGCCGATCACCAAATCCGATCGCGATAAGGACGCCAGTTCCGAAGACGCAGCAGATGGTGGAATCCGGCGGCAGCCAGACCTGCCTGAACATGAAGACATCGTACCGCCGCCCAAAGGGCCGAAACCGTCGAGGGAGTTTGACCTGCTTGAAGACGATGCCGATGAGCCCGCGAAACAGGCGCGGGCATTTCGTCAGCAGGGCCGCCAGATCGCACGGCAGGCGACACTGGACCCAAAAGACGGAATAGAGTTGTGAGGGCAATGACATGCGCAGCCGGATGAATGTCTATTTCCCGCCTGAGATGCTGAAACAGATCGCCGATCTCGCGGATCGCAAGGACCTGTCCCGTTCTGCCATCGTCGAAGCGGCCGTTGCCTCGTTCCTGTCTCCCGACGGGGCCGATCGGATGGAGGCTGCTTTCACGCGCAGGCTCGACCGTCTCACGCGACAAGTTCAGCGCCTGGAACGCGACGTCGGGATCAGCGCCGAGACACTGGCTCTCTTCATCCGGTTCTGGCTCACGATCACGCCGCCGCTCCCCCAGGACGCTCAATCGTCGGCTCAGATCAAGGGTCGAGAGCGCTTCGAGGGGTTTGTCGAGACGCTCGGCCGGCGTTTGCAGAAGGGGCAGAGCTTCCTGAAAGAGATTCCGGACGACATCGCTCCACCCGAACCACCAGTTCCGACTAACGACACACGGGAATAGATTTCGCAGCGCCCGCAATAGGACGGGTGCTTGTCGCTTTCTCGCCGTTCCCCTGTCTTTACCCGCCACACCCCTACTACGCCCTTGACGGTGTTGCGCGAGGCCATTTCCTGCATTTCTTACTAATCCCCGAACCGGGATCGTTGTCGCGATCCCAGCCACTATCGGGGACGAGATTTCGGTGACCTTCCAAAGATCGGAAACATCCTCGCGCGGGGCGCGCATGCTGCGCACCGCGCTCGGTCCGGCCATTGCGCGTTTCCTCGAAGAGCCCGGCATCGTCGAAGTGATGCTCAACCCGGACGGACGGCTTTGGATCGACCGGCTGTCCGAAGGTCTTTCCGACACCGGTGAGTTGGTCGCTTCCGCCGACGGCGAACGGATCATCCGGCTCGTCGCCCACCATGTCGGTACCGAGGTTCACGGCGGAAGCCCCCGCGTCTCGGCGGAACTCCCGGAAACCGGCGAGCGCTTCGAGGGTTTGCTGCCGCCGGTCGTCGCCGCGCCGACCTTCGCGATCCGCAAGCAGGCCATCGCCGTCTTCTCCCTCAACGACTATGTCGCCGACGGCATCATGCGATCGGACCAGGCGGCCGCCCTCCGCACCGCGGTTACTGGCCGAAAGAACATCCTCGTCGCCGGTGGCACCTCGACCGGAAAGACGACACTGACCAATGCCTTGCTTGCCGAGGTGGCAAGGAGTGCTGATCGCGTCGTCATCATCGAGGACACGCGGGAGCTGCAATGTTCAGCCCCCAATCTCGTCGCCATGCGCACGAAGGATGGCGTCGTCACGTTGTCCGATCTCGTTCGCTCATCTCTACGCCTTCGCCCCGACCGCATTCCCATCGGTGAGGTACGTGGGCCGGAAGCACTCGACCTTTTGAAGGCCTGGGGCACCGGACACCCGGGCGGAATCGGCACCATCCATGCCGGGACCGCGATCGGCGCGCTCCGCCGCCTCGAACAACTCATTCAGGAAGTCGTGGTGAGGGTTCCCCGCGCACTGATCGCCGAGACCATCGATCTCGTCGCCGTGCTTTCGGGCCGTGGCTCGGAGCGCCGGCTCACAGAACTCTCCGCCGTCACGGGGCTCACCCCCGACGGCGACTATCGCCTCACCCCAGCCATCCAAACCTCGGAAGGGACCACCGCATGATCCGTCCCGTCTCTCACCTTCGTCGCGAAATCGCAGGCGCTGCCGCCACGTTTGTCGTCACAATGACGATGGCGCCTGCCGCTCGCGCGGCCGGTTCGTCCATGCCCTGGGAGGCACCGCTCCAGTCCATCCTCGAATCCATCGAGGGACCGGTCGCCAAGATCATTGCCGTCATCATCATTATCATCACAGGCCTGACGCTCGCCTTCGGCGATACATCCGGCGGCTTCCGGCGCCTTATCCAGATCGTCTTCGGCCTGTCTATCGCCTTCGCCGCATCGAGCTTCTTCCTGTCCTTCTTCTCCTTCGGCGGCGGGGTACTCATCTGATGACCGACGTTCCCGGCTTCGTCGTCCCCGTCCACCGCGCCCTGACCGAACCGATCCTGCTTGGCGGGGCGCCGCGCGCGATCGCGATTCTGAACGGCACGCTCGCCGCCGCCCTAGGCCTCGGCCTGCGCCTCTGGCTGGTCGGGTTGATCTTGTGGGGCATCGGTCATGCCACCGCCGTCTGGGCGGCGCGGCGCGATCCGCTCTTCGCCGATGTCGGACGCCGGCACCTGCGCATCCCTTCCCATCTGAGCGTGTGACGACCCCCATGATGAATCTCACCGAATACCGCCGCACCTCTTCCCGCCTAGCCGACTTCCTTCCCTGGGCAGCGCTGGTTGAAGACGGCGTCGTCCTCAACAAGGATGGCTCCTTCCAGCGCACCGCTCGTTTCCGTGGCCCCGATCTAGACAGCGCCGTTCAGGCCGAACTGGTTGCGGTTGCCGGCCGGCTCAACAATGCCTTTCGCCGGCTCGGTTCGGGCTGGGCGATCTTCGTCGAGTCGATGCGGGCGCCCACACGTGACTATCCTGAAAGTACCTTTCCCGATCCGGCGTCGGCGCTCGTCGATGCGGAACGCAAGGCAATGTTCGAAGAGGAAGGGGGGCACTACGAATCTCGCTACTACCTCACCTTTCTCTATCTGCCGCCAGCGGAGGATGCGTCACGCTCGGAACGGTTCCTGTACGAGGGGCGGGAACGGGGTGGCGAGGCCAATGCTCGCGAACAGCTTCACGGCTTCGTCGATCGAACCGCGCGCGTTCTGGCGCTGCTCGACGGTTTCATGCCCGAATGCGCCTGGCTCGATGACGCCGAAACCCTGACCTATCTTCATGCGACGGTATCGAGCAACCGGCACCGCGTCCGCGTACCCGAGACCCCGATCTATCTCGACGCACTGCTGATCGATCAGCCGCTTGCGGGCGGCCTCGAGCCGATGCTGGGAAGCACCCATCTGCGCGTTCTGACCGTCGTCGGCTTCCCGAGCGCGACAACGCCCGGCATCCTCGACGAACTCAATCGGCTCGCCTTCCCCTATCGCTGGTCGACCCGCGCCATCCTACTCGACAAGGTCGACGCGACCCGCCTCCTCACCCGCATCCGCCGGCAATGGTTCGCCAAGCGGAAATCGATCGCCACCATCCTCAAGGAGGTAATGACCAACGAGGCCTCCGTACTTGTCGATACCGATGCCGCCAACAAGGCAGCGGACGCTGACGAGGCCCTGCAGGAGCTCGGTGCGGACATCGCTGGCCAAGCCTATGTGACCGCGACGCTGACCGTCTGGGACGAGGATCCGCGCATCGCCGATGAAAAGCTGCGGCTGGCCGAGAAAGTCATCCAGGGCCGCGACTTCACAGCGATGCCGGAAACCGTCAATGCCGTCGACGCCTGGCTCGGCAGCCTCCCCGGCCATGTCTATGCAAATGTCCGGCAACCGCCGATCTCCACACTCAATCTGGCCCACATGCTCCCGCTCTCCGCCGTTTGGGCAGGACCGGATCGGGACGAACACCTGGCAGCACCTCCTCTATTCTTCGGAAAGACCGAGGGCTCGACCCCATTCCGGTTTTCCCTTCACGTTGGCGATGTCGGGCACACCATGGTGGTCGGCCCCACCGGCGCCGGCAAATCGGTTCTGCTGGCACTGATGGCGCTGCAGTTTCGCCGCTACCGCAATGCCCAGATTTTCGCTTTCGATTTTGGAGGCTCGATCCGTGCCGCCACACTCGCCATGGGCGGTGACTGGCACGACCTCGGCGGCGGACTGACCGGAGGCATTGACGAAAGCGTCTCCCTCCAGCCGCTGACCCGCATCCAGGACGTCCCTGAGCGGGCCTGGGCCGGTGACTGGATCGTCAATATTCTGCGCCGCGAGGGCGTCACGATCGATCCCCAGGCCCGCGAGCATATATGGGCAGCACTCACTTCACTCGCCTCCGCCCCCCTAGAAGAACGCACGATCACGGGCCTCTCGGTCCTACTGCAGTCTCAAGACCTGAAGCGCGCCCTACAGCCCTATTGCGTCGGCGGTCCCTATGGCCGCCTGCTAGACGCGGAGAGCGAACAGATCGGCAGTGCTCCGGTACAAGCTTTCGAGACTGAGGACTTGATCGGAACCAGCGCGGCGCCTGCCGTTCTCGCTTATCTCTTTCATCGCACAGAGGCACAACTCGACGGCCGACCGACCCTGTTAATTATCGATGAGGGATGGCTCGCGCTCGACGACGAGGGCTTCGCTGCCCAGTTGCGCGAATGGCTGAAGACGCTTCGCAAGAAAAACGCTTCCGTGGTCTTTGCGACGCAGTCCCTATCCGACATCGACAATTCTGCAATCGCACCCGCGATCATAGAGAGCTGCCAGACCAGGATATTGCTGCCGAACGAACGTGCCATCGAGCCGCAGATCACTGCAATCTACCGGCGCTTTGGGCTGAACGACCGGCAGATCGAGATCCTCGCCCGGGCGACGCCAAAGCGTGACTATTACTGCCAATCACGTCATGGGAATCGCCTGTTCGAACTCGCTCTTGGCGAGGTTGCACTCGCGTTCTGTGCAAGTTCGTCGAAGGCCGATCACGCGGTTCTCGAAAAACTCGTCGCGGAACACGGACGCGAGCATTTTGCCGCGACTTGGCTGCGCGAGCGCGGGCTTGGTTGGGCGGTCGATCTTATCCAAAACCTCGACAATCTGGAGAATGCGTCATGACGTTCCGTCGTTTCAGACTTGCAGGTTTTGGCGCCGCCCTCCTCGCTTGTCCCGTTGTACTCTTGCCGGACCCAATAGCATCATCGGCATTCGCTTGGCGCGCCGTCTACGATCCGTGGAACCACGCCGAGAACATCTTGACGGCCGCCAGAGCGCTCGAACAGGTCAACAACCAGATCACCTCACTTCAGAACGAAGCGCAGATGCTGATCAACCAGGCACGTAACCTGACGAGCCTGCCCTATTCGGCACTGCAACAGCTTCAGAGATCCGTCCAGCGCACGCAGCAGCTTTTGGGCGAAGCCCAACGCATCGCCTTTGACGTCCAGCAGATCGATCAGGCCTTTAAAACGACATATGGCGACGCCTCACTCTCGGCCACCGACCAGGACCTGATCGCAAGCGCGCGCGAGCGTTGGCGGAACACCGTCGCCGGACTGCAAGACGCGATGCGCGTGCAGGCCGGCGTGATCGGCAATATCGAAACCAACCGTACTCAGATGAACGAGTTGATCGGCCGCAGCCAGGGCGCGACCGGAGCGATACAGGCAGCCCAGGCCGGCAATCAGCTCCTCGCCCTACAGGGACAGCAGCTCGCCGATCTCACCGCCGTCGTCACCGCCAACGGAAGGGCGCAGGCTCTTGCCGATGCGGAGCGGGCCGCCGCCGCCGAACAGGGACGCGAGCAACGCCGCCGCTTCCTTGAACCGGGATCGGGCTACCAGCCGGGCAACGCCCAAATGTTCTACGGCGGCAAATGAGGCGCGGAAAATGGACGGCAAGACCCTCGCGCGCATCGCCGCGATCGCCTTCGTCGCGGTCGCCATCACGGCGACCGTGCTCGAACTGACCCAGGAACCGGAACCGCTATCGGATGCTGTGTCCGCCCCCGCGCCGACCTGGGCTTCTGATGTCGATCTGGTGCGACGGGAGCTGCGGCGCTGCCAAAGGCTCGGCGAAGCGGCAACCCGCGATCGGGATTGTCTCGCCGCGTGGTCCGAGAACCGGCAGCGCTTCCTCGGCATCGAGGCAGAAAGGCCATAACACCATGGGCGATACTGGCGTCATCGACCATTTCCTGCAGGTCTTCACCTCCTATATCGATTCCGGCTTTGGCCTGCTCGGCGGCGAGGTGGCGTTCATAGCAGCCACGCTGATCGTCATCGACGTGACGCTGGCAGCATTGTTCTGGTCCTGGGGTGCCGACGACGACATCATAGCCCGGCTGATCAAGAAGACGCTCTTCGTCGGCGCCTTCGCCTATATCATCTCAAACTGGAACTATCTCGCCCGCATTGTCTTTGAGAGCTTCGCGGGCCTCGGCCTGAAGGCCAGCGGCACCAGGTTTTCCGCAACCGATCTCTTGCGTCCGGGCAAAGTTGCCCAAACCGGCCTCGAAGCCAGCCGACCGTTGCTGGAATCCATCTCCGATCTGATGGGCTACTGGGCCTTCTTCGAGAATTTTATCCAAATCGCCTGCCTGCTCTTTGCCTGGGCGCTGGTGCTCCTCGCCTTCTTCATCCTCGCCATCCAGCTCTTCGTCACCTTGATCGAGTTCAAGCTGACGACGCTGGCGGGCTTCGTGCTCATTCCCTTCGGCCTCTTCGGCAAATCCGCCTTCATGGCCGAGCGCGTGCTCGGCCACGTGATCTCGTCCGGCATCAAGGTTCTGGTGCTCGCCGTAATCATCGGCATCGGCTCGACCCTCTTCTCTGAGTTCACCGGCGGTTTCGGCGGCGACCAGCCGACCATCGACGAGGCCATGGCTATCGTTCTCGCGGCCCTTTCGCTTCTTGGCCTCGGCATCTTCGGACCGGGCATCGCAAGCGGCATCGTCTCTGGCGGCCCGCAACTTGGCGCAGGCTCCGCGGTCGGCACAAGTCTCGCCGCAGGCGGCATGATGGTTGCCGGTGGTGCCCTTGCCGCAAGGGGGGGATCCGCCGCGCTCGCCGCCGGGTCTGGCGCAGCTCGTGGAAGCGCCTTGCTGGCGGGAGGTGCGACAACCTCCTATTCGCTCGCCTCCTCCGGACAATCGGGCGCTTCCGGCGTCGCCGCCGGTCTCGGCGGTGTCGCGAGAGCGGCCGGTGAAGCCATGACGTCGCCGCTTCGCCGCGCCTCGTCCGGCGTGAGGCAGAGCTACGCTGAGGGTGGGCGCGCGGCCATCGAGTCCACTGGGGGTGCTGTCACCGGGGCCACTGCCCCGGCTCCCGCCAGCGCACGCGCGGACATGCCCGACTGGGCGCGTCGCATGAAACGCGCCCAGCGCGTCAGCCACGGTGCCTCGGCAACTGCTCATTCCATCCGTTCCGGAGACGCCCACGGCGGCGGCTCCTCCATCGATCTCTCCGAAGGAGACCGCTGATGTTCAAACGGCCCGCAACCCATTACGGCAAGACACCCGAACCCGAGACCCCCTATCAGAAGGCTGCCCAAGTCTGGGACGAGCGTATCGGCTCGGCGCGCGTTCAGGCGAAGAATTGGCGGCTGATGGCCTTCGGTTGCCTGATTCTGACGACCGGCTTTGCCTCCGCGCTGGTCTGGCAGTCGACCCGCGGTACCGTGGTGCCGTGGGTGGTGCAGGTCGATGCGCTCGGGGAGGCGCAGGCAGTGGCACCGGCCGCGGCCGACTATGAACCGGCCGACCCTCAAATCGCCTTCCACCTCGCCCGCTTCATCGAGAATGTCCGGGCCATTCCCGCCGATCCGATCATCATGCGCCAGAACTGGCTGCGCGCCTACGACTTCACCACCGACCGCGGCGCGCTGGCGCTGAACGACTATGCCCGCGCCAACGACCCCTTCACCAAAGTCGGCGAGCAACAGGTCGCCGTCGAGGTCTCCAGCGTCATCCGCGCATCCCCAAACAGCTTCCGCATCGCCTGGAGCGAGCGCTACTACGAGAACGGGCAGCTCTCCGCGACCGAGCGCTGGACCGCGATCCTGACGATCGTCATCCAGCCGCCCCGCAACGCCGAACGCCTGCGCAAGAACCCTCTCGGCATTTACGTCAACGCGGTTCACTGGTCGAAGGAGCTCGGACAATGACCATGCCGCTTTTCCGTAAAGCTGGAGAGACGGTTTCGTGCAAAGCCTCCTTCGCTGTTCTCCTGATTTCCGTTTCCGCGCTTTCCGCCTGCACCACCTACAAACCACCGGAAATCACTTACGACAGCGACGTCCCGCCCCTGCCCTCCGTGCCGGCTCCAATCACCGACGAAAGCGCAAAACCGCTTCACGTTCCGCCAGCATGGACACCTGCCCATGGTGGGGAGATCGCGACCACATCTACCGATCGCGTCGAGAACGCCAACGCCGCGGCCCGAGTCGAACCGAGGCGCGAGGGCTATTTCAATGCCATTCAGATCTACCCTTGGAGCGAGGGCGCGCTTTACCAAGTGTATGCCGCGCCGGGACAGGTCACCAATATCGCTCTCGAACCTGGAGAACGCCTGACCGGTGCCGGACCGATCGCGGCCGGAGATACCGCTCGCTGGATCATTGGCGATACCGAAAGCGGCGACGGCCAAACGCGCCGTGTTCATGTCCTCGTCAAGCCGACGCGGCCCGACATCACAACCAACCTCGTCATCAGTACGGATCGACGTGTCTACATGATCGAGCTGCGTGCCGACGAGGAACCTTACATGCCCGCCGTCGCCTGGGCCTATCCCGCACCGCCCGCCTCGCAGCGCCAAACCACGCCCGCACGGCCGGCGATACCGGTGATGAGTGCGCGCCGCTACCGGTACGGACTAACCGGCGACACACCGCCCTGGCGGCCGGTTTCGGTCTTCGACGATGGACGCCGCGTCTACATCCAGTTCCCGCGCGGCATCGTTCAGGGCGAGATGCCGCCGCTCTTCGTGATCGGCTCCGATGGCGAAGCGCAAATCGTCAATAGCCGTATCCACCATAGCTTCCTGATCGTCGATCGCATTTTCGGCGCCGCCGAGTTGCGGCTCGGCAGCGGCCGCTCACAACAGGTGGTCAGGATCGTCAGAAACGATGGAGTGAGAAGCGGTCCACTCTCATGGATGCGAAGTTCCAGTGAACCTTCGCAAGTGACGAATAGTAAGAAACCAATCCGCCTTCAAGCGGATCGAAAGGCCCGTCCGCCCGTCCCAAGGGGTGACAACACCCAAAGGGCCGGGGGGCAAAGCGGAGGGCAAGGGTCATGAACGATGACAAGCATGCGAAACCGGAACCGAAATTCACGAGTGCGCCCACCGACGCAGCCGCGGCAATGCGCCTGCGTGCGAAGCCGCCACAAGTCACCCGGTTGTCGCGGCGGACATTGGCGGCAGTCGGCCTGATCGTCTCATTGGGCATTGGTGGGGCGCTGATCTATGCGCTCCGGCCGCCGGGCTCCCAAACCGCCGGCGAAGAACTCTACACGACTGACAATCGCCGCACTGCGGAAGGGCTCGAGGACTTGCCAAGAGATTATGCCGGGCCGATCCTTGGTCCGCCTTTGCCAGGCGATCTCGGTCGGCCGATCCTCAATGCGAAGGAAAGAGGCCAGCCCGTCACGCCTCCTGTTGTCGCGCCGCCGGCGACCGATCCCGAGCAACAACGTCGACTCGCCGAGGCAGAAGCGGCTCGAACCAGCCGCGTCTTCTTCCAGACTGGGACGACCAGCCCGACCACCCCGAATCGACCCCCAGACCCCGCGGCGCCGGGTTCCCTCGGGCTTGGCCTTACGCGACAGGCGAGCGCAACCACCACTCAGGATCGCCAGCTTTCGTTCCTCAATGCACCGGCCGACCGCCGTACCGTTGCACCCGATCGTGTCATGCCAACGGCCTCACCTTATGTCCTTCAAGCAGGGTCGGTAATTCCCGCCGCTCTCATTACCGGCATCCGATCCGATCTTCCCGGCCAGATCACTGCTCAGGTTACTCAGCACATCTACGACAGCCCGTCCGGGCAAATCCTCCTCATCCCCCAAGGCACGCGCATCATCGGCGAATACTCCAACGATGTCGGCTTCGGCCAACGCCGCGTTCTCCTCGTGTGGAACCGCCTGATCTTCCCGAATGGCAGATCCATAGTGCTCGAACGGCAGCCCGGCACCGATACTGAAGGTTTCGCTGGCCTGGAGGACGGTGTCGATCATCATTGGTGGGATTTGGCAAAAGCGGCAGGGCTCTCGACCCTGCTCGCAGTCGGCGCGGAACTCACAATGGACGATGATGATCGGCTAGTGCAGGCTATCCGTAACGGCGCGCAGGATACGACAAACGATGCTGGGCAGCAGATCATCCAGCGTCAGTTACAGGTCGCCCCCACTTTGACGATACGGCCCGGCTTTCCCGTACGAGTGATCGTCACCCACGATTTGGTTCTTGAACCTTACCAAGGCTGAGCCATGACAACCAAGCTGAAGCTCTCCGCTATTCCCGATGACAAACCGGTCAAAATCACCGCCGAACTGCCCGCGGAGGTTCATCGCGACCTCGTTGCCTATGCTGAAGTCATGACCCAAGGGTCTGGCAAGCCAGCACCCGACCCAGCCCGGCTAATAGCGCCGATGCTGCAACGCTTCATGGCGACCGATCGTGCCTTTGCACGCCTGCGCAAATCTCATCCGCGGACGCCCTGACATCGAACTGCGGCGGCAACCAGTCGGAGTTGCCGCGCCGCACTCGTCCGACAAGTACATGAGCCGTGCTGACCAAGCATCGAAGGGCGGGATTGTCGTTCTCCCCAAGCCAGATCGCATTGAACGAAAGGATGTTGCCCTTGCCTGCCAAAGGTCGCAAGACGACCTCTGGAAGATTGACGTTCGACCATGCAGCTGTCGTCAACGCCAGGCCCTGACCGAGACCAACGAGGTTCATCAGGGTCTCAAAACCAACGCCACGAGTCTCAATGTTGACATGAATGGAAAGACCCGCAAGACGCCGCACCAGGCAATCATGAAATTCTGGACCGGGCGCCTTCCTGCTGGTTATGAACTTTTCACCGCTGACGTCTGACCATTCTAGCGTCCAGCGCTCGGCCAGCCTGTGTCCTTTCGGCAAGGCAATATGGAGAGGCTCACGCCAAAGTTCGACACACTCGAAGTTGCGCGGTTCGCAATCACCTGGAACGAAAACGATATCAAGCTCACGCCCTCGCAGAGCCGCGATATTTTCGTCCCGACCACCATCATGAATATCGATTTGAACGTTCGGATACTCCCGCTGATAAGCGATTATCAGTTTCCTGAGGCAACCGCCGGCGAGCGAAGTCAGAACACCGATTCTAACGTTCCCGACTTCGGCGCGACCTGCGGCATGAGCCGCACGCCGCGCCTGCTCCAAATATTGAAGCGCGAGTTGCACATCTTGCAAGTAACTTTGGCCGGCATTGGTGAGCCGGACGCCCGTATTGCTCCGCTCAAGCAGAGAAACGCCGAGCTTGTCCTCCAAGCGCATAATTCTGCGGCTGACAGTGGATTGCCCGACCCCGATCACTTCAGCTGCCTGGCGCAGGCTGCCATTCTCAGCCGCAGCTACGAAGTAACGGATTTCTGAAAGCTGGGGCATAATCGCTACTCAACAGCATTGCACACAATTCCATGACGCCATCCGTCCTTTTGTGCCGCGAGATTGAAAGCGAGAAACGGCTCAGTCTTTCTCATGTCGCCTTCAATCCCGAGGCCGAATTACCTCTGAACCTCGAACCTTCCGTTTTTGACCGGACCACCCACGGACTTTTGAACTCTTTCACTTTGCCGATTGGTTCGTGAAAAAGGAGGGGGATTGCGCGACATGAGACGGATGGCCTGCATCCGAGTCACGATAACCGGACAAGATGTTCAATTGTGCAGCTACACCCGGACATCGCACGTTCGTATTTGTCAAAACCCAAGGACCCACTCGCCCAATCCGATGGAAATAATCTTTCTATTGTGATGGATAAGTGTGTTCCAGGCATGGCAGCAACTGTTGACGACGTCACCATATGACTCAAAAGTCCCGGCTTAAGGCCAGTTGCCGGTCACGAGGTTCCTGATGTTGTAGACCGGATTGGTTCGAACGATCGATTCCTTGGTCGCGCGCATCGGCAATCTCCATGACCAATTCGTCCCCACCGAATGCGATAGCTTCGTCCATTCCGATATTAGCCCGGAGTTCGTTGCTCATGCTGTGCGGACATGGATCAAGGCAGTCGGCGCCACGACGGCTTACATCGAGCCAGCCTCACCTGGGAAGAACGGCTATTGCGAAAGCTTCAATGCCCAGTTCCGCGATGAGCTGCTTGACAGCGAGATCTTCTACAGCCTGAGCGAAGCGCAGATCCTGATCGAACAATGGAGGAAGCATTTCAAGACGAAACGACCGCTTAGAGTTTTGGGCTACCGCCCACCGGCACCGGGAACCATCGTCCTGATGGACGAAGGTCGGTCATGCACTAATAATCAACATGGACCACTCCGGTGGGGCTGATCATAATTACTGCGTGCCAAAATTGAACTGCAGTGCAATTCTAACAGAAATTTTAGTTGATAATTTATATAAGTTAAACCGATATAACTTCGAATAAAGGAAGAGCATATAGCGAATAAAACGTGAACATTGCACTATATACAGAATATTAGAACTATACCCTGAAGACATCATATGCTTTAAAAATTTTTTTATATATTCTTTATCATTCCATAGTACTATTATTCTGTAATCGAATACATATTAGTGGAAGTTCTTGGAACTATTTAAAAGCTGGAGTTCCAAATTGTGATGTGATTTAAGCTTCCTTTTGCGGAGGCCATCTTGGCACGTTTGCTAATGGTAGATACGGAATGAGCGTTTTTTAAACCTGTCCTTGTCGCCATCCGCGGTCGCGGTGGTCTTTTACCGAGGATCACAAGAGAGTGCTGGACGGGATCTTCTGGATTGCGCGCTCCAGCGCCCAACGGCGTGACCCGCCCGAGGAATTCGGCAAATGGTCCTCGGTTTATCGCTAGTTCCGACGCCGAATGATGGCAGGTTCTAAGAGTTGATCCTGGCGCCTCTGGAGAGAGTGGATCAATGCCATATCAAGCTCAGACGATCGACAGCACCATCATTCGCTGCCGCTATCAGGCCGCTGGCGCAAAAGTGAGGATTCTTACATTCGAGAATGCCCCCATAAATGGCCGATCACCTAGCTGCCACGTCACAAATCATTCGTGCAAGTTCTTCCTCTTTCAGCCGGGATTTAACGACGTTCTGGGCGCGCACGTCGACCTGTAACTGGTCCTGGTTGACGAGCATCATCACTCGCAAATCCGCCCGCTGGCTCAAAGCATCGTCCAACAACTCTTGGCCCGGGCCATCCGGCAAGGTTTCATCCAAGATGAGGAGATCGAAAGACTGCTCGGAAAGCTGCTTACGGGCAGCGGCGAGCGTGGGCGCGCGCATCAGCTTGACGCGCCCCCTGAGGAGGGACGACATCATGGCGAAGAAGTCCGCATCGCCCTCCACATGTAATACTCTGGGTAGGTCCGCAGTGTCCTTCTGCGCAACGCTTTGCTTCTGGTCCTCGGGCTCGTTGCTGTCCGACCCGTTCTCGCAAAGTGGCAATGCGACGGTAAACTCGGCGCCGGATCCCGGTATGTTACGATACGAGATCTTGCCGTCCAGATGCTCGACGATCTGCTGCGAGATGTGCAGGCCAAGGCCGGTGCCGCCCTTATTCCGTGTGGCGGAGGAATTTGCCTGGCTGAAGCGGTTGAAGATTTTGTCCTGGAACTCCGGCGGGATGCCGGCCCCCTCATCGGCAACAGATACCTCGACCGCGCCACCCCGCCTGACGATGAAAATGTCCACGGTTCCGCCGGAAGGCGAGAATTTAGCGGCGTTGGACAAAAGGTTAGAGAACACCTGCTGCAATCGTCTTGCATCGACGTCGACAGCATAGGTGCCATCCGCCTCGACAACAGTTGTCACACCGAACTTTTCGAAATAAGGCTGGTTTGTCTCTACCGCCTGACGTACCAGTTCGTTCAGGTTTTCGATACGGCGATCGAACTTCATCTCGCCGGAAGCGATCTTCTCGATGTCGAGAATGTCGTTGACGAGTTCGATCAACCGTTCGCAGTTCTTCAAAGCGATCGTGAGAAGGTGTGCGATCTTCGGCGTCAGATCCTTACCTGCAGGACCGAGCACCAGCCCCAACGACCCCCGAATGGATGTCAGAGGTGTCCTCAGTTCGTGGCTGACGGTGGCGATGAACTCCCTCTTGGCCCGTTCGGCCTCCTTGCGCGCGTCGATATCCTGGAACTGAGCGACGAAGTAGCCGTGCTTGGCCTGCTGGTCCTCAACCCGGGACAGGCCGAACAGGCACCATATCGGCCTGCCGTTCTTGGCGACGAAGCGACGTTCTACCTGTTTTTCGGCGGCCGCGCGCTCCAGGAACTCAGACAAATCGCCGTTCGCCGACAGTTCTTCCGGATGTGTCACCGTTGCGAAATCCAGACGCTCGAACTCCGCTGGCTCATACCCCAAGAGCGAACAGAGCGCCTCGTTGACCTGCAGCCATTTTCCCTTGTCGCTGATCAGCGCCATGCCGACGGGCGCATTCTCAAGTGCCAGGCGGAAACGTTCCTCGCTATCGCGTAGCGCCAGCTCCGCCGTCTTCAGTGCTGAGACATCGGTCTGGGTACCGATCATGCGCATTGCCCGGCCGGTTGGGTCGCGTTCGATGACGATGGCTTCGGAGCGCAGCCAGATCCAGTGTCCGTCCGCGTGGCGAAGCCGGTATTCCGACCACGAACTTTCGCTTCTGCCGTCGATGCAGTCCTGGTCAGCCTGCTTGACCCGGGCCCGATCATCAGGATGAAGGCGGGATTCCCATTGCTGCTGCGGCTCGATCTCGTCGTCCTCGGAAAACCCCAGCATCTGTTTCCAGGTGACGGAAACAAACGAACGACCGGTCGTCAGATCGATGTCGAAGACGCCGATACGCGCGCCTTCCAGCGCCTGCTTCAGGCGTTGTTCGCTGACCTCCAGTTCCTTGGTAATGCGGTGCTGCAGCGTGACGTCGCTGATAATCAGCGTATAGCGCAGATTTCCGGCCTCGGTGCGCCATTCGTTTCTCTGCACCGTTAAAAAGAGTTCGTCGCCGCTCCTGGTCCTGGTTTCCATCAACTCGGCTGCCGCGTTTTTCGCGTCCTCTGGAATGTCCGCTCCATCTTGGAAACCAGGCATCAGTGTCGCAATCGGCCGGCCGGCGAGCTCGGTCGCGTCATAACCGAAGATCAATTCCGTTGCCGGGTTGGCCGAGCGGATGGTGCCGTTTTCGTCGAGCACCACGACGCCGGCGAGCGCGGTGTCGACGATCGAGCGGTTCTGCCGCTCGCGCGCGGCAATTTCGCGCGTCTTGCGCTCAACCGTCTGCTGGATCTCGTCCTCGCGGCGCGCGTGGGACATCAAGAGAACGCCGAACAGAAGAGTCAGCGACAACCCTGCCGCCAGCACGATCGCCGACTCCTTGGAGGAGATGGAGGCCGCAAAGGCCGGCGTGCTCTCCCACACCACGGTCCATTGTTGTTCCCTTACGGACAGCACCTTACTGATGCGATAGGCCGGCTGATGCGATGTGTCGTCGGAACTCGTGTAGATCAGCATATCGGCGTCGGCCTTGGGGCCGTCATAGACACTGATATTGATCCTCTTGCCCTGGCTCGCCGTCAGCTCGCGCATGAAGTTGTTGGCAACGAAGGGGGCGTAGACCCAGCCGCGAAATGCCGCACGGCGCTCCTCCACCGTGCCGACGGCGGCGAATGGTTCGTAGAGCGGTCTCAGCAGCAAGAAGCCAGCGCTTTTCGTCTTGTCTTGTACGAGGAAGATCCGGTGCGTGATCGTCGGCCGGCCGGTGTCCCGCGCATGGATCGCGGCAGCGCGGCGGTTTCCCTCAAAGGCAATATCGAGCCCGAGCGCCGCCTCGTTCGCCTTGAGCGGCTCAATATATGTGATCACGAACATGTCCCGGTCCGTGACCCTTCGCGGCTTGACGGTGAAATCCGAAACGCCGTTGCGAGCGACCTCTTTCAGTAATGACTGGAGGTCGTCCGGCTTTACCGGCTGGATGAAGCCGATGCCGTTGATTCCCGGTAGATTGCGGTCGATGTCGAACTCGTCGACGAACACCCTCCATTCCGCGGCCGACACTTGGAAAGAGCCATTGAAGGCCCCTGCGCCCGCGTCAAGCGACTGGTTGTAGGCATCCAGCCGATTCAAAAGCGCGCGTTCGTTGTCGCGTGCCAGCACCTCAAAGGAGGAAAGACCCTTTTCGAAAGAAGCTTCGCTGGTAAACTTCCACCCGTAGAACGTCAATCCCAAGGGGACGAGCAACGCCAGAAGCCCCATACGGCTGACACGGGCCAGTGGTTTTCCGCGAAAGCGGGCACTCCAAGGTCGCCATGGACTGATCAATGTCAGCGGCAAAACGATCAGAATGCCGGCTACATCACCGATCCACCAAGTGATCCAGTTGTTGGCAGCAGTCGAAAGCGGCGTAACGCCCGCGCCAAGGAGGCTTGCCACGCCTACACTGGCGCCGATGAGGCAGGGTAACAACGCTGCCAGCAGAAGAAACAGGACGATAGCGCGCATTGTGTCGATTACAAGCGGCAGGCCGAAACGTCGACGAACGAGATGGACGGCCAAGATCGACTGCAGGGTGGATCCCGCCGCAATCGAAACGGCTACCGCAAACGCCGTCCAGTTGGGACCGTCGACACCGAGAGCCTCGCCAACGACGGCGTTGACCGCGAAGGAGCCGACGAAAACGCCGGGCCACAAACGCTGACCAAAAAGTAGAAGCGCGGAGACGGCGATGCCGGACGCCGGCCAAATCAAGGTCGCGTAGCCGGGAGGCACCGCCAGGCGCAGGCCAAGCCAGCCAAAGAATGCGTAAAGACCGGCGACGACGACAACGCGCCACAAGTCGACGACACGCGTCGGCAGCGCAGTATGACCTATGCCTCGCCCCCGGGATCGTTCCGGAGCGCCGTTAGCCGGCACTTTTGGTGCACTCGGCCTTGCAGCGGTCATGTCACGCTACACATTGCTCGGCCGCTGTGACGGCAAAGGGCGCGCGAACCCAATACATCGTTGTATTACCTCCTGCAACGAAATTGAAAAGTAGGAAACCCTATTCTGACTGTTCTTAAAAATAGACTAAACGAGACAAGCGTCTTCCGGAACGCGTTTGTTCACATTTTACTAAGCATTATTGGAGACATTTCGCCGAACTATTTTTGTGTTTTGACCTTTGCACCAATCTAGTTGAGGTTTGGATCTGCTAAAGGATCGCGCGGTGACCGCGCATCGACGTAAGAAAAACCAGTGTGCAATGACAGGGGGGACAGTGTGAGCAAATCCCGGGTACTTTACGTGGACGATGATCCCGATATTCGAGAGATCACCGTCATGTCGCTTGAACTCGACGAAGACCTGGAAGTGCAGTCGTGTGAATGTGGGCAAGATGCGCTCAAGGTCGCTCGAGAATGGCAGCCCGATCTAATTCTGCTCGACGTCATGATGCCTGAGATGGACGGCCCGCAGACCTTGGCCGCCTTGCAGGAAATTGAAGAGACGAAAGACATTCCCGTGATCTTCATCACCGCCCGGACGCAGCATTACGAGGTCGAGCGGTTCATGCAGCTCGGCGCTGCGGACGTTATCGCCAAGCCCTTCGACCCGGAGGCCCTGGCGGATCTCGTGACGCAGCACATCCAGAAGCGGGCTAGCTGATGCCTGCCGGGAGGGTTTCCTCCCGGCTGCCGATCGCCCCGGATTCGCCGACAGGCCACCATCGCAACACGAGAAGTCTTTGGGGCCTTCTGCGAAGACCACCGTTTCGCTGCGCGCACGAACAGATATACTCCGCAACACGTATTCCTTGCCGTAATTTCTTAAAGGCAAACAACAGTCTCCGTTCCGGACTATCCTTCCGTATAGCTTCTCTGTCCTTATGCTTCGTGGCGGTCGAAGATCGCGTCGTATAAATAAGACGCCACGGAACAACGATCACAGAGGAAACGGACATGTCGCTCCACACGGTGATGACTTCGCTGAAAAGGTCCCTGGCCGTTCTCGCGGTCCTTAGCGGACTTTCTGGTGTTTTGTCCGCCGGCTTCGCCTCCGGTCCGGCCGTGGCGACCGCGCTTGAGGCGAAGCCGACGGGCACCGTCATCTTGCAGGTCTCCGGCAAGATCTCGGCAACCAATGCCGGCGACGAAGCGCATTTCGACCTCGATATGCTGAAGGGCATGCCGGCCGCAACGTTCAATACCAGCACGGTCTGGACGGACGGAGAGAACAGCTTTACCGGCGTTCCCCTCAAGGATCTTCTCGCCACGCTCGGTGCCCACGGGCGTACATTGCGGGCGACCGCGATCAACGACTACGCGGTTCGGATACCCGTCTCCGATGCGGTTTCTCCCGGCCCGATCGTTGCCTATGCAATGAACGGAAAGTCGATGTCCCGCCGCGGAAAGGGTCCCCTGTGGATCGTCTATCCGTTCGATCAGCATTCGCGCTTTCAATCCGAAACGATATATTCACGAAGCATATGGCAACTTGATCGACTTGAAGTGATCGACTGAATTTCGTGATGACCCCATGCCGAAAAGCGTGAGCAGAACTGCAAAACGCAGCGGAAGACTCCGAAAAGGACTTGCAGCGACCGGCTTGAGCGCGGTCGCTGCGCTTCTCGTTTTCCTGGGCTTGCAGATCTCGCAGGAACTGAAGGAGCTGCGCAACGCACCCCGCGATAACGTACAATGGACCGCCGCCCAGCTTGAGGTCGAACTGCTGACCTTGCTGCATGCCATCGACGGCGGCGGGAAGCCGGTCGGCCTCGACGACATCCGCAAGCGCTTCGACATCTTCTACAGTCGCGTGGTGACGATCGAGTCCAGTTCCATGTTTGCGGAGCTGCGTGCCAGCGAGCACGCAAGCAGCCTTCTTGGCGCGATCCGGGGAACGCTGGACAGGCTTGTTCCCCTCATCGATGGGCCCGACCCGGCTCTGCGCGAGAACCGTGCGGAACTGCTGGCGGAGGTGACGGGCCTGCGCCCCCTCGTGCGCGGACTGTCGCTGGAAAGCGTCGATCTTTTCGCACGCACCTCGGACAATCGGCGACAGATGTTCACCCTGCTGCTCATTCAGACAGCAGTCGTGGCGGGGCTTCTCATCGTCGTGCTTGCGGGCACGCTGCTCGTCCTGTGGCGCCAGTATCGCGTATCAATGTCGCGATCGGGCGAGCTTTCGCGCAGCAGCCAGCGCTACGCCAACACCATCGATGTCTCGCTTGATGCCATCATCGTCGCCGACGCTGAAGGCACGATCCTCGACTTCAATCCGGCAGCCGAGCGGACCTTCGGCTATTCGCGCAATGCCGCGATGGGTCGGAACATCTCCCGATTGATCGTGCCGGAACACCTGCGCACGGCCCATGTCACCGGCATGAAGAGATTCCTGAAGACAGGCGAGAAAAAGGTTCTCGGACAGGGGCGCGTCGAGCTTGAGGCGATGCGCGCGAACGGCGAGGATTTCCCCGTTGAGCTTTCTCTTGGGGTTGCCAGCGAAAGCGAGAATCCGACCTTCATCGCATATCTGCGCGATATCTCCGACCGGCGCCGGACGCAGCAGGAGCTGACAGAGGCGCGCGACCGGGCACTGTCGGCCGCCGAGGCCAAGTCGCAATTCCTCGCCGTCATGAGCCACGAGATGCGCACGCCCCTCAACGGGGTGCTCGGGGTACTCGATCTCATGCGCGGCACGCGGCTGTCCCAGAAACAGCGTCAGTATGTGGAGACGGCGATCGCATCCGGCGAACTCCTGCGCGACCAGATCGACGATGTCCTGGACCTTTCCAGCCTGGAAGCGGGCGGTTTCGAGCCGCATCCAGTCCGTTTCGAAATCGGTAGCCTCCTTTACGAGATCGTCGATTTGCATTCGGTCGCGACCGAGGCGCGCGGCAACCAGCTCGTCGTCTCCCTTGGATTCGATTCCCTGACCGTCTCGGCCGACCGCCGCCGGATCCGGCAAATCCTCCTTAACCTCGTCTCCAATGCCGTGAAGTTCACCCGAGACGGCATGATCACGATGGAAGCCAACGAGCTGTTCCGCCATGACGGGCAGGCGATCGTCGAGCTGGCGGTTTCGGACACGGGCGCCGGCATTGCCGCAGCCGACATCGACCGCGTTTTCGAGGATTTCGTCACGCTTGATCCCTCCTTCCGGCGCACCACGCGCGGCACCGGCCTCGGCCTGGCTATCTGCCGGCGCATGGCGCGGGCGATGGATGGCGAGATCGGCGTGGAAAGCACGCCCGGCCACGGCAGCCGTTTCTGGGTCCGCCTGCCATTGCCCTTGGCGCGCGGCGAGCACCCGGCGCCGGTGCCGAGCGAGGCGGCGGCAGACGAGGCCCTGGAGGGCAAGGCCGGCCTCAAGGTCCTCGTGGTGGAAGACAATGCGACCAACCGCTTCGTCGCCGGGGAAATGCTGGCCAGGGCCGGCTGCCGTGTGAAGGAGGCGGAGAACGGCGAGGTCGGCGTCGACCTGGCGAATAAAGAGGCCTTCGACATCATCCTGATGGATATTAGCATGCCGCTGCTGGACGGCCTGGAGGCAACGCGCCGGATCCGCTCCAGCGACGGGCCGTGCCGGGACACGCCGATCATCGGCCTCACGGCCCATGTGTTTCCCGAGGAACAGGACAAACTGCGCCTGGCCGGCATGCAGGACGCCCTCATCAAGCCCCTGCGCCTGCGCCAACTCAACGCCGTGCTCGCCCCACTGCTGCGGGAGCGGCCGGCCGCGAGCCCGCCTCCGGCAGCGGAAAAGCCGGCGGAGGCCGAGCCCGCGACAGAGGCGACGTCGGATCGCGGGACGGCCTTGATCGACGAGGACATCGTGGGCGACCTGAAGGCGCTGCTGCCGCCGGAAAAGCTCGTCCAGCATCTGGACAAGTTCTGCGCCGAACTTGTCGCGATCAAGGAGAGCTTCGAGGCGGCGCGGCACGACGAGACCCTGAAGGAGACGTGCCAGTTCGCCCATCGGCTCGCCGGCTCCGCGGCGCTCTTCGGCGCCACCCGGCTCCGCCAGGTGCTGCTGGAAATCGAGGACGCCTGCTTCCAGCGGGACGATGAGCCTTTGCCGGCCCTCATTGAGGCGGCCGATGTGCTGGGGCGCCAGACGATGGCGGCGCTGGAGCCCTATCGCGCCGCCGCCTGAGCGGCCCGGCGACCGAATCCCGCGCCCGGCCCCTGCCCCGATTTGGCGCGGGCCCCAGGCGTTGCGGCGGCGGCCGCCAATGTCCCAGCGAAAACGTTACTTTTCCGGAACACGCGACGTGCTTTGGGTCGTCGCCTTGGCGCCACTTTTCGCCCGGACAGCCTGCCGACCCGTTGGGCAGGCGCTTTATTTCAGCAGCAGCGCCGCGGAGGTGGAGACCGTTCCAAAGCCCCTGGCCAGTTCGATGACGTTGGTCGCGGTGCTGTCGTAGCAGGCCAGCGCGTCGCCCGGCATGAGGTAGGGGTCGTACTCGTCGCGGTCGGCCCGGCGCAGCAGATCCTCGATGCTGCGCTCGATCACGATGGACTTGCCGGTGATCGGGTTGCGTGAGAACAGAACCGCTGTGCGATGCGCATTGGTCCATTTTGCGCCGCCGACGCAGTTCATGCCGACGAGCGCCTGAATGAAGCGCGTGCCATAGCGCAATTCCCGTGCCTCCTTGCCAATCGCCGACAGGGCATTGGCGTTGGCCGGTTGCGACAGGTTCGACATGAAGACCTTGACGCCGGGCGCCGTCACGGATGACGGCACCATCAGCTCCTCCTGGAAGCAGCCGCGGCTGGAGACCTCTATCTGGTCCCCTTCCAGGAGCAGGGGATCGGAGAAAGCGTAGCCCTTGATCGCGCTCCTGAGGTCAACGGACATGGTCTTGCTGCCGCGGCGAATGACGATTCTTGAGAGGTCCGCGTCCGGCCGCACACCGCCGGCCGCCTGCAATGCACCGGAAAGCCGGCGGCCGCCGGCAGCAGCGCCGATTGCCGACTGGCGTGCCTTGTCGATGGCATCGCCCGTGGCGCCGCCGACGGCCACGGCCATCGGCTCGAAAACAGCGCCTGCCACGTGGACACGTGCAGAGGCGACATCCGCCAGCCGAACGGAGACCCGCGGCCGCTCGCGGTAGAACTCGCTCGCCATCAGCGCGCGCACCAGGCTTTCCTCCACATTTGAGACGCTGCGCCCGACAGCCGGCACCGGCCGCAGATAGGGCAGCTTCAGCATGCCGTCCTGGGACACCTCGTAGGAGCCGGTGAAGGTCTCGTCTTCGGCGACGTTCACCTCCACCAGGTCGCCGGGAGACAGGCGCTCCTCGTCGCGCGCCACGGAGCGCGGGAGTGCGGCGTCGGGCGACGGGGTGCCGAGGGTGCATTTTTCCGCGTTTACGCGGGTCGAGGCGGTGTCGGCCGAGCGGCTCGCGTCCGGGTCCGACCGGTACTGCGCCTGGTAGCTGAGGCCCTCCGAGACCAGTTCGAGGTTTCCCACATGGGACGGCTGGCTGCATCCGGCAACGGCGAGCGCGATACCGGCGCCGAGCCAGGGCCACCTGCGCTTTTTGTCCGACGAGCGCTGCATGGATTGGTACCCGTTACTCACTGATGAAGATAATTGTGCCAACCAATCTTCTATTTTTAGTGAATCGCTTGGAAGTCTTTCCTTCGAAGTAGAAATACTATGCAAAAGGATAGGTTCCCCCTGCATCAGAGTTCTTTTCTACACCAGCGCCCCCAACATCCGTTAACTCACGTCGGGTACAACAGATGCCAGTTCAACAACTGTCCTTAGCCGGACCGAACACGAGCAAGCAGACATCATGGCACGCGGGATCAAAGCACTGGTGGGACGCCTCATGGCCTCGTCGCTGACGGCCGGGCTGATGGCCTACGGTGCCTCCGAGGTCGCTTCCAAGCTGTCGCGCCTCGGCGTCGTCATCGTGCTCGCCCGCTACATGGATCCGGTCAGCATCGGCCTTGCCGCTGGGGCGATCGCCACCTCCGACATCCTCAAGAGCCTGACCGAGAACGGTGTCGGACAGCGGATCATCGCCGCCCGGTCGTACGAGTTGGATGCCACCTGCGTCACCGCCCACCGCATCTTCTGGGTCTGGTGCCTCGGCCTCTTCGCCCTGCAGCTCGCCCTTGCGGCGGCGGTCAGCGGCGTCTCCGACGACTGGCTCGGTTTCGCGCTGATCGCCGTCATCGCCGGCGAGTACCTGTTCATGCCGGGTGGCCTCACCCAGTGCGCCCTGGCCATGCGCGAAGGCAAGCTGAAGCAGACCGCGACCATTTCCGGCACCCAGGTCGTCGCCGCCAACTTCCTGACGGTCGCCCTCGTCATCGTCTGGCCGCATCCGCTGTCGATCGTGCTGCCGCGCCTGCTGACGGCACCGATCTGGCTCGTCGCCATGCGTAGGCTGCGGCCCTGGCGCCCGGCTGCGGTTGCCCCGGCCCCGCTGGCGCCCTTCGTGCGTTTCGGCAGCGCCGTCATCGGCATCGAGTTCCTGAAGGCGGTGCGCCTGCAGGGCGACAAGCTGATTGTCGGTGGCGTGCTCGGGGCCGATGCCCTCGGCATCTACTTCTTTGCCGTCAATGCCGGCCTGGGGATCACCAATTCCTTCAGCTCGGCGCTGTCGACGGTCCTGTTCCCCTTCATCAGCCGCAGCGACAACCGCGACCGTGCCATCGGCCATGCCCTGGCCCTCGCCCTCGGCATCATCGTGCCGGTCGCCATTGCCCAGTCGCTGCTGGCTCCGGTCTATGTGCCGATCATCTTCGGCGCCGATTGGGCGAACATGGCCTCGCTGGTCGCGATCCTGTGCCTTGCCGCCATCCCGACCGTGCTGTGGTCGGCTTCGGCCCAATGGCTGCGCACCGGCGGCCGCGCCGGCACCGAGTTCTCCTATTCGCTGGCGATCGGCGCGACCATCCTCGTGTCGACCGCCGTCGCCGCCCCCTTCGGCCTGACCGCCGTCGCCTGGACCGTGCTCGCTGCGATGACCGTCTCCCAGACCGTCGCATCCCTTCCCGCCCTCCTCGCTGCCCTTCGGGCAACCCGGGGGTTTTCTCCCACCCTTTCCGACCAGAGGTGCTGACATGGCCACTCCGCTGTTTTCCGTAATCATCCCCTGCTGGAACGCCGAGAAGACGATCGTCGAGACCCTGAAGTCTGTCCTCGACCAGACGTTTGGCGACTGGGAGGCGATCGTCGTCGACGACGGTTCGACCGACAACACGGCAGACGTCGTCGCTGGCTTCGCCGCCTGCGATCCCCGCATCAGCTTCTGCACGATCGCCAATGGCGGCCCGAGCCTTGCCCGCAACTTTGGTGCCATGGAGCTCGCCAGGGGCACGTATCTGGCCTTCCTCGACGCCGACGACCTGTGGGCCAGCGACAAGCTTGAGGTCACGGCCGCCCGGCTTCGGGAAAACGAGGCCGCGCAGGCGTTCTACGGGCGCGTCGCCTTCTTCGCCGACACGCCGGCCGACGCCAGCACCCACAGCCATGTGCGCAAAGAGCCCCTGCTCCTGAAGCACGTCCTTGCCGAGAACCCGTTCTGCACGACCTCTAACCTCGTGGTCGAGCGCAAGGCCTTCCTGGCGACCGGCGGCTTCGACGACGGGATCGTGTATGGCGAGGATCTGGAATGGCTCGTCCGTTTCGTCGCGATGTCCGGCGTTATCGAAGGCATCGACCAGACACTCGTCTACTACCGCAACACGCCGGGCAGCCTGTCCTCCAACATCGAGGCCATGGCGACCGCCTGGATGGCGCGCTACGAGACGGTCCGCAAGATGGGCCTTGAGGTCACCGAGCGCGACATCCGCTCCGCCAAGGCGCGGCATTTCCGCTACCTCGCGCGCCAGGCCCTGCGCTCCGATGCGCCTCGGTTCACGGCGATGAAGTTCGCCCTTCGCGGCGTCCTGGCGAGCCCCGCCTCCTTCTTCGACACGCCGCGGCACGGCGCCCTCGTTCTGGCCGCCGCCTGTGCCCTGGCCGACATTCCGCAGTCGGCCTGGCGGCCGGCGATCTTCCAGTAGTGCCCGACATCGCTTGATAGGAGTAACGATCATGAACCGCACCCCCGTCGCCACCGTCGTCGTTCCGGCATACAACTGCCAGGCCACCATCGCCGAAACCTTGCGTTCGATCCTCAACCAGACCTTCACCGACCTCGAGTTGATCGTCGTCGACGACGGCTCCAAGGATGCTACGGTCGACGTCATCAGGGATTTCGGCGACGAGCGCATCCGGCTCATCCGCCAGCAGAACCGGGGCCTTGCCGGCGCCCACAACACCGGCATCCACCACGCCCGCGGCCGTTATGTCGCCTTCTGCGATGCCGACGACCTGTGGCTGCCGGAGAAGCTGGAGCTCCATATCGCCCACATGGATGCCCGTCCGGAGGTCGGTATCAGCTTCTCCGGCTCAGCGTTGATCGACCAGCACGGCCGTCCGCTCGGCATCAGCCAGCAGCCGAAGCTGCGCGACATCACCGCCGCCGACGTCTTCAAGCGCAACCCGATCGGCAACGGCAGCACGCCGGTAATGCGCCGCGAAGCGCTCGACGCCATCGCCTTTCGCCCCGTCGGCGAGACTGAGCGCGACTGGTGGTTCGACGAGACCTTCCGCCAGTCCGACGACATCGAGGGCTGGCTGCGGTTCATCCTGTCGGCGGACTGGCTGATCGAGGGCATTCCCGGCGACCTGACGCTCTACCGCATCCACACCGGCGCACTGTCCGCCAATGTAGAGGCGCAGTTTGCCACCTGGTGCCGAATGAAGGACAAAATCGCCGCCATTTCGCCGATGCTGGTGCGCAAGCACGGCGCCACCGCCGAAGCCTATCAGCTTCGCTACCTGGCCCGGCGTGCTGTCTCCTCGCGCGACAGCAAGCGCGCCGCCGGTCTCATGCGCCGGTCACTCGGGACGTCGCCGCGGCCGCTGGTCGAGGAGCCGGTTAAGACGGTGGTTACTTTAGCTGCGGCAGAATTGCTGAGCCTTCTCGGCCAGAACATCTACGGCCGCATCGAGTCGAGGCTTCTTTCCAGAAAGGCGGCCTGACTTCTACGCCAACGGAGAAAGCTCATGATCCGCGCTATTTCCCACCTCATCGATGATGCGTCTTTCGGCGGTATCAACCGGATGCTTGAATACATGGAATCCTCGCCGGAACTGGCGAAGATCGCCGATCATCGCATCGTCCCGGTGCGGCGTGGCCAGCTCTCCGCCCCGACGCTCGGCGCCGATCTGATCGTCTCGCACCTGTCGATCAGCTGGGCCAATCTACCGATGCTGACGGCGCTGCGCGCCGCCTACCCCAATACGCCAATCGTGCATATGGAGCACAGCTATTCGGAGCGCTTCGTGGCGCTCCATGTGGAGAACCGCGACCGATTCACGGCACTGCTGCAGACGGCCTACGCCCTGTTCGACAAAGTCGTTGCCGTCAGCGAGATGCAAGGCGCCTGGCTGAACCGCCGCGGCCTCTGCCCGCCGGGCAGCCTCCTGGTGATCGAGCCCTGTGTCGATCTCGACCCGTTCCTTGCCCATGAAGGACACCGCGACGCGCCGGAATTCGTCATCGGTGCGATTGGACGGTTCGACCTGCAAAAGGGGTTCGACATTCTCATCGATGCCTTTCGCCAGGTCCGGCGCGCCGATCTTGCACTTCACCTTTACGGCGACGGGCCGGACGTCGACGACCTGCAAAACCGGGCGAAAGGCCATCCCGCCATCATCTTCAAGGGATACACTGCCGACGTGCCTGCCGCCATGGCGGCGTGCGATGCCATCGCGCTGCCGTCGCGCTGGGAGCCCTACGGCCTCGTTGCCGTCGAGGCGATGGCCGTCGACCGTCCCGTTCTTTGCCCGCGCCACGACGGCCTCATCGGCCACATCGCCGCCGGCGCGCACGACATCGGCGAGAACTCAGCCGCGGGGTGGACAGCAGCCCTTGAAGCGCTGGACGTGGACGCGCAGCGCAGGCCCTGCGGCCGGACGCGCGCCCACGCCGCCGGCGCCGGCCGACGCTTTGCCAAGGCATGGGCGGGCCTTGTCGACGAGGTATTCAACGACAGGGACGCAGAAGCCGGCGCCGCGTAACGCCTCGCCGGCCTTTTCCTTTTCAGAATACGGTGGCCACCCGCGAAGGCCGGCCCCGGTGTGGTGTGATGCTAGACGCCGGCCAATCGCGCATGGAGTCGTGCAAGACACGCCAACCAGCGCCAGCACCGGCGATTCCCAATACCGTCGACACATAAGACGTGACAACGCCCGCGGAAATCCCGCGGGCGTTGTCATGTCGGGCCAAACTTTCAGGCCGGTGGAGCGATATTCAAGACCGGTACGACTTTCCCGTCCAGCATCTTCTTTCACAAGGGGCGCAAATGCCGTTTGCCGACCTGGAGCAGCGCCATCATCGTCGCCCCGGCGAGCGCGCCGATCACGTTGGCGTAAAAATCCGTCATCGAGGCGGTGCGCCAGGGAATGCACATCTGCACCAGTTCGATCCAGCCGGAAAAGGCAAGCGTCGCCAGCGCGGCGGCGAGTGGGTTGCCAAAGACGAAAGCAAAGCCGGCCGCGTTGAGGAAGGTGCCGAAGACATGCAGAGCGACATCGCCGTTGTGGCCAAGATTGACGCCCGGAATGAACGCGAGCATGACCGCCCAGGCGTCCGCACCAAGGATCATAAGGAAAACCGGTAACCGCATCGCGTCGCGCATTTGTCGAGTCCTGCCAGTGGACACGCCCCCCTGTATCGGGTTGCGTAGAGCCCGGCGCCAGGTGGAGTACGGCGCCGGGCCTGCTTGCCTGAGGCACGAATACGATCAGCCTCCGAGCCACACCTGCCATATTGTCTCTTAAAACTTTGTGCAGAACACCGGAAAAAATTTATTGATTCCGGCCACGGCGACGAAAAACGCAGATTTAGGCCGATAACTACTATGTAATAGCTTGGCTATGAGACGAAATATTCCAGCATAGCTTGATCCGGGAAACGAATATGGCGACGACAGTGCGCCTTGCCCGCGTTTGCGTGCCCGGAGAGATCACGACAGGCCGTGAAAGAAAGAAAAAGCCACGGCGCAGGAGCGACCGTGGCTTTCCGCCAGAATTTAGCGAAAGTTGGGCATGCAGGAAGACGGTCTTCTTGGGAGTGACGCCTCTTCTCAGTAGGCGCCCCGTCCGGTGAAGACGGCCCGGACGGTTAGAGTGATCAGCGCGATGTCGAGAAAGACGGAGCGGGACCGCACATAAGCGCTATCCATGTGGATCATCTTGTTAAAGCCGATCTCGGCACGGCCGGAGACCTGCCACAGACCGGTCAGGCCCGGCTTGCCGATGAGGCGCTCGCGGGCCTCCGGCGGATAGGCCTCGACTTCCTGCGGCAGGGCCGGCCGCGGGCCGACGATGCCCATGTCGCCGCGCCAGATGTTGAACAGCTGCGGCAGTTCGTCGAGGGAGAACCGGCGCAACAGGCGGCCGATCCGGGTGACGCGCGGGTCGTTCTTGGATTTGAAGCAGATGCCGGCGCGGTCGCTCTGGGCCAGCAGTGCGGCCCGTCGGGCTTCAGCGTCGCGGTACATGGAGCGGAACTTCAGCACCGTGAAGGGCTGGCCGCCGCGGCCGATCCGCGTCTGCCGGAAGAACACCGGGCCGCGCGATTCCAGCTTGATGGCGAGCGCGATCATCATCATCAGCGGGGCAAAGAAGAAGATACCCGCGAAGGATCCCAGAAGGTCGAGGGCACGCTTGCCACGCGCATCGACCGCCGGCATGGCGCCCTTGGACCGTGCCTCCGTCCAGGCCCGCAGCATGAATTGTGGGTTGCCGACGACATAGCGGGTGAACATGCGGCGCGGTTCGATGGCCAGGCGCCACATCCACTCCATGCCGACGGTGCGGAGCGCGCGCGGGGCGCGGCTGACGCGGCCGGACCAGAAGTCGAACTGGGCGCCGACGCCCATCACCAGCCGCGCGTTTATGCGGTGCCGGTTGCGGGCGATCCAGACATCCTGCTGCGGCACGCCGAGGGCGACCAGGACAATATCGGCGCCGGACGCGTTGATGTCGTCGATGATGCGATCCTCGTCCCGGGAAGAGAAGTAGCCGTGGTGGGTGCCGGCAACCTTCAGCGCGGGGGCGATCCGCCGAGCCGCTTCGGACGCCTTGTGTGCGACGCCGTCGGCGCTACCGAGGAAGTAGATCGACAGGCCGCGGGCAGCGGCCTTGCGGCACAGCGGAACGAACAGGTCGGTGCCGTTGAGGTTCTCCACGAAGCGCTGGCCCTGGAGCTTGGCGGCGAGCTGCAGACCGGAGCCGTCCGGCAGCAGGAAGTCGGCCTTTTTGAGGGCCCAGGTGTAGACCGGCGTCTTGGCCGCAACATTCACGCAATGGGCGTTGACGAAGGCGGCGGTGCGGCGCGCACCCGGCTTCAGCATTTGTTCCAGCGCGTCTTCTGCGATCGCGTTGACGATGTCGAGCGAGAAGAGACGGATCTTTTGCAGAGCGTTCATGTTGGCCTCCAAAATTTGCTAATCGGAGAATACCGACGGCGGACGCAAAAGAACGCGCGCAGCGGGACAGTCGAAGCATCCGTGGCATATGCGAACTGGGCGTAAGGGCAGTCGAACGTCCGAAGGAGTAAAAACCTATCCTTTCGGATGGCCGTCGCGGGCGTCGCTTTGCTGTTGCCGGCGCTGCCAAGACTCCAAGGAGACTCACGGCCGGATCGCAGGCGCCCCGATTAACCTTTCGTTGGACGCTCTGAGATAGTATCCATCAGGAGTAGAGCAAATGTGCGTTTGTCGCGTTTTTCGCAACCGCGGAAATTGCCGGCGTTAGACGCGCGATAGCAAAGGCGCGCATCGGATCCCGTTGGAACCCGCCGCCTTCAAGGGGTGACGCTGATGCACATTCTGATCGCCGACGATCACGAACTCGTGCGCGATACGATCTGCGCCTTTCTGGAGCGCGAGGGCGACGTGCGGGTGTCCACCGCCAGCGATTTCGGCGAGGCGATCGCCAAGATCGACACCGAGGGCCCCTACGATCTCGTTATCCTCGACTACAACATGCCGGGCATGGAGGGGCTGGAAAGCCTCGCCCACGCCAAGGACCGCAATATGGGCAATCCGGTCGGCATCATCTCCGGCACCGCCAACCGGTCGGTGGCCGAAGAGGCGCTAGCCGCCGGCGCCGCCGGTTTCCTGCCGAAGACGCTCGCCGCCAAATCCCTCATCCATGCGGTTCGCTTCATGGCGGCCGGCGAGCAATACGCTCCCATCGATTTCATGCGCGCGCAGGACGGGGACGACGACAACCCGCTGGCCCCCAAGCTGAGCAAGCGGGAGTCTGAGGTGCTGAAAGGCCTGATGCGCGGCGCGTCCAACAAGGAGATCGCGCGCGAGCTCGACCTGCAGGAAGTAACGGTCAAGCTCCACGTCAAGACGTTGTGCCGCAAGCTGGACGCGCGCAACCGGACCCAGGCGGCGATGATCGCCAAGGATGCGGGCATGTGCTAGCGCGCGCCGCGCGCCCTGCCCGGACGATGCCGGCGACCTGTCCCAAAGGATAGGTCCGATACCGGAAGAGACGGATGATGCCCCTTTGCACACCGCCGGCAGCGGCCGCCTTGCAATAAACAAGTGTCGCGACAGGGAAACAGAGTCATGAATGTTCACGCGACGTTTTCGAACGGCCGATACCACCCCAGCAACGAAGATGCCGCCGCGCCGGCAACGTCTGCGCCGTCGGTGGAGGCGGAGGCGGCGGGGCCGTGGAAGGCACGCCTCGGCGCGCAAATCGGCGCCGGCGCCGCAAGACTTCGCGGCTATGCGCCCCGACTGCGCAGCCAAGCCTCCAGACTGCTCGGCCATACGCTCAGCCTGCGCCGCTTCCTGCCGAGACTAGTCCGCACACCAGTGTCGGCCCTTTCCGCCGCCCGGTTGCTGCGCGGCGGCCGCGTAGGGGACTTCCAGCGCATGCCGCGTTACGCCGTCGTCATTTTCGGCGGGCTGGTCGCCATCTGGGTTCCGGTCATTCTCTACCTGTCGGCCGCTCCGCTCCGCTACCAGTCCGAGGCGGCGATGATCATGCCGGGCGCCGGGGCATCCAGCTCCGTCAACCTGTCGGAGATCGGCCAGGCCTCGACCTCCGCCAGTTCACCCTATTCCAGCTCGGCGATCAGTCCGACGGTCACCTACAAGAGCCTGATGGAATCGCGCCGTGTGCTGGTTCGTGCGGCCACATCTCTCGACATGGAAGTGCGCGACCTCGGCCGGCCGCGCATCAAGCTTCTCGACCAGACCAGCCTCATCCGCGTGACCATGACCGGCGCCTCGCCGCAAGGCGCCGCCAAGAAGACCGAGGCTGTCCTCGCCGCCTTCCTCGGCGAGCTTGACAAGCTCCGCGGCGACGAGATGGCACGCCGGGAGGGCTCGACGATCGACACCGTGCGCGAGCACCAGGAGGAGGTCGAGGCCATTCGCGTCAAGATCAGCAAGCTGCAGGCCGAGACCGGCCTGGCGAGTGCCCAGCAGCATCTGGAACTGGTGACGATGGTGGAAAACCTCGGCCAGCAGATCGTCACCACCACCTCCGAACTGCGCGAGGCCGAACAGGAGGTGGAGGCCCTTTCCAGGATGCTGAGGGTCGACGCCGACCACGCCTCGGCCATGCTGCGCCTCCATGCCGATATCGAATTCGGTGCGATTTCGGCCAATGCCGCCAAGGCGTCGGCCGAGCTTTCCAGCCTCGACGGCCGGTTCGGGCCGAACCATCCGCAGGTCGTCAAGGTCCGCAACAACCTGCTCGGCGCCCGGCTGCGCATGAACGAACGGGCCAGGACCGTGACGGGGCTTTCCGTCGATACCATGTGGGAGCACGTCGACCCGTCCTCCGACGGCCAGCGCTCCGCCCTCTTGGCGCAACTGGTCAACCTGGTGACCAAGCGCGACGGCCTGGCGGCCCGCCAGCAAACGCTGAAGACGGAGCACGAGGCCGCCCGCGAGCGCGTGCGCAACCTCATCGAGACGGTCTCGCGCCTAGACAGCCTCAACCGCGACTACAAGGTCGCCGAGGCCGTGTTCGCGTCCGCCCTGGCGCGCATGAACACCACGCGCAACGACGTCTTTGCGTCCTATCCGATGGTGCAGGTCGTCGAGCAGCCGACAATCGAATGGGAGCCGTCCTCGCCGAAGAAGAAGATCGCGCTCGGCGCCGCCGGTGCCGCGTCCCTGTTCTTCCTGATGGGCCTCACGCTGACCTGGATACGTCGTCCCCTGATCGACAAGCTGTTGACACGGGGCGAGGACGGCGCCGAGCCGGACAATGCCACCGCGTAACCTGCCAGAAAGCCTCGTCTTCTGGACGATCACGCTGACGTGGTTCTTCTACGCTTTCGGCGCGCTCTATGTGGTCGGGCCGGTCATTTCCTGGTGCCTGGCCGGCCTCGGCTTTCTCGCCCTTTATCTCGGTCCCAGCGTGCGCTCGGACCTGAGGCCCACCGGCACCGTGCCGCCGATCATCTGGGGCTGGATCGGCGGCATGCTGGTCATGCTCGTCGCCCTTTGGGCCGGCCATATCGACTGGGGTCTTGGCACCGGCCAGACGATCAAGTCGTCGATCGGCTGGGCCAAGGGATGGGCGATGGTCGCCCTGGTGCCGTTCGCCGGTGCCGTTCTGAAGATCCGCCGCGAGGTTCTCGTCAGGAGCCAGTGCATCGTCGGGCTATGCACCCTCCTTCTGCTGCCGATCCTGCTCGTTGCGCCCTTTGCCGGGCTGCCGGAAAAAATCTTCGTCTCGCCGCTGAAGGTGGTCGGCGGGCCGGGGCCGGAATATTTCTCGGTCTATTTCTACACCCTAGACCCGTCGAGCTGGACGCCGCGCTGGCAGTTCTATGCGCCATGGTCTCCCTTCGCGGGATTGCTCGGCGTCGTCATGATCCTGTTTGCGCTGGAAGACCGCAACCGCTTCTGGATGGCCGTCGGCATCGCAGCCGGGCTCGCCATGGTGGTCTTCTCCAAGTCGCGCATGAGCCTCGTCGCCGTGGTCGTGTGCACCGTCGGCCCGCGCATGATGCCGCTCTTGGCGAAAAGCATGGCCTGGCAGGCGGCAGCCGCGGTCGCCACCTCCATGGCGGCGCTCGGCACGATGCTGCTGCAGCTCGTGGAGGACGGCATCGCCACCTTCAAGGGCGCCCGGGCCGACAGTACCCGGGTGCGCGAGACGCTGCAGCGCATTGCCTATGACCGCTGGCAGAACGAGGCCGTCTGGTTCGGCCACGGCACGGTGGAGCCGGGCCCGCACATCGTGGAGCACATGCCCATCGGCAGCCATCACACCTGGTTCGGGCTCCTGTTCGTGAAAGGGGTGGTCGGGTTCGCCGCCTTCCTGGTGCCGCTGGTCTGGCAGTTCTGGATTGTCGCAGTGGATGCGGTCAAAGGCGGGCGCGGACGGCTTCCGCTCGGTATCGTGCTCGTTTTCATCATTCTCAGCTTTGGCGAGAATATCGAGATCGAGGTCTATCTCCTGTGGCCGGCCCTGCTTCTGCTCGGTATACACGCCCGCGAACTGGAACGGGACAAGCTGTCGAGCCCGTCAAAGACCTCAAAATAGAAATTTGCTCGCGTTATCTCCAAAACCGACTCGGAATGCGATTCTTTATTAAGGGTTATTATTTGTAATTCCGGCGGGATCGGTTCGACGGAGGTGCCACGCCGCGTTAGGATCTGAGCCTTCAGCGTGCTCTATACTTTGGAGGAAAGCATGAATGCCATCATTACAATGGTCGAAAGCGCTTCGGTCATTATTGTTGCCATCATGTTCCTGGCGTTTGTCGGCGAGCGTCTCGAGCGTTCCTTCTGGCGCCACAGTCTGGCGTTCGGCGGAATGTTCGCGGTCATCGGTCTCGTGGTGATGTCCACACCGGTGGAATTGATTCCAGGCGTGCGTACCGATCCGCGCAATGCCGTGGTGACACTGTCCGCCGCCTTCGGCGGCCCGGTCAGTGCCGTTCTGACCGCCATTCCGATGGTGCTGCTTCGGCTTCATTTCGGCGGCATCGGCGCAGTACCGGGCGCCTTGAGCATAGCGGCCGCTGCGCTGTCCTCCAGCGCAATCTGGTACTGGTGGCGGCAGCGCCGCGGCCTAGACCCGTCGCAGCTCTATCTGTTCTGTCAGGCATTGAGCGTCGCCATCGTCCCAACGTTAGTCATTTATTTGACAACGTCAGCACCCACGGAAATATATCTCCGCGCCGCATCATTGTTCGTCCCGGTAAACTTCGCCACGGTACTACTAATGGGCAATCTCGTGCTACGCGAATATCAGAGACGCTGGGCAGTCGCCGCGCATGCCGATGCGCAAGCGCGCCTCCAGGCGACGGCAAACGACGCTCCAGGTATGCTTTTCCAGGTCGAGCTCATGGGCGAGAACACCCTTCTTTTCCATTATGTGTCGAACGGCGCGTACCGGATCCTCGGCGTCGATCCGGAACGCTTTATGGACGAACCGGAGACCTTGGCCCGGCTCATTTCGGAAGAGGAAATGTCCCGCCTATTTACGCTTATGTCGGATTCCGCGCAAAGCCACGAACCGTGGGCGTTCGAGACCAAATGCGTGCATCCGCGCGGCGACATCCTTTGGGTCCGCGCCGTAGCTCGACTTCATCCGAGCGAAGACGACGCCGCCATCTGGGATGGCTTTCTCTACGATATCACTGAACAGAAGCGCTCTGAGCAGATGAAGAACGACTTCATCGCCACCGTCAGCCATGAGCTGCGAACGCCTTTGACCTCCATCCACGGCGCGCTTAGCCTTATGGACATGGGCAGGGCGGGAGAACTGACCGTCAAAGGCAAGCGCCTTGTCTCCATGGCCCATGCAAACAGCGACCGGCTGGTTCGACTGATCAACGACATATTGGACATAGAGCGGATCGAATCCGGCGCCATGCCCTTTGACATTCGTCCGACCGCTCTTCGTTCGGTCATTGATGGCGCCTTGGAAGCCACGCGAAGCTACAGCGCCGAGCGAAACACAAAGATCGTTGTCGAAGACACCGCGCCGAACCTGACCGCAATGGTCGATCCGGATCGCCTTAACCAGGTACTTGTCAACTTGATTTCCAACGCGGTCAAATTCTCACCGCCGGAACGCAAGGTCTCGATACGGATCGCGCAACGCAGCGGACGTGCGCGCATTTACGTTAGCGACGAGGGGCCCGGTATTCCGCCTGAGTTCCGCAGCCGGATCTTCAACAAGTTCGAGCGTGCTGACGCTTCCGACACCCAGAAGGTCGGCGGAACCGGTCTTGGGCTGTCGATCAGCAAAGCGATCGTAGAGCATCTCAACGGAGAGATTGACTTCGAAAGCGTGGAAAAAGAAGGGACGACATTCTGCATCGACCTGCCCGCACTACCGATGGAAACGGCATCTTCTTCGAGAGCGAAATCCCTGCCAGATCCCGGCGCTTACGACGTGGGCGCGGACGGCGACGACGAGATCGCCTCGCTCTGAGGCAATGTCTTTGTGGTTCCCGGCGGGCACCGATCCCCCGATGCGCAGTCGAAACGATGGCTAGTTGAATTGGCGACGGTTCTCAGAATCGGATCCACACTCCGGAAAAAACGCCGCGCTCGCGCAGCGCGTTCTTGCCGTGGACAGTACCGAGGCCGCCGACCTGGAACGAAACGCTCTCGTTGATGTCAAAGACCGCACTAAGCTGGAGTTTGTGCTCCCGGGTCTTGCTGAATACTCCCTGCGGATCGCTGACGCTGATCGTGTTGAACGTCTGTGCGAGTAAAAGCAAGTCGGGATGCGGCCGAACCCCGAGCGTGCCGTCAAGGCGCAATTCGTTTGCCGGGTCGTTCGTCCGGTAGCGATAGCCAGCCTGGGCGTCGACAAAAGCGTCCTTTTCGAAGATCTTGAAGCTATGGCCGAAAAGACCGCGGACGTCGTACTCGGTGTCTGTGTTGCCGACGTTGGCGAGGATGTCGTCCCGGCGCGACCCGGGAATGCGCGCCAGCCCCTGGAGAGAGAGCACCGTGCCATCCTTCTGGAATATCCGGTATCGGGCACCGAGGTCAGTATATCCAAGTCGGCTGCTGCTGCTGATGTCACCAATGGAGGCATGGCGGAAACTCGGCGTCAGGATAACCGTCAAGTCCGAGGTCAGCCCGTACTCCATCAGCAGCGAGAATTCCGCCTTCGTGTAGTCATCTATGTTGACGACCTTACCCTTATCGTCGAAGCCGCGCGGACTATTCGAATAAAGGAAGGTGCCGATGACCTGCCCGGTTCCTTTCTCAAGGGTCCAAGCGCCGGCAAGGGCATCGGAGGCGGGACTCAGAAAGCTGGCCAGCAGTCCCACCAAGACGGTGGCCGACGCGAGACGGTCAGGCGATCTCGACATGGGTGTCGCCACGGGTCCATCCGCGCTGGAATCTGGACAAGAGATTTGCCGGCAAGTCGATGAGCGCATTGGCCAATCCCAAAGACGCTGCAGACGATGCGGTGACAAAGGTGCTGTGGATGGAATTGCCATGGCGAATCTCCAGATCTGCGACACGACGGCGCGCGAGCTCACATGTATCTTGCATGGTGGATACGTCGCGGGCGTTCGGCTCCACGATCATGAAGGCGCCGGGTTCATAAGCGGTCAGAACCGCCGTCAGCGGCGCAGGCACGCGGGCGATTACGCCGGCCACCTTACGAATCAGCTCATCCGTGGCTTCGTCGCCGTGCCGTGCCCGGAATGCGGCAAGTTCGTCAATCTGGATCAGCGCCAGGCACGCGCTGACACCGGTCTCCATACAGCTCCGCAATGTAACGTCTATGACGGAGGCTGTCGCAAGTCTGGTCAGTGGGTCGACGAGCGTGCCGTCGAGGGTTCCACGTTCCAGTTCCTTATGTCTTTTCTGAAGTTCGGCCTCACGAAGCTGGCGGCGCTCCTGCTCGCGCTTGAAGCGAAGCAGGGTCCGAACACGTGCCGTCAGGTCGATCTGGCTGACCGGCTTGCCGACGAAGTCGTTGGCTCCTGCAATGAATGCCTGATTGAGTGCGTCGGCATCGCGGACACCCGACAGCATCAGGATGGGTAGGTCCCGCCCTGTCGGACTCAGGCGGATGCGTGCGCACGCTTCGATGCCGTCGATCTCCGGCATCATGATGTCCATGATCACGAGGTCGAAAGTACAACCGTCTGCGTCGGGCGCAGTCGACTCCAGACCTAACATTGCGTAGGCATCGGCTGCCGAGCGGGCGAAGCGGATGTCCTGGAATCCGCTGTTCTCGAGATAGGCTGCGGTGATGTCGGCCGAGTCCTCTGAATCATCGACAATCAGAATCCTGGAAGCAGATGCACTCATGAACGGTTGCCCCCAATCGCCTGATAAGCGCGCCAGGTGGAGCCGTCGAAGATTTTTCGGTAGCCGGGCGCCCCATCGTCGAACAGCTCGGGGAAAGCGCGTCCGACACGGTCGCTGCCGTGCGGGGACATCTTGCTCCTGACTACCACGATTGGCCAATTCATCTCGCGCCGAAGTGCAGACATGCGGAACGGAAAAGCGTCAGGGCTTAAGAGCCCATCAGCGCTACCGCGCATGGCGATCAGAGCTGGCGCCGCTTGGGCATCCAGAAGAACGCCCTTCCGGCCAGCCAATATCCCGGCCAACAAGACTTGCTCTTGATCAATGGGCGCGGTCTCCCGGCCAAACGCTGCGCTGCGCCATTGCCGGGTTTGTAAGGATGTATCGCCGATGAGTATCGCGGTTCCACCGAAAAGGCCGACCGCCAGCCACAGTATGATCGCCCGCTGACCATCGTGGCTTCGCGGCCAGTGCACTGCACAAGCCGCCGCGATGACGACGGCTGGCCCTATCGCAAGGGCGAGGGGCGGCACGACACCGAGGAGAGCGGCATAAACGATGGCTGACACCAGCGTAGCAAAGAGACCGCCGATTGCCAGCAGCAGCGGCCGCAATGTCCAGGTCCGCACGCCCATGAAGATCGCAATCGGAGCCACACCGAAGAATCCGGTTGCCGCAACAGCCGCCACGATCAGCATATTTGATGGAAACACGACACCGTTTCGATCACTCATGAACGCCGTACTCGTTTCTGAACGTGCCAGAAAGTGGAGCGCATCTCCCGTGAGTATCCAGTTAACAAAGATAAAACTCAAGATTGCAAACACCAGTGGGAAGAGAAGAACGAGATACACGCCGGAAGGTGATTTTTCCAAGAGATCTGGTGGAACGGAAAGCGCTAGGAACGGAATGCTGACGACTGCGACCACGGCACCGAAGGGGTGAGAGAACGAGAGAACAACAAGCGCCACCGAGACCAGCATCATATCGTTGACACGGTAGAATTGGCGGAGGTTGAAGAGGCCGAGCGCCAGTAGCCAAATACCCAGATTTAGCAACACAAACCCCGATCCCTCGCTCGCGGCGCGAAGAAAAAGCGGGTTGAATGCGAGCAACGTTGTCGCCGCGAGACTGACGACAATTCCAAATTTCGCGTTGCGAAGCATGACAAACCAAGACGTGACGAGCCAGGCCGCGAGCATGGCCACCACTATGGACAACACCGGCGGCCCTAGGTCGGGCACTAGCCAGTTTGCACCGACCGCCGCAATCTGCGGCAGTGGCGGAAACGCCGTTGCCGCAACCTCGAACGGCATCACCCCGGCGTTGACGAGCAGTGTACGGCCCCACAGATCGAGTTCGCCGGCGGCGGTGTAGCCGTGTGCGCGCAGGAACAGCGCTAAGGCAAGCACCAGGACGGTCGCGGTGGCAAAGACCAGAACCGCTGCATATCGGGCCAGGAGGGTCATGCCGCCCGTTCCTCGGTCTGACCGGTCGCGAGAGCGACCTCCACCGCGGTCTGCTTCGACAGGCCGTGATCCGTCTTTTCCCAGAAGAACGGCTTCGTGATGAGTTGAACCGCTGCCTTCCAGGCGGCGGCGGACATCAGCACCCAGTACCAGATCGCAGTCAAGCTGAACGGAACGAGTTCAAGCCATTGCCTCCTGAATGGCGCCAGCATCATGATAAATGTAATGAGGGCATTGCCGGCGAGGAGGTTGAAAAGGGCCAGGTACAGAAGCGCTGGCGGGAACAATTCGTCAAAACCCGTAGTCCGGGTGATCGCCCAGATGGCGAACATGCCCCAGAAGATCGGGTTCAAAAGACCGGACAGCATAGTCCCCCCGATGAAGAACACAAACCCCAAGACGCCTAGGGGGCCGATGGTGCGCACCAGGTGGAGCGGCCGCCGCGTATGGACTAAGAAGGTTTGCATATAGCCCTTGATCCAGCGCGAGCGTTGGCGAATCCAGTTCGACTGCGAGACATTGGCCTCTTCGAAGGTCGTGGATTCGATGAGCCAGACGCCGTAGCCCTTCTGCGTCATGCGGATGCCGAGATCGGCGTCCTCGGTGACGTTGAAGGGGTCCCAGGCGTGCAGTTCGCGCAGCACCTCGATCCGGAAGTGATTGGAGGTGCCGCCGAGCGGGATCGGCACGCCGAGCCGTTCCAGGCCCGGCAGCATGAGGTCGAACCACAGCGAATAGTCGAGCGTGAACAGGCGGGTCAGCCAGTTTTCGTCGCGGTTGAAATAGTTCAGCCGGCATTGCACGCAGGCGATGTGGTCCGGCGCCTGGCGGAACGCGGCGACGACCTTCTTGAGCTGGTCGGGCTCGGGCTTGTCCTCGGCATCGTAGATGACGACGTAGTCGCCGCGCGCGAACCTGAGGGCATAGTTGCAGGCCTTCGGCTTGGTCTGCGGCTCCGACGGCGACACCCGGATGATTTCGAAAATGCCCTCAAGACCGAGCGCCATTGCCGCGTCGATCGTCTCGGTGTCGCCCTCCTCCAGCACGATCTTGATGTCGAGGCGCGAGGTCGGATAGTCCAGCTGCCTCAGCGCATTGGTAATGATCGGGAGGACATTGGGTTCGCGGAACATCGGCACCAGCACGGTGTAAATTGGTAGGTCTTCGTCCCGTAGCATTCGGACACCGGCATTGACCTCCCGTGTGCGACCGGTTTGGTGGCTGCCTCCAGCCCAGATCAGGATTGCTTTGAACAGGAAATTACCGAAGTAAAAGAGCGACATCAAAAGATTAATGGCGATCAGGGTGGCTACCGGCGCAAAGGCGAGCCCGACGGTCGCTGCCGACATCAGCCCCCAGCCGATCAGGACTTGAGCAGGCGTGAAGACGGTCTGGGCAGACATGACCGGGTCGCGCTCGGCCAGCTCGAACACGGCCCGTTGCGAATACTGATCGGAAAAGACGTTCTGGACGGCCCAGTGAATGTCGAACTTGCTGGTGACGACGAAAGAGACGTCGCGTCCCCAGCGCCGGCGGCTGAACAGGATGCATTCCGGGCCCGGGCGGGCCGTTGCGACGACGATGCGTCCGTCGCGCTTGCGCCAGGGCATCGCCAGTTCGCGCATGTATTCGGAGACGTCGTCTTCCTTAAGGAGATCCGGATCGGGCAGCGCCTCGCGAATGCTGACGAATTCGATGTCGAAGCGCTCCGACAGCGAGCGGTAGTACTCGGCCGGGTCGATCCAGTTGCGGGCGAGCAGAACATCGATGAGGCTGGCGTTCCATTGCTCCGCCAGGCGTCTGGCCTGGTCGAACTGGGAAAGGCTGATGAGGCCCTGCTCGACCAGATGGTCGCCCGTCCAGCTATCGCTTTCGGTCAAAGCCGCCATCGTCAGCCTTTCGGTCGTCTGGCGCGATAGATGCCGCGCAGAAGAAGGACGAAGCCGATGCTGCCGATCAGCCAGACGCCACCGATTATTCCGAGCCTGTACTTTTTAAGATATTGCATCAGGCTTCGGTCGTCGGGATACCGAATCTCAATCAGCCGATCGCGCTTGGTGGAAAATGCCAGATTGATGCCCCGGTGATCGATGAAGGCAACATCGCCGCGCCCCAGTTCCTGGGGCG
>NZ_NPEV01000242.1 GCF_003258835.1 Rhodobium orientis | reverse complement strand
CCGACGATTCCGTTTGCGCCTAGCATCCCTTTGTCAAAGTCTGCAATATGCATCGATCCGCCTTTTCCTTTACAAAGTCCTGCAGATTTTCCGTATATCTCGGACATCATGCCTTTCAAGTCGCACCCTTTTGCAATGCAGTGCCCATGGCCGCGATGTGTGCTCGTGATGGTGTCTTCATCATTCAGATGAGCGCAGACGCCCGCAGCGACCGCTTCTTCTCCGGCGTAAAG
>NZ_NPEV01000241.1 GCF_003258835.1 Rhodobium orientis | reverse complement strand
GGCATCGGAGCCTGAACCGGGCTCCGTCAATCCGTAGGCTCCTATCTTTTCGCCGCGGGCCATCGGCTTTAAATATTCCTGTTTCTGTTCTTCTGTTCCAAATGCATAAATCGGCCAGCCCGCAAGCGATGTATGGGCAGACAAGGTGACACCCGTTGAGGCGCAGACTTTCGAAAGCTCTTCAACCGCGATGACGTAGGCGAGATAGTCGCTGCCGATTCCCCCGTATTCCTC
>NZ_NPEV01000240.1 GCF_003258835.1 Rhodobium orientis | reverse complement strand
AAATTTCCGGAAATGTGTTTTCGAGCGGCTGTGAGTTTCTGCTGATGAGCGAAACTTCGCCGGTCGCAGCAATCTTTAAAAGACCCCGATACCCGTCATATTTGACTTCATACCGCCAATTGCCGCCTGAGGGAGCTGATGTAGTCAATACAGGCTGCATCGTAATTCCCATTTTTTATTTTGCCTCTGAAGCTTTTTTGCGCGACGTTTTTTTCTTTTTCTCAGCTGTTCCTT
>NZ_NPEV01000239.1 GCF_003258835.1 Rhodobium orientis | reverse complement strand
ATGATGGAAACGACCAGCCAGGACGAATCTGCATAGTTGCATATGATCATTGAGCAGGACATCAGCATGCCGAGGATGATCGGCGTTTTTCTGGCAACCGTTATGGAGCAGCCCTTTTTCAAAAGGAAGTCTGACACGAACCCGCCCAGCAATCCTCCTAAAAATCCGCAGATTGCAGGAAGCGATGCGACAAAACCCGCTTCAAGGATCGACATGCCGCGCGCCTGAACAAGAT
>NZ_NPEV01000238.1 GCF_003258835.1 Rhodobium orientis | reverse complement strand
GACTGACAACAAGTTTGCGGCCTTGAACTCAGCGGTATGGTCAGGCGGATCATTCATCTACGTGCCAAAAGGCGTAAAAGTGGATACTCCGCTGCAAGCATACTTCCGCATCAACTCAGAAAACATGGGACAGTTCGAACGGACGCTGATCATCGTAGACGAAGGCGCTCACGTCCACTATGTAGAGGGATGTACAGCACCTGTTTATACGACGAACTCCCTTCACAGCGCGGTT
>NZ_NPEV01000237.1 GCF_003258835.1 Rhodobium orientis | reverse complement strand
AAGCGGTTTCGTTTTGATGCGAACACAATCAGCAAAATGCTGCAGCTCCAAACAGTACGCTTCATGGAACCTCGCCTGGAAATCGGGAATGATATTATAGCTGCTCCCCTTTCCGGTCCGCACTGTAACCGCCGGGTTCCGCAGCATCCCGATGAAGATGCTGCCGTCCGTTCCGATGATTTCGGCGCGGATATCGTGGCCGTAAGACGAATTGCGGCTTGCTTCCGCATCACCC
>NZ_NPEV01000236.1 GCF_003258835.1 Rhodobium orientis | reverse complement strand
TTCGGGACCAATTCCGTCACCGGGCAAAAGTGCGATTCGTTTTTTCAAATTCAACAAACTCCTTCCTTCTTACTGTTATGATCCTACAGCCGCCTGTTTTGACAATCCTTCCGTATTCGTCTTCAATACGAGATAGCGGTTCACAGCATTCAAGTAGGCTTTGGCAGATGCTTCGAGAACATCCTGGGCAACCCCGCGTCCTCCCGATTCTTTTCCATCGATCATCACCCTGACG
>NZ_NPEV01000235.1 GCF_003258835.1 Rhodobium orientis | reverse complement strand
CCGATTTATCAATCGCCGCAAAACGACAACGGCTATGACATCAGCGACTATTACAGCATCCATGAAGAATATGGAACAATGGCCGACTTTGAAGAGCTTCTTGAAGAGGCCCACAAGCGCGGCATAAAGGTGATCATGGATCTTGTCGTCAACCATACATCAACAGAGCACAGATGGTTTAAAGAAGCGGCGTCCGGCAAAGAAAATCTGTACCGCGACTTTTATATTTGGAAAG
>NZ_NPEV01000234.1 GCF_003258835.1 Rhodobium orientis | reverse complement strand
TAAACATCGGGCCGAAAGGATTTACCGGCGAGAAATACGGAGGAGCCGCCTATTGGGATACTGAGGCGTACGCCGTTCCGATGTATTTGGCGACGGCAGAGCCGGAGGTGACGAAGAATCTGCTTTTGTACCGCTATCATCATTTGGAGGCAGCAAAACGGAATGCCGCCAAACTGGGGCTGAAAGGAGCCCTTTATCCGATGGTCACCTTCACAGGCGATGAATGCCACAATGAA
>NZ_NPEV01000233.1 GCF_003258835.1 Rhodobium orientis | reverse complement strand
GGGGACCCTGATACAACGTTTGAAGGGAAGGTCGAAGAGATCGGATATGCGACAGATTCGGTATTTTCAATGTTTCCGGAAATGAACCAAAGCGGAGACTATACGAAAGTCACCGAGAAAGTTCAAGTCAAGATTTCGATTCAAAATCCGTCCGCCAAATTGCTTCCCGGCATGAATGCGGAAGTGAAAATTTCGTTATAGGCATTCGCAAAAAAGAGCAAGACGATCGTCTTGCTC
>NZ_NPEV01000023.1 GCF_003258835.1 Rhodobium orientis | reverse complement strand
CACAGCCAAAACCGCCGCCAACCAACCCCAACCAGATGTCCCTCGACCTCGCCCCAATCTAAACCGGACAGTAGTGGGTCAAGCCCGGCAATGACGCGGAGTATTTGGAGAAAAGACCCAAAAAACTACTTAGGAAACTCCAGGCCCATCTCGCGGTAGCGCTCCGGGTCGTCGACCCATTTCTCGCGCACCTTGACGAACAGGAACAGGTGCACCGGCTGGCCTAGCGCTTCGGCGATGTCCTCGCGGGCGGCCTTGGAGATCGCCTTCACGGTGCGGCCCTCCTTGCCGAGCAGGATCTTCTTGTGGCTGTCGCGGGAGACATAGACCGTCTGCTGGATGCGCACCGAGCCGTTGCGGAACTCCTCCCAGGACTCGGTCTCGACCGTCGCCATATAGGGCAGTTCCTCGTGCAGGCGCAGCGTCAGCTTCTCGCGGGTGATTTCCGCGGCCAGCGAGCGCATCGGCAGGTCGGAGATCTGGTCCTCCGGATAGTGCCACGGGCCCTGGGGCACATTGGCGGCGAGGAATTTCCCGAGATCCGGGACACCGTCGCCGGTCAGCGCGGAGATCATGAACGTCTCCTCGAAGCGGCCGCGGGCATTGATGCTTTCAACGACGGCCAGAAGGTCTTCGCGGCGCATGGTGTCGATCTTGTTGAGGGCCAGCACCTTGCGGTGGGGCACGTCGGCGAGCTTGTCGAGGATGGCGCCGACCTCGTCGGTGACGCCCTTTCGCGCATCGACCACCAGCACGACGAGGTCCGCGTCCATGGCGCCGCCCCAGGCGGTGGTGACCATGGCGCGGTCGAGCCGGCGCTTGGGCTGGAAAATGCCCGGCGTGTCGACGAAGACGAGCTGCGAGGCGCCCTCAATGGCGATGCCGCGAATGATGGCGCGGGTCGTCTGCACCTTGTGGGTGACGATGGAGACCTTGGCGCCGACAAGGGCGTTGAGAAGCGTCGACTTGCCGGCATTGGGCGCACCGATCAGCGCGACGAAGCCGCAGCGCGGCGCGTCGGGCGTTGCCCCGGTGTCCGGCGCGGTCACGAAGCGTCCTTTGCGGTCCAGATGCCCTCGCGCTCCAAGAGCGTCGTGGCGGCCATCTGCTCGGCCTCGCGCTTGGAGCGGCCGCGTCCGCTCGCCGGAGCGCAGCCGACGACGTCGACGCGGGTGGTGAATTCCGGGGCGTGGTCGGGGCCGGCGCGGTTGGTGACGGTGTAGGTCGGGGCGACGAGGCCCTTGCCTTGCGCCCATTCCTGCAGCGTCGTCTTGGCGTCGCGCAAGGGGCCTTCCCAGTTGACCATCTGGTCGCGCCAGTGGCGTTCGACGAAGGCGCTGGCGGCACCGAAGCCGCCGTCCAAGTAGATGGCAGCGATCACCGCCTCGCAGATGTCGGCGAGCAGCGCGCGCTTGTGGCGGCCGCCGCTCTGGTCCTCGCCCTCGCCGACCCGCATCGCGGTGCCGAGGTCGAGCGCGCTCGCCACATTGGCGCAGGTCTCCTGCTTGACGAGCTGGTTGAGCCGGCGGGCGAGCTCGCCCTCGTCGGCATCGGCAAAGTTTTCGTAGAGCATGTTGGCAACGGCAAGCGCCAGCACCCGGTCGCCCAGGAACTCCATGCGCTGGTAGCTGCCGGACATGTCGCCCGGCGTCGTCAGCGCGCTGGCGTGGGTCAGGGCCTGCTCCAGCAGTGCCGGATCGGCGAAGCAGTAGGCAAGGCGCTCCTCGATCCTGGTCAGGCTGCCGCGCCCGCTATTGGCCCTTACAGCGTCTGAAAGAACCGATTCCACCTTGCGATCCATGGCCATTTCCAAACCATCCAGGCGCTTTCGCCGGATTTTACAGAAAAGAAGATGATCTCGGCACGTCCGATCAGATTCTCGAACGGCACATATCCGACGGACTCGCGGCTGTCGCTGGAGTTGTCGCGATTGTCACCCATCATGAAATAGTGCCCCTCGGGCACTTCGAACACCTGGGTGTTGTCGCCGCGCGCGTGATCGCTCAGCTCCAGGACGTGGTAGCTGACCCCGTTCGGCAGGGTCTCGACGAAGCGCCGGGCGTTCACCCGGTAGCCGCGATCGTCGCCGGAGAACTCGCCGTCCGGCACCTTCTTCACCGGCTCGCCGTTGATGTGCAACAGCCCGCCCACGACCTGGATGCGGTCGCCGGGAAGGCCGATCACACGCTTGATGTAGTCGGTGGAGTTGTCCCGCGGCAGCTTGAAGACGACGATGTCGCCGCGCTCCGGCTTGGCGCTCCATATCCGGCCGGAAAACGGCGCCAGCGAATAGGGAAAGGAGTGGCGGGAATAGCCGTAGCTGTATTTGGAGACGAACAGGTAATCACCGACGAGCAGCGTTTCCATCATCGAGCCGGACGGGATGTTGAACGGCTGGAAGAGGAAGGTGCGCACGATGAGGGCGAGGATGAGGGCGTGGACGACGACCTTGACCGCCTCGCCGAATCCACCGCTCTTCTTCGCGTCGTCGCCGGTTTGCGAACGGCTTTCACGTTCTGCCATGTAGTGTCCAATCCAATCGAAAAGGCGGGCGCCGGGGTGCGGCGACTCGGGCTCTAATTAGCGCTTGCCTCGCGATGGTGCAATGGAGCGCCCGGATTTCGCCGATTTTGCGGTCGGCCGGGGGCGCAGCCGCCAGTCAGGCGTTGCCGATAGGGGCCGGGGCCGACGCGGCGTCCGCGACTTCCGCAAGGGTGCGCGCCTGGCGCCGCTCCTGCAGCCAGCGCCGGCGGCGGCGCTGGTAGGTCGTCACGGCGACATAGACGAGGAGATAGAAGACGAGGCCCGTGGCGAGGCCGAGCGGGATCGAGCCGACGACCATGGGCTTCAGGATCGGCATCAGGCCGTCGACGGAGCGCAAATTGTCCGGATGCAACACGATCGCCTCGCGCGCCCTTGCGTCTTCGCCGAGAAGGCCGCTGCCGAGGCGGAAGGTGGAAGCCCAGATGAACGGATAGGTCAACGGATTGCCGAAGAACGAGCCGAAGGCAGCCGCGATCAGGTTGCCGCCGATGATGACCGCGATGAGAAAGCTGAGGATGAACTGAAGGCCGAGGAACGGCGTGGTGGAGGCGCAGACACCCGCGGCAACGCCAGCGGCGACCGCATGGGGGGTCGCCGACAGGCGGACGATGCGCTTGCCGACATATTTCAGGGAACGCCGCCAGGAATGGCGCGGCCAGACCGCCACCCGAAGCCGTTCCCTCCAGCCGGGTTTCCTTCGCCTTGCGAACAGCACTAATTTCTCCGCCTCAAACGCAGATCCCTACGCTTCAAACGCTCGCTCCCGCCCGGTCATATGGGGTAGCGACACCGCGACCGCCAGCCGCAGGCGCGCCGAGCCCCTCACCGGTCTCAGGCAAGGCCCCGGCTTCCCGGCTTCACCGGCGGGATCGCGGCCAGTTCCGGCGGCAGTTCCTCGAGCGAGTAGGATGGAACCTCGTATTCGGCAAGCGCAATCAGCGGTACGCCGACATCCGCCTTGCCTGCCGAACGGTCGATGATGCAGGCGCAGGCGGCAACCTCGATGCCTTCCTTGCCGAGCGCCTCGACGGTCTCGCGCACAGACAGGCCCGTGGTGACGATGTCCTCCACGACGACGACGCGGGCGCCCTTCGGCAGCTCGAACCGGCGCAGGCGGAAGACGCCGTCCTCGCGCTCCACCCAGAGCGCCGGCTTGCCGAGCTGGCGCGCGGTCTCGTAGCCCGGCACGATGCCGCCGATCGCCGGCGAAATGACGGCATCGACATCGCCATAGCCGGCCTCGCGGATGCGGTCCGCAAGGCCTGCGCAGAGCTTTTCGGTCTTGTCGGGGAACTGAAACACCCGGACCTTTTGCAGAAAAATCGGGCTGCGCCGGCCGGAGGTGAGGATGAAATGCCCCTCCAGGATAGCGTCGCATGACCGGAAAATATCGAGGACCTCGTCGCGATCCATTGGGTGCACTCCCCCTTCTCGGCGGCCGGACGGCGCCGGCCATGTCGTCGTGAATCTCCCCGGCGGCAGAGCTACAGCATCGCACCGCGGTTTTCCACAAGGGTTTCTCTTTCAGCGTTCAAGCGTCCCGCAGGCTTGACGCCGCATCGGCGGCGGCGCCCGTTCGGGCTTGCGACGCCTGATGGCGCCGGGTCTTGCGTTCAAGCGTCCCGCAGGCTTGGCGCCGCATCGGCGGCGGCGGATCTCGCCCCCGCTCCGGCCGCCCCTATCCGTTGACCCGGGAGACCCTGGAGACCACGGGCTTGGCGCGGATCTGGCTGATGATGCGGTTCAGGTGCTTCAGGTCCCAGACCTCCAGGTCGATCAGCATCTCATGGAAGTCATTGGCCCGCCGGTGCATGGAAACGTTGTCGATGTTGCCGTCGTTCTCCGCGATCACCTGGGCGATCTGGGCGAGCGTTCCCGGCTCGTTGATGACGTTGACGGCGATGCGGGCGGGAAAGCGTTCCTGCTGTTCCGCATCGATGTCCCAGCGAACGTCGAGCCAGTTTTCCGGCTGGTCGTCGAAGTCCTTCAGGGCCGGCGAGTGGATCGGGTAGATGGTGATCCCCTCGCCCGGCTTCAGGATGCCGACGATGCGGTCGCCCGGCAGCGCCCCGCCCTCCGGCGCGAAGCTGACCGGGAGGTCGCCCTTCAGGCCACGGATCGGCAGCGAGGGCTGGGTGTCCTGCCGCTTGCGGCCGGGAATGCGGAACTTGACGCCGACGGCGCGGGTGAGGCCGAACCAGCCCTCGTCGGGCCGGCTGCCGGCCGCGGTCGCCCGCTCTTCCTGGTACTGGGGATAGACCGCCTTGACGACGTCGTCCGCCCTCAGTTCTCCGCGGCCGACGGCGGCCAGGAGGTCGGCCTGGTCGGTATGGCCGAGGCGCGGCATGACGACGGCCAGCATCTCCTCGTCGAACTTGCGCTCGGCGCGGGAAAAGGCGCGCTCCAGGATATGCTTGCCGAGGCCGCCATATTGCCGGCGCACCGAATCCTTGGTGGCGCGGCGGATGGCGGCGCGGGCCTTGCCGGTGACCGCGATCGATTCCCAGGCCGGCTGCGGCTCCTGGGCGTCGGAGCGGATGATCTCAACCTCGTCGCCGTTCGACAGCTCCGTCACCAGCGGCGCCATCTGGCCGTTGATCTTGCAGCCGACGCAGGTGTTGCCGACGTTCGTGTGGACGGCATAGGCGAAGTCGATGGGCGTTGCGCCGCGCGGCAGGGCGATCAGGCGGCCCTTCGGCGTGAAGCAGAAGACCTGGTCGTGGAACAGCTCCAGGCGCGTGTTTTCCAGGAAATCCTCGGAGGTCTCGCCGCCGGAGATGGTCTCGATGGTGCGCCGCAGCCATTCGTAGGCGCGGCTTTCCTCGGTCCGCTTGACGATGTTGCGCCCGCCGCTCTCGCCGTCCTTGTAGATGGCGTGGGCGGCGATGCCGTATTCGGCGATGCGGTTCATCTCCTCGGTGCGGATCTGCAGCTCGACCCGCTGGCTGCTCGGGCCGACCACCGTGGTGTGGATCGAGCGGTAGTCGTTCTGCTTGGGGATCGAGATGTAGTCCTTGAACTTGCCGGGCACCGTCGGCCAGGTGGTGTGGACGAGGCCGAGCACCCGGTAGCAATCCTCCACCGTGCCGACGATGAGGCGGAAGCCGTAGATGTCGGAAAGCTGCTCGAAGGCCACCGAATTGTGCTGCATCTTGCGGAAGATCGAATAGGGCCGCTTTTCCCGGTCGCGCACTTCCGCCTCGATGCCGGCCTCCTTCAGGAGGGCGCCGAGGCTGGCGCGAATGTCGGAAATCAGCGTCTGGTTCTTTTCCCTCAGCCGCTCCAGGCGTTCGGTAATGGTGCGGTAGGCCTCCGCGTTGATGTGCCGGAAGGCGATGTCCTCCAGCTCCTCGCGCATGTCCTGCATGCCCATGCGCCCGGCCAGCGGCGCATAGATGTCCATCGTCTCCTCGGCGATCCTGAAGCGCTTGTGCGGCGGCACGTGGTGCAGCGTGCGCATGTTGTGGAGGCGGTCGGCGAGCTTGACGAGGAGGACGCGGACGTCGTCGGCAATGGCGAGCAGGAGCTTGCGGAAGTTCTCCGCCTGCTTGGCCCGGCGCGACACCAGATCGAGCTTCTGGATCTTGGTCAGCCCCTCGACGAGCTTGCCGATCTCCGGGCCGAAGGAGGTGTCGATCTCCTGGCGGGTGGCGTCGGTGTCCTCGATGGTGTCGTGCAGCAGGCCGACGCAAACCGTGGCGTCGTCGAGCCGCATGTCGGTGAGGATCGCGGCGACTTCCAGGGGATGGGAGAAATACGGGTCGCCCGAGGCCCGCTTCTGGGTGCCGTGCTTGCGCATGGCATAGACATAGGCCTTGTTGAGCAGCGCCTCGTTGGCGTTCGGATTGTAGTTCGTTACCCGTTCGACGAGTTCATACTGCCGCATCATGGCCGGTCGATACGCATCCTGACGGCGTTCCGGGCCTTGCCGGAATCAAAAGCGGTGGCCGGCACGATTGCCTGCCACCGCTGAATATCGTGTTCCCGCCGCGGCTTGTCAAAGTCCTGGCGCAGCCGCCGGCGACATCGGCCGCCGCGCTCCTGCGCCATGCGCGCGGATCCTCGTCCGACAACCGGTTGCCGGTGTCGTCGCCGCGGACCGCCGGTTCGGGACGACGCCCTAGACGTCGTCGCTCTTGTCGGGCGGAACGAGACCTTCCAGACCGCGCAGCAGCTCCTCCTCCGACATGCGGTCGAAGGTGATCTCCCCATCGTCCTCGGACGACTGCGAGGCCTCGGCCGGCGCATCGGGGTTCGGCTGGGAGGCGATCATCGGAACCGCTTCCGGCTCCGGCTCGTCGACCTCGACATATTTCTGCAGCGAATGGATGAAGTCTTCCTTCAGATCCTCCGGGCTGACCGTCTCTTCGGCGATCTCGCGGAGCGCCACGACCGGGTTCTTGTCGTTGTCCCGATCGACGGTCAGCGGTGCGCCGCTGGAAACCATGCGGGCCCGGTGGGCGGCGAGCAAGACGAGCTCGAACCTGTTATCCACCTTGTCGATGCAATCCTCGACGGTGACGCGCGCCATCTAAACTTCTCCAGGTTTTTTGGATTTCAACCGCACCCATAAGACGGAACCCCCGAAAATGCAAGGTTTGCCAGGTGCGTTTCTTCCCTTAAAATTCGCCAACAATTGTTCGTGAAAATATACGATTTATTTTCTACAAGCACTGGAAAATTCATGCTAGCAAGACAATATCATGGAATCGTTTCAGATCGAGAGCGACATTGCGTTGTCATCACGTGTGATTGTGGTAGATGCGGCCAATTCAACATGCCGTTTAAAATTCCGAGCTCCTAGGCAAATTTGACGATAGAAAAAACGTCTTAGGAAAATCGAGGGCACTCGCGATGAGTGTGGCGATTGATCTGATTCAACATACCGTTCGGATAACAAAAACCAGAAAGACCAGTTCATGTTCGACCCGCGCGAAAAGATAGCCCTCTTTATTGACGGGGCAAACTTGTATGCCACCGCCAAGTCGCTCTCGTTCGATATCGACTACAAGAAACTGCTGGCAGCATTTCAGAAGAAGGGGTATCTCCTGCGAGCGTATTATTATACCGCGCTCATAGAGGACCAGGAATACTCCTCGATCCGCCCCCTGATCGATTGGCTCGATTACAACGGCTACAAGGTCGTGACCAAGCCGGTGAAGGAATTTTTCGATTCCTCGGGCCGTCGAAAGATCAAGGGAAACATGGACATCGAACTTGCCGTCGATGTCATGGAGCTCTCCGAGCACATCGATCACATCGTGCTGTTCTCCGGCGACGGCGATTTCCGCTCGCTGGTCGAGACGGTGCAGCGGCGCGGCCGCAAGGTGAGCGTCGTGTCCACGCTGGTGACCCAGCCGCCGATGATCGCCGACGATCTGAGGCGCCAGGCCGACCATTTCATCGACCTTGCCGACCTCATCAAGGAAGTCGGACGCGACCCGGCCGACCGGCCGCAGCGCGACCGCACCCCGCGCGTCGAGGAAGAGGACGAGTTCGAGGACTACTGAGCCCGAACGCCCCGACCTCTTTGCATGAAACGCGGCGCCGATGGCTTTCGGCGCCGTTTTTCGTTGTAGGTTCCGTTGCCGGGGCGCTTTCCTGTTGACGATCCGGCGCACGGCCCGCCGGCCGGTTCAATCGCCCCGGGCGTTGGGATACCCTTCTCCCCCGCGCCTTTTCCCGTCCGCGACGCCACCCGACCAAGAGCTGCCATGCCTGCCATCGATCCCGATCGCGACTGTCCGCGCTGTCCGCGGCTGGTCGATTTCCGAAACACCTGGCGGACGCGCGAGCCGGACTGGTTCAACGCGCCGGTGCCGACGTTCGGTGACCGGGACGCGGAATTCCTCGTCGTCGGGCTGGCGCCCGGCCTTCGCGGCGCCAACTGCACGGGCCGGCCGTTCACCGGCGACTATGCCGGCGATCTCCTCTTTGCCACGATGATCGATTTCGGCTTTGCAACAGGGTCCTACGAAGCGCGGCCCGACGACGGCCTGACGCTCGTCGGGGCCGCGATCACCAATGCGGTGCGCTGCGTGCCGCCGGAAAACAAGCCGACCGGTCCGGAGATCAGGGAATGCCGGCCGTTCCTGATCGCGACCCTTGAGGCGATGCCGCGGCTGAAGGCGGTGCTGGCGCTCGGCCGGATCGCCCATGACACGATGCTAACGACGCTGGGGGAGCGCCGTGCCGCCCATCCGTTCGGCCATGGCGCGCGGCACGACATCGGCCGGTTCACCCTTTTCGACAGCTATCACTGCTCGCGCTACAACACGAACACCGGCCGGCTGACGGAAGAGATGTTCCGCTCGGTCTTTGCCGATGTTCGTGCCGAGATCGACGCCGGATAACAGCCGCACTCAGCCTTTTTCGCGCAGAAGCCGGCCTTTTTCCCGTTCCCAGTCGCGCTTTTTCTCGGTCTCGCGCTTGTCGTGGACCTTCTTGCCCTTGGCCAGCCCGAGCAGCAGCTTGGCGATGCCGCGCTGGTTGAAATAGAGCTTCAGCGGGATCAACGTCATGCCTTCGCGCTGAATGGCGCCGATCAGCTTGTTGATCTCTTTTCTGTGCAGCAACAGCCGGCGCAGGCGTCGCGGTTCATGGTTGAACCGGTTGGCCTGCAAGTATTCCGGAATGTGCGCGTTGATCAGGAAGATCTCGCCGTTCTGCTCGGTGGCATAGGATTCGGCGATGTTGCTCTTGCCAAGCCGCAACGACTTCACCTCCGTGCCGGTCAGGGAAATGCCGGCCTCGAAGGTCTCCATGATCTCGTAGTTGAATCGTGCCTTTCGGTTCTCGGCAACAAGCTTGCCGGGAGCCGGTTTGTCGGCGGCCATGCCGGAACTCCGGTATTAGCGCGATTTAGAGCCTTTCGCGTGATCAATGGCTCACGCGAAAGGCTCTAATCGGTTGTTTCTTCGCGTATTCTCGTCCGAAAACCGGTTCCCACTTTTCGGGAATACGCGCTAGTTGAGGATGCCGGCGTGCTGCATCGCCTCGGCGACGGCCTTTTCGGCCACCGTGGAGATCGGCGTTACCGGCAGGCGCAGCTCGTTCTCGCATTTGCCGAGCAGCGACAGGCCATATTTGGCCCCGCCCGGGCTCGGTTCAAGGAACAGCGCCCGATGAAGCGGCATCAGCCGATCCTGGAGCGTCAGCGCACCTGCGAAATCGCCGGTGAGCGTCGCCTCCTGGAACTGCGCGCAGAGCCGCGGGGCAACGTTCGACGACACCGAGATGCAGCCCTGGCCGCCATGGGCGTTGAAGCCGAGCGCGGTCGGGTCCTCGCCGGAAAGCTGGATGAAATCCGTGCCGAGCACACGGCGCTGGTCGCTGACCCGGCCGAGATTGGCGGTCGCATCCTTCACGCCCTTGATGTTGCGGCCATCGGTGTAAAGCCGGGCCATCGTCTCCACCGACATGTCGACGACCGAGCGCGGCGGGATGTTGTAGATGATGATCGGGATGCCGATAGCGGCATCGACGGCCATGAAGTGCCGGTAAAGGCCCTCCTGGCTCGGCTTGTTGTAATAGGGCGTGACCACCAGCACGGCGTCGGCGCCGGCGCTTTCGGCGTGCCTGGCGAGATCGATGGCCTCGGCCGTGTTGTTGGAGCCGGCGCCGGCGATCACTGGCACCCGGCCCTTGGCCGTCTCGATGGCGAGCTCGACCACGCGTTTGTGCTCGGCGTGGCTCAAGGTCGGCGATTCACCCGTCGTTCCCACAGGAACGAGCCCGTTGGTGCCTTCCGCGATCTGCCATTCGATCAGATCCTGGAACGCCTTTTCGTCCACCGCGCCACCCTTCATCGGTGTCACGAGCGCGGTGATCGAACCCTTGAACATCTTTCTATCGCCTTTCAACGCCTGTTGCGGCCGGCGCAAAACGGCAGTGCCCGGCCATCCTCCAAATGCGGCGGACCATAGACCGCAAGCCGGCCGGCGGCAAGCCGTAGTCATCGCATGCCGTCTATCCGAACCGTCTGCCTACGCGGGCGCGATTCAAACTAATGCCGCAATTCTTCGTTCATCCTGTTGCGGCAGGATTCTTTCGTTTCACGCACGCGTTGCGCGACCGGAACCGGCAGGTTTCCGGCCGCGTTTTGGTTTTGGGCGGTACCGGCATTATTGGAATGGGGAACGTGACGTCGATGACAACCGGTCGGCAATCCCGTGCGGTCGCAGCACTCGTGCTGGCAACCCTCGTCGCCTTGCCGCTGGGCGCGACTGTCCGTGCCGGACCGCGGCCGAAGATCGAGGTCGCCCCGGCGGGCGCCTCTGCGCTGATCCGCATCTCCGTGCCGCGGCCGAAGCCCGCGCGGGACCCGATCGCGGCAACAATTTCAAGCACAGTGCCGGCCGGCGCGCCCGTGCCGCAGCCGAAACCGGCGCCGCCTGCCATCTCCCATTCCCCCGCGCCTGCCCCGCCGCCGGCAACGGAGACGGCCTTGCCGCTGGCCGCAACCGTCGGCCAGAACGCGGCCGACCAGGTCCCCGCGGCGAAGGGGTCGCTGAAGGCCGGCCTTGCGGCCCTGCGCAAGGGGCGCGTGCGGGACGCCATCGCCATCCACAACGGCATGGGCCGCAATTCGCTCGACCGCAAGATCCTGGAATGGCAGATCGCCCGTTCCGGCGGCCGCGAGGTGCCGAGCGCCTTCATCACCCGGTTTGCGGCGAGTGCGCCGGGCTGGCCGGATAGCCGGCTGCTGAAGATCCGCGCCGAAGCGGCGCTTTTGCGCGAGGACCCGGCACCGGCCAAGGTGCTTTCCGTCTTCGGCCGGGCCTGGCCGGTCTCCACGGACGGCACCATCGCGCTCGCCCGCGCCCACCGCAAGCTCGGGCGCCGCGACGATGCCCGCCGGCTGATCCGCGACGTCTGGCGGCGCAAGCGGATGTCGAAAAAGCAGCAGGCGACCATCCTTCGCGAGTTCGGCCGGCTCCTCAACCGGGCCGACCACAAGGTGCGCGCCGACGCCATGCTCTACCACGACCGCGTCACCGAGGCGGAGCGGCTTGCCAGCCGCCTCAGCAGTTCGGAGCGTGCCCTCGTCAAGGCGCGCAGCGCCGTCATCCGCCGCCAGCGCAATGCGGGAACGCTCCTGAAGGCGGTGCCGAAGAGCCTGCAGCGCGATCCGAGCTTTCTCTATGCGCGGGCCCAGTATCTGCGCCGGAAAGACCATTGGACCGACGCCGGCACGCTGCTCGCCGATGCGCCGCGCGACCCTCAGGCGCTGATCGATCCGGACGCCTGGTGGGTGGAGCGCAAGATCGTCTCGCGCAAGCTCCTGGAACTCGGCAAGCCGGACCTTGCCTACAAGGTGGCGTCCCGGCACAGCGCGGAAAGCCCGGCAAAGCGCGCCGAGGCGGAATTCCATGCCGGCTGGTATGCGCTGCGCTTCCTGAAGAAGCCGGGGCTTGCCCGCCCGCACTTCAAGAAGATCCTTGAGATCGGCGAGACGCCGATCACCCGCTCGCGCGGCTATTACTGGCTCGGCCGCGCCGAGGAAGACCTCGGCAACAAGGACGCCGCCAGGAAGGCGTTCGAGCGCGCCGCGGCATTCCCTTCCGCCTTTTACGGCCAGCTTGCCCGGGCGCGGCTCGGCAAGTCGTCGCTCGGCCTCGGCCATCCGCCGACCGCGACCGCAGACGACCGCACGGCATTTTCCCGCAACGAACTGGTCCGCGCGATCAAGGCGATGGCCGATGCCGGCCATGTCGACCTGACGCTGCCGCTCTTCATGCAGCTTTCCGACACCCTGCCGAATGCGGCCCAGGCGGCGCTGCTGACCGACCTTGCCGAGGACTACGGCAAGCACCGCTACGCGCTGATCGTCGGCAAGCAGGCCGCCAATCGCTGGCCCGAGGCCGCGTCCATCGCCTTTCCGATGAAGGCGATCCCGGCCAAGACGAAGATCAAGAACGGCGTTGAAAAACCGCTGGTCTATGCCGTTGCCCGCCAGGAAAGCGCGTTCGATCCCGGTGCGGTCAGCCATGCCGGCGCGCGTGGGCTCCTGCAACTCCTGCCGTCGACCGCCAAGGCAACGGCGCGGCGCAACGGCCTGCCCTATTCCAAGAGCCGGCTGACGCAGGATGCCGCCTACAACGCGACCCTCGGCGCGGCCCATCTCGGCGAGCTCGTCGGCCGGTTCGACGGCTCCTACATCATGACCTTTGCCGGCTACAACGCCGGCAGCCGGCGCGTCGACGAATGGGTCAGCCGGTTCGGCGATCCGCGGTCGGCCAAGGTCGATGCGGTGGACTGGATAGAGCGTATCCCGTTTACGGAGACGCGGAACTATGTTCAACGTATTACCGAAAACCTGCAGGTGTATCGCACGCGGCTGAACGGCTCAGGCCTGCAGATAGAAAAGGATTTGCGGCGCGGCGGCTGACAACGACCGTTGCCCGCGCGGGAAGAACGCCGACGACGGGGGTAACGGTGACGGGTGACGACCGCAAAGCGCTTTTCGAACGCCTGCGCCAGGATCTGGCCACCGGCTGGACGCCGGTCCGTTACGAGAGTGCCGACGGGCTGGCGCTCGGAGGACGCGACTACCGGCCGGCACCGGACGCGGATAGCGGCAACGCCCTCCCCCTTCTCTGCCTGCCGGGGTTAACCCGCAATTCCAGGGACTTCCATGCGCTCGCCCGGGCGCTGTCCGGGCGCGGCAAAGATGCCCGCCGGGTTGTTACGCTGGACCTGCGAGGCCGCGGCGTCTCCGCCTCCGATGCCGATGCCCGCAACTATGCCCCGCCCGTCGAGGCCGAGGACGTCGTCAAGGGGCTCGACAGCCTCGGGATCGAGCGGGCCGTCATCCTCGGCACCTCGCGCGGTGGCCTCGTCGGCACTTTGATCGCCCTCGGCCATCCGGCACGCCTCGCCGGTCTCATTCTCAACGATGTGGGGCCGGCGATCGAGACGGCCGGCCTGAAGCGGATATCCGACTACATCGTCTCGCCATGGGTGCCATCGACCTGGGAGGCCGCGGCCGCCGGCCAGAAGCGCCAGCTCGAGGCGTTCTTTCCCGATTTCGGCGACGAGGACTGGATGCGGTTCGCGCTGCAGATCTACGCCGATGTCGACGGCAAGCCGGCCTTCGCCTTCGATCCGCAGCTCGGCGCAACCTTTGCCGACATCTCCTTCGACAAGCCGCAGCCGACCGCCTGGGAGCTGTTCGATGCGCTTGCCGGGGTCCCGCTGATGGTCATCCGCGGCGTGCTGTCCGACATCCTTTCGGCCGAGACGGTCGCGGAAATGGGCGCCCGGCGCAGCGATCTCGACGTCCTCACGGTGCCGCGGCAGGGCCATGCGCCGGTGTTGTGGGAAGACGCGGTGGTCGCGCGGATCGCCGATTTCCTCAGCGAATGCGACCGCGAAGGGACCGGCGCGACAGAGCCGCCGGCGCCCTGAGGCACCGGCGAAGAAAGTTTCCGTTGGCCGATCAGCCCTTGCTGGACGGCACGTCGCCGTCGTCGACCCGCTTGGAAAAGGCGGTGTCGCCGCCTTCCGCCAGCACCTTGGCCTGGCCGATCCAGTCTTCGCGCTCGATGCGGCCGGCAAAGGCGAGGAATGTGCCGACCCAGCGCACTTCCGGCGCGGTCCACGCGGCGATCTGGCGGAAGTGGTAAATCCCGACGTCGTTGAGCTTCTTCTCGTTGACCTTGCCGATGCCGCGAATCCGCTTCAGGTCGTCGGCACCGCCAGCGTCCGGAGACACCAGCCCGGCCGGACGGGCGCCGACCGCGTCGGCCTTTTGTTCCGGCGTTGCGTCGTCCGGCAGCGCCGCGAGCCGCTCCGCCGCCTCTTCGTCGCTCAGGTCCTTGACTTCCGTCCTGGCGGATTTGGCGACCGCCTGGGCCTCGTCCTTGACCTTTCCGGCCACCGATTTGGCGGCCGCACTGACCTTGTCCCTGGCATCCGCCGCCTTCTTTTTGGTGGCATCGGCCGCCGCCTTGGCCTTTTTGGCGGCATCGTCCTTCGCCTTCCTGGCGTCAGCCTTGGCCTTGTCTGCCGCCGCATTCGCCTTCTTTTCGGCGTCGGCCTTTGCCTTTTCGGCGTCGGCCTTGGCGTCCGCCGCCTTGGTCTTGGCGGTGGCGACCGCGCTCTTTGCGCCCGTCTTGGCGTCAGCCGCCGTCTCGGCAGCCTTTTCCCTGACCGTTTCGGCGCCGGCGCTGATCTTGGCCGCGCCACCGGAAAAGGCGCTCGACAGTCCCTTGAAGACGCCGCGGCGCTCAGCATCCTGCGGTTCCCACCAGGCGCGCAGGCGGCAGCCGATGAAAAGGCCGATGAAGACGGCCACCAGCATCAACAGGAAAAGTTGGACATTGTACCAGGTCATGCCTGCCTCCCTCGCTCAGCTATCGCTTTGCGGGCGGCAGAGCCACCAGCCGATACCGGTGCCGACGACAAGTGCGAAGAACAAAAGCAACCAATGATGGGTGATCATGTACCACATGGGCCTCCCCCTATTCCGGAACGATGCGAAATTCGATGCGGCGGTTGAGCGCCTTGCCCTCTTCCGTGTCGTTTGAGGCGACCGGACGGTCCTCCCCGAAGCCGACGGCCTCCAGACGGTCGGCGTCGACGCCGGCACGGACGAGATAGTCGACGACCGCAGCCGCGCGCCAATCGGACAAACGCAAATTGTCCGCCTCGCTGCCGTCGGAATCGGTGTGGCCTTCGATGACGACCCGGCTCTGTGGGCAGCGCTGGGCAACGAAAACAAGATGATCGAGGATGCCGAAGCTGTCACGGTCTATTCGCGTGCTGCCGGTCTCGAAACGGATCCTGTTGCCCCTCAGGATGCTGGAAAAGAGCTGCTGGCATCTTGAGGCGGACACGGGCGTGCCCGGCGCGCGAATGCGCAAGTCATTGAAATTCCCGGAAAAGCCGGCAGGCAACTCCGACAGGAGCCGGTCGCGAACGCTTTCTGCCGCGGCCGCGTGGTAGGCGGCGCCGGACAGCGTCAATTCGTCCGCGCGAATCTCGATCTGCCCCTCGCCGAGCCGCGCAAGGGCATTGAGGCCGGCGCCGGCCGCGTCCAGGAATCGCTCCGGCATGCCCTCACCGGGACGCTGGCGGTCGATCACCGGCACGGCGCCGAAGCGCTGCGACACCAGTTCGCCCAGAGGCTCCTTGGTTGCGGCATCGGGAATCGCGCCGGCAAGGATGAGCGTGTCTTTCGTGCGCCGGGCGATCCAGGTCGCCGGCGGCACCTCGGCAAGGTCAGCATCGCTTTCCGGCAGCGGCGGCAGCGGGCGCAGGAGGTCGACCGTACCGAGCGTCAGGCCGTCCGGCAGTTCCGACGTCAACGCTTTCAGAAGCGCCTCGTGCTCGGGAATTGTCTTCGCCTCGCCCGATATGGAGAGCGTCGTATCCGTCAGCGACACCGTTCCGTGGTCAAGCACCGAGAGCCGATCGAGCGCAAAGGCGACGAAGCCGTCAAAACCGTCCGGCGCCCCGGAGGCATAGCCGGTCGTGTCGTCGAGGCTCGCCCCCCTCAGAGCGCTTTCCGATTTTTTTACAATGGCTTCCCGCTCTTCCTTCGAGCCGACATAGCCTTCCAGAACGACCGCTTCGCCGGTCTTTTTTGCCGACCAGAGATAGGGTTTTGCGGGCGGCGCCAGGACGTCCGTCCGTTCCAGGGTGTAGCCCAGCGGCAGTTCGGTCTTCAGCGTGCGCAGGAGCCGTTCGTAGGTTCCCGCCGTTGCCGCCGTCCCCGACACGGTCACCGCGCGATCGCGGATCGCCACCTCGCCCGCCGTCATGTCCTTCAGGAGATCGAGCCCGAAGCGGGCGGCATTGTCGAGCCCCGGTGGCGCGCCGCTTGCCAGCGGCAAATCGTAGGTCAGTTTTTCGTCGGCAAAGATCTTGCGCACGTCTTCCAGGATACCGTCCCTTGCGCCGCGGCGCGGAACGTAGCCGGAAACGGAGAGTGCGTCTTCCTTGCGGGTCAGGGTCAGGGGATAGGGCGACTGGCCGGGAAGGATGTCCGTCTTGTCGATGACGATGCGCACGCCCCAGACCCGGTCGACCGATTTCAGGGCGAGCAGCAGCGCTTCCTTGCTGGGGGCCGTGCCGGTAAGGGTCGCGTCACGGCCGGACAGGGAGACGTCGGCCCAGGCCTGGGCATCCTGCATCAGCCGACTTTTTGCCCGTGCCGTCAGATCCTGTTCGACATCGCGGAGCAGGACAAGATCGCCCAACGCCGTCAGGAGGGCCGCCGCGCCGATCCCGACAAGGGCGAGTTTCCACGGGTTTGCCATTCCCTCTTCACGCTCCTCTTCGCCCTGGCGAGACCGCCTTGGCCTGGCGCCTCACCGAGCGCTGCCGCGAATGCACGGGCATTGCCACCGCATCCGTCCGGCCGGGGCCGGAAAACCGCCATTCCCGGGAATTCACACTAGTGACTCGGTGAAGGGCCGGCAAGGAAGGCGAGCCTTGAAAAAGCCCGCAAATCGCCGCGCTGGAAGCCGCAAGCAGAGGAAACAGGCGTACCGGCAAAAAAAAGAACCCGGTGGATTGCTCCACCGGGTTCCCAACGATCGGATGATCGTCTGATTAGAAGGTGCGCTGGAAGCGCAGCAGGCCGACGACGTCGTCATGCTCATCGCCCACATCCGGCTCAACGTACTCGTAGTCAACTTCGACGCCGATTTCGAAACCGGAAGCCGGCGACCAAACGAGGTTGCCCTGGATGTCCCACTCGTCGAAGTCGCCGCAGCCACGACGCGGGGCGACGCAGATGCCATCCCACTGGTCGATGTTGGCGTAGGTGACGGTCAGACCGGACGACAGGTTCGGCATCCAGTAGTGGGTGAAGCCACCACCGATCGACCAAGCCTCCGTGGTGACGAAGTCACCGCCGAGACGACGGGCCGCATCATAAGCGGTGCGCCAGCCGTTGGTCGACGGGGTCACGTAGGAGGTGGCACCGTCCGCATAGGCGGCCTGCAGGGCGATCGTGTCACCAGCCGCAATCATCGGCAGGTTGAAGATCACGCCGGCGCCGACTGCCCAGCCGAGCTCGGAGTCGTCACGACCACCGATGCCGTCACGCACGTCGTGCAGAGCGGCCATCACCTGAGCCGAACCCCAGCCCTGGCTGACGTTCAGGTTGGCGACGAGATCCGGCCACCAATGACCGCCGTAGGCGTCCATCGGAACACCAGCCGGGATAGCGCCGGTGGCGGACACGAAGCGCGACCAACGACCATTGAGGACGCCCATACGCGAGTAGGTGCCGTCTTCGATCGAGACCGAGGCCGAGAAGCCGTTGCCGAAGGCAGCGGTGTAGGCCAGCACGTTGGTGTCGGAATCCTGAAGCGAGTTGTCGAGCTTCTCGTAGGTAGCGCCAGTCCAGAACTGGAAGAAGCTGTCCGTACGACCGGCCGTCAGACCGCCCCACTGGATGAAGCCGTAGTCCATGGTGGTGTTGGTGCCGCCGTAGGAGTCAGCGGTCCAGTAAACCTGGGCGTAGGTGCGCAGCAGGCCGAACTCGGTGTTGGTGCGGCTATCCAGACGCAGATAGGCGCGAGCGCGGGTCGAGCTGTAGTTGGCATTGCGGCCACGGGACGAGCCGAACGAGCCAAGAGCGTTGGCCGAACGATCGTAGGTGACCTCGTTGCCCCACACATAGTAGTCGGCGCGGATACGGCCGCCGACGCGCAAGCAGGTCTCGGTGCCCGGGATGTAGAAGAAACCGGTGCCGAACGCGTCGCAGACACGAACGTAGTCAACCGGCTCCGGGGCGACCGGAAGATCCGCCGCCTGGGCCCCAGTGATGGCGAGCGCGCCCGCAGCACCGAGGAGAAGGCTTTTGATTTTCATTTCCTGACCTCCAAAGTCAAAGTTACCGGGAAGAGGTTGATGTCTGTCGACCGAAACCTGTCCCTATTTCCCCGCGAAACTGCCGCCCGCGGTCCACCTGTTCGGTTTATAAGCGTAACGGCACCCAACGCTCATTCGCGTCAGTCGCAGGGTCAACATATCTGAACGTTCTTTCCGATCAACACACAACAGGGCCGGTTTACGGCTTTTGGACCCCTATGTTGCAGGAATGTCACGAGGCGGGGGATGACCTACGTCATTCTGCGTAGGCTTTTACCCTGTTCCGGCGAAAAGCCCCGGAAATTCAATGCCTCAGGACGCTCATTCCCTAACAAAATCCTAACGGAGGAACCACCCGCGGAGCGTAAATTCCGGCTCGAGGCCGGCCGGAAAGGCTTGCTGTTGCCGAATCGCAACATGGGCGGCGCGGGCGGGTTGCCCGCCGTTAAGGAATCGGGGTTGCGACGGGATGGAATCGGACCCGCGACCAGTGCCGGGCATGGGAATCAGGTCCGGGCCCTGCCGCGGCGTCAGCGGGGATCGATTTCCGGGCCGGGCTCGGTCAAGATGCCGTCCGCGCTCCCGGAGTGCCCATATGCCCATCCCGAAAAAGAGGTTGACCATGTCGTCCAGCGCGCCCGCGTCCAAATCTCCCGCCATTCTCGTCACCCGCAGGCTGCCCGACAATGTCCGCTCGCGGCTCGCACGGGATTATTCCGCGGACCTCAACGAGGATGACGGCGTGCTGTCCCGCGACGAGCTGCTTCGGCGGGCGCGGGACGCCGACGCGCTCCTCATCTGCCCGACGGAAAAGATGAGCGCTGAGGTGATCGCCGCCCTGCCGGAGCGGGTGAAGATGGTGTCCTGCTTTTCCGTCGGCGTCGATCACGTCGACCTTGCCGCGGCGGCCGAACGCGGCCTCATCGTCACCAACACGCCCGACGTGCTGTCCGATGCGACGGCTGAGATCGCGATTCTCCTGATGCTCGGCGCGGCCAGGCGGGCCGGCGAAGGCGAACGCCTGGTCCGGGCCGACCGCTGGCACACCTGGAGCCCGACCTTCCATCTCGGCACGGAAATCACCGGCAAACGACTCGGCCTCGTCGGCATGGGGCGCATCGGCCAGATCACCGCGCGCCGCGCGCGCGGCTTCGACATGGAGATCCACTACCACAATCGCCGCCCGCTCGATGCGGAGCTTGCCGGCGATGCCGTCTATCACGAGAGCCTGGAGGAGATGCTGCCGCTCTGCGACGTGCTCTCGATCCATTGCCCGCTGACCGCGGAGACGACCGGGCTCCTCAATGCGGAACGGCTGGCGCTGTTGCCGGACGGGGCGATCGTCGTCAACACCGCACGCGGCGGCGTCGTCGACGACGAGGCGCTGATCGCCGCGCTGAAATCCGGCAAGCTGGCGGCGGCGGGCCTCGACGTCTTCAACAACGAGCCGAACATCCATCCCGGCTACCGGGAGCTGGAGAACGCCTTCCTGTTACCCCATCTCGGCAGCGCCACGGTGGAGACGCGCGACGCCATGGGCTTTCGCGCCGTCGACAATCTCGATGCCTTCTTTGCCGGCAAGGAGCCGCCCGACCGGGTGGCTTGAAGACCGGGGCGCTGCGATGAGGTCAGATTGTCGTCATTGCGAGTGAGCGAAGCGAGCGCGGCAATCCAGGGGCCACGCGCTCCGAGCAAGCGGCTTCTGGATCGCCGCGTCGGCCTAGCGGCCTCCTCGCGATGACGCAGACAGATCGTTCGGGTCTGATTCCAGGCGTCCCGCCCTAAGCCGACGCGAACGCGGCCAGGCCGGCCTCGGCGCATTCCATGTCCTGCTGGGGCGTGCCGGAGGAGAGGCCGATGCCGCCGACCACCTCGCCGTCGACGACGACCGGAAAACCGCCGCCGACCACGGAGATGCGGCCGCCGAGGGCGGTATGGATGCCGAAGACGAGGCTGCCCGGCGTGCAGGCGGCGTTGTATTCGTGCGTCGCCTTCCTTGCGGACGCCGCCGTGAAGGCCTTGTCCATGGAGAGCTGGATGGAATGGACCTTGCCGCCGTCCATGCGCTCAAAGGCGATCAGGTTACCGCTCTCGTCGACAATGGAAATGCACATCGGCACGCCGATCTGCATGGCCTTGTCCCGCGCACCGGCGATGAGGATCTGGGCCTCGGCGTGCGACAGCCGTTTGATGGTCTGCATTTTTCATTCTCCCCTCCCCGGATCGGCGTCCGGATGTTCGATCGCGTTCGGACGGTTCAGCCCTGTTCGGCCTTCTTCTCGCGGCGGCGGGCGTGGAGAATCGGCTCGGTGTAGCCGGACGGCTGCTCGCGTCCCTTGAAGACGAGGTCGCAGGCCGCCTTGAAGGCGACGCCGTCGAAGCCCGGCGCCATCGCCTCATAGGCCGGATCGCCGGCGTTCTGCCGGTCGACGACCTCGGCCATCCGCTTCATGGTCTCCAGCACCTTGTCCTTGTCGACGACGCCGTGGTGCAGCCAGTTGGCCATGTGCTGGCTGGAAATGCGCAGGGTCGCCCGGTCCTCCATCAGGCCGACATCGTGGATGTCCGGCACCTTGGAACAGCCGACGCCCTGGTCGATCCAGCGCACCACATAGCCGAGAATGCCTTGCGCGTTGTTGTCGAGTTCGGCCTTGATCTCATCGTCGGACCAGTTCGGCCGGTCGGCGAGCGGGATGGTGAGGAGGTCGTCGAGCGTTGCCCGGCGCCCGCCCGTGGCGATTTCCTCCTGGCGGGCGGCAACGTCGATGCGGTGATAGTGGGTGGCGTGCAGGGTGGCGGCCGTCGGCGACGGCACCCAGGCGGTGTTGGCACCGGCCTTCGGGTGGCCGACCTTCTGCTCCAGCATCGCCGCCATCAGATCCGGCATCGCCCACATGCCCTTGCCGATCTGGGCCTTGCCGCGCAGGCCGCAGGTGAGCCCGACATCGACGTTCCAGTCCTCATAGGCGGAAATCCAGGTCGAGGCCTTCATCTCGCCCTTGCGGATCATGGGGCCGGCTTCCATGGAGGTGTGCATCTCGTCGCCGGTGCGGTCGAGGAAGCCGGTGTTGATGAAGAACACCCGGTCCTTCGCCGCGCGGATGCACTCCATCAGATTGACCGTGGTGCGGCGCTCCTCGTCCATGATGCCGACCTTGATCGTGTTCGCCGGCAGGCCGAGCACCTCCTCGATGCGCGCGAAGCACGCGCAGGCGAATGCAACCTCGTCGGCGCCGTGCATCTTCGGCTTGACGATATAGACCGAGCCGCGGCGCGAATTGCGCATCGCCGCATCGGGCGACTTGTTCAGGTCGTGCATGGCGATCAGCGTCGTCATCACCCCGTCGAGGAGGCCTTCCGGGATCTCCGCGCCGTCCGCATCGACGACGGCCGGAGTCGTCATCAGGTGTCCGACATTGCGCACCAGCATCAGGCTGCGGCCCTGCAGGCGCACCTCGCCGCCGTCCGGCGCCACATAGGACCGGTCCGGATTGAGCTTGCGCTCGACGGTCCTGCCGCCCTTCTCAAATGTGTCGACGAGATCGCCGCGCATCAGGCCGAGCCAGTTGCGATAGGCGACGGCCTTGTCCTCGGCATCGACGGCGGCGACCGAATCCTCGCAGTCCATGATGGTGGAGAGCGCGGCCTCCAAGACGATGTCGGCAACGCCCGCCGGATCGTCCTTGCCGATCGGGTGGCCGCGGTCGATGGCGATCTCGATGTGGAGGCCGTTGTTCTTGAGGAGAATCGCATCGGGAGACGCGGCATCGCCCCGGTGGCCGGCGAATTTTTCCGGCGCCTTGAGGCCGGTCTCGCCGCCGGGCGTCGTAACGACGAGGGCGCCGCCCTCCACCCGGTAGCCAGTGGCGTCCTTGTGGGAGCCTTTTGCAAGCGATGCGGCGTCGTCCAAAAAACTCTTGGCCCAGGCGATGACCTCGGTGCCGCGCTCTGGGTCGTAGCCGGAGCCTATCTCGCCGGGGATGGCGTCGGTGCCGTAGAGCGCGTCGTAGAGGCTGCCCCAGCGGGAGTTGGCGGCGTTCAGCGCATAACGGGCGTTCATCACCGGCACGACGAGCTGCGGGCCGGCGACCTCGGCGATCTCGCTGTCGGTGTCGGCCGTCTCGACCGAGAACGGCGCGCCTTCCGGCTTCAGGTAGCCGATCTCTTCCAGGAAGGTCTTGTAGGCGGCCGCGTCGTGCTCCTTGCCGCGGCCGCCGGTGTGCCAGGCGTCGATCTCGGCCTGCAAGCGCTCGCGAACCTCGAGGAGTTCGCGGTTCTGCGGGGCGAAGTCGCGGACGAGGCCGACCAGTCCCTGCCAGAATTTTTCCGGTGCAACGCCCGTTTCCGGCAGGGCCTCGTTCTCGATAAAGGCGTGCAGCTCCGGCGCCACCTGGAGGCCGCCGATATCGATCCGTTCGCTCATGTATTCGTCCCGCTTCTCATCATGCCTGCGGCGAAATCCCCGTGTGACGGGAAACCGCGCATCAGCGCTGGTTCAATGATTTTTGCCGGATTGTCAAACCTGAATGCGTGGCGGCGGCACTCGTCGGATGCCGCCGTCCTCGGTTCAAATCGCGCTTTTCGGACCCGCCATGGCTAGCTGGAAACCGGCTCGCCGCCGTTCGGATGCAGCACCTGGCCGCTCATGTAGCTGCCGTCCTCGCAGGCGAGGAACAGGTAGGCCGGCGCCACCTCGTTGGGCTGGCCGGGGCGGCCGAGTGGCGTGTTCTGGCCGAAGGTCTCCACCTTTTCCGGCGGGAAGGAGGCCGGGATCAGCGGCGTCCAGATCGGCCCGGGGGCAACGCCGTTGACCCGGATGCCGCGGTCGGCAAGCTTGGACGCAAGGCCGCGCACCAGGGACAGGATCGCACCCTTGGTCGAGGCGTAGTCGAGAAGAAGGTCCTGGCCGCGATAGGCGGTGACGGAGGTGGTCAGGATGATCGAGGAGCCTTCTGCCAGATACGGCAGCGCCGCCTGGACGAGGAAGAAATTGCCGAAGATGTTGGTATCGAACGTCCGGCGCAGTTGCTCCTCGGAGATATCTTCAACGTGCTCGCGGGCGTGCTGCTCGGCGGCGTTGCCGATGACCACGTCGAGGCGGCCATAGGTCTCCACGGTTTCTTCCACGATCCGCTCGCAGCAAGCCTTGTCGCCGACGTCGCCGCGAAGGAGGATTGCCGTCGACCCCTCCTTTTCCACCAGCTTGCGGGTTTCCTCCGCGTCGCGCCGCTCGTCCTTGTAGGACAGCGCGAGCCTTGCGCCTTCGCGGGCAAAGAGCACCGCGACCGCGCGTCCGATGCCGGAATCGCCGCCGGTGACCAGCGCCACCTTTTCCTTAAGCCGGCCTGCCCCGGCGTAACGGGGCCGGTAGTCGGGCAGCGGATCCATCGAATATTCGTAGCCGGGCTGGCGGGCTTGTGCCGTTCTCATGTTGTTTTCCCTCCCTTTGCAAGGCGGTATTCACCAAACAATTCAGCGGGAAAACGGGCGTTGCCCGGCATTTGTTCCGGGTTTTGGCGGAACCGCCGTTAACTTTGTTGCGTTGACCCAGGGAGACAGCCGGAAGACGAAAGGAATCCGAGATGAGACAACACACCTATCTGACGCTCGCACTGGCGCTGGCCGTGAATGCGGTGTTGGTCGGGATCGCCGTCGTCCTTCTCCACAGCGTTCCGGCGCTGGAGGCGTTTGCCGCCTATCTGCTGCCGATCGGTATCATCGTGGCGATCGCCGCAACGCCGCCGCTGGCCTGGCGCATTGCGCCCTACCTGCAATCCGACAGAGACGAGGACGACCACCACAGATCGTCAGACCACATGCACGCCCATCGCGGCGCCCGATGACGCTGCGGCCGGCGTGCATGCCGTGAGCACCCGGCGGCGCCGGTCCGTCATCGCAGCGACCCGTCGGCCCCTGGCTTCACCCGGCGGGGCGGGCTTTTGGTCTCCAAAGCAACGCCTCTCCTCGCCACAGTCCTTCCCCGCGCAGGAATGCCCGACATGACCAAGTATCTGCGTTTCGCCGCTATGATCGCCACGTCGACAGCGGTCATGCTGGTGCTCATGTATCTCAACACCTACGCCCTCGACCACGTGTTCTGGAGCGAGACGCGGGCCTATATGGCGCTGGTGATGGGGGCGGCGATGGCCATCGTCATGCTCGGCTTCATGCGCGGCATGTATCCGAACACAGGGATCAACATAGGCATCGTCGTCGCGGCGATCGTTGTTTTTGCCGGCGCGCTCTATCTGGTGCGCAGCCAGGACACTGTGGCCGATGTTAGCTGGATGAAGGCGATGATTCCGCACCACTCCATCGCCATACTGACCAGCGAGCGGGCGAACATTTCCGATCCGCGGGTGCGTGAGCTCGCCGACGGCATCATCGAGACCCAACGGCGCGAGATTGCCGAAATGAAGGCGCTGATCGGAGATATTGAGAGCAAAGAAGGCCGCTGACGTCCAAACGACGGAGCGCGCGATGTGATCGATACCATCCCGGCCATATTGAGCAACGGCTTTGCCTCGGCCATTCCGCCGGTCGAAATGGTGGTGCGTCTCGTCGTTGCCGCAGCCCTTGCAGCCGTTATCGGGTTCGAGCGCGAATGGCACGATCGGCCGGCCGGGCTCAGGACCCACCTCCTGGTGGCCATCGCCAGCGCCACCTTTGCGATGATCACGGTCGAGATCGTTCAGTTGCCGCTGTTTTCCGGCGACACCATGCGCACCGATCCGCTGCGCCTCGTCGAAGCGATCACCTCCGGCGTCGCGTTTCTGGCCGCCGGCTTCATCATCTTCCATAAGGGCGAGGTGCACGGCGTGACGACCGGCGCCGGCATGTGGCTTGCGGCCTGCATCGGGCTCGCCTCAGGGCTCGGCCTCTTTGCCCTTGCCTTTCTGGCCTGTATTGCCGGCGCGATCGTGGTCATGCTGTTGCGCCGTCTCGAGGTGCGCCTGAAGTTCAAGGGCCGGCGCTCCAGGAAGACCACCGACGAATAGCCGCCCGTCTCCCGAGGAACGATTTCGGCGTCGGCTCGTTTTTCCCCCGAAGCCGGCACGACATGCGGCCGGGCAATCAGGAGGAGGTTCACATGAGCGAACAGGCCAAAAAGTCCGACCGGACCGAGACGATCAGCGAGACCGATCTTGCCAACGAGCGCATGGGCAACAACCAGCTCCAGGGCAACGACCAGGAAAGCGTGCGCAACCAGCGCCACAGCCAGCCCGACGTGAAGACCGAGACCGACGGCGTCATCGAATCCTTCGAGAAGCTCGACAAGGAAACGCGCGCCCGCCGCGACCTCGGCAAGGGCAACCGCAAGAGCGACGCCGATAGCTGATCGCGGGCATGACCTTCGCGCATCAAGCCGGGCCGACGCCAACGCTTGCGCCGGCCCGATGCCGTCCAGAGACGGTCAAACGTTACAGACAATTCACATTTTCTTCAGGAACATTGCCCGGTCGGGCGCGTTGGCCCTCGCAAGAGCGCTCTTGCTTGGTCGTCCGACTCATTCCTGCGAAGCGCTCCTCCCAATAATCAGAGGCGGGAGAGCCCCATGACCCACGATCCCCACATCCACGTCTATCGAAAGCCATCGCCGGTGGCGAAATGGGCGACCATCGTCCTGGGCGCCGTCCTTGCCCTTTGCGGCGCGATCCTCCTCATCGGCGGCATCTGGCTCGCCAGCCTCGGCGGCTCCTGGTACTACGTCGTTGCCGGTATCGGCCTCCTCCTTTCCGCTTATTTCCTGTTCCGTTTGTCGATCACCGGCGTGTGGATCTACGCCGCCGTGTGGTGCGGCACGGTGCTGTGGGCGTTCTGGGAGGTCGGGACCGACTGGTGGGCGCAGGTTCCCCGCATCATCGCCCCGACGGTGCTGCTGGTGCTCGTCCTGCTGACGATCCCGGCGCTCATCCGCAGGCCCTACCAGCCGCCGGCCGAGACCACGCTCTGACGCGACCGCAAAAAACAATCCGAACCGAACGACCGACCTGAAAGGTGACCCATGTTACCGCTTTCCAATATCTCCCGGATTCTGATCGCCGGCACGCTGTTCGTCGGCGCCGCGGCCGGGGCGGCAAAGTCGCAGACGCCCGAACAGCCGCAATCCCAGACCCAGATGCAGGAGTCCGAGGCACCGGCAACGCCGTCGAGCCCGGATTCGGCTGAGATGCGGCCCGATGAGACCGCGGACACCCCGCCGGTCCCCGCCCCGACCTCCGATGTCGTCGATCCGGCGTCAGGCGACACGACAACCGAAGATGCTACGCCGCCGACCGATGCCGCCGCCCCAGAGGCGAGTGAGACCGGCACGGAACAGCAGGACGCCTCCGATACGCAAAGCGAAGAGACGTCTGCCCCGCAAAGCCTTGCCCGCAGCGCACCGGCAACGCTTCCCGAGGCCGGCGCCGACTGGCCGTTCTATGGCGGCGGTCCGGGCGCCACGCGCTATTCGCCGCTCGACCAGATCACCCCGGACAACGTCTCCAAGCTGAAGCGCGCCTTCGTCTACCGCACCGGCGACATGCCGACCAAGGAGACCAAGGGCAAGTATTCGCCGGAAAACACGCCGCTGAAGATCGGCGGCACGCTCTATATGTGCACGGCCATGAACAAGATGGTCGCCTTCGACGCCGCCACCGGTAAGGAGACGTGGCGCTACGACCCGAAAGTCTCGCCCGACGCCATTCCCTATGGCGCGAGTTGCCGGGGCGTTTCCGCCTATACCAATCCTGATGCGGCCGAGGGCGATGCCTGCGCCACCCGCATCATCGAGGGCACGCTCGATGCGCGCCTGATCGCGGTTGACGCCAGGACCGGCGAACCCTGCGAGGACTTCGGCGAGAACGGTTCCGTCGACCTGTGGGCCGGCATCGGCGAGAAGGTGCCCGGCTGGTACGCCGTCACCGCGCCGCCGGCGATCGTGCGCGGCATCGTCGTCACCGGGGCGCAGGTCAAGGACGGCCAGGCGGAGAATGCGCCGTCCGGCGTCATCCGCGGTTACGATGCGGTCACGGGCGAGCTCGCCTGGGCCTGGGATCTCGGCAATCCGGAGCTGACCGGCCTGCCGCCGGAGGGCGAGACCTACACCCGCGGCACGCCGAACATGTGGACCGCGCCGGTCGGCGACGAGGAACTCGGCTATGTCTACCTGCCGCTCGGCAACTCCGCCGTCGACTACTATGGCGGCAATCGCTCGGACGCGGAGAACGAATACGCCACCTCGCTGGTCGCGCTGGACGTGACCACCGGCAAGCCGGTCTGGCACTTCCAGACCGTCCATTACGATCTGTGGGACTACGACCTCGGCTCCCAGCCGACGCTGGTCGACGTGCCGGTCGGCGGCGAAAAGGTGCCGGCGGTGATCCTGCCGTCCAAGCAGGGCGACATCTACGTGCTGAACCGGAAAACCGGCGACTCGCTGTTCCCGGTCAAGGCGATGAAGGCGCCGAAGGGCGGCGTGGAGACGAGCAGCCTCGCCGACACCCAGCCGGTCTCCGGCTACCACGTGCTGCCGCGCGAGCGCCTTACGGAAAAGGACATGTGGGGGTTCAGCCCCATCGATCAGCTCTGGTGCCGGATCCAGTATCGCCAGGCGACCTATGACGGGCTCTACACGCCGCCGACCGTCGACAAGCACTGGATCCAGTATCCGGGCTACAATGGCGGCTCCGACTGGGGCTCGATCGCCGTCGATCCGAAGCGCGGCGTCATCATCGCCAACTACAACCACGTCCCGAACCACAATCGCCTCCTGACCCGCGACGAGGCCGACAAGCGCAACCTGCGCCCGATCTACGAGGACCAGGAGCAGAGCTCCGGCAGCAATGCGGAAGGCGACGGCGACCCGCAGACCGGCTCGCCCTACGCCATCGAGGTCAATGCCGGCTGGCGCGTGCCGTTCACGGGCGTGCCCTGCACCAAGCCGCCCTATGGCGGCATCCAGGCGATCGACCTCGCCACCGGCAAGACGCTGTGGGACGAGCCCATCGGCACGGCACGGCGCAACGGCCCGTTCGGCATCTCCAGCATGCTGCCGTTCAAGATCGGCACGCCGAACAATGGCGGCCCGGTCGTCACCGCGGGCGGCCTCGTCTTCATCGGCGCGGCGACCGACAATCTGTTCCGCGCCATCGACATCAAGACCGGCAAGGTGGTCTGGAGCGACGTGCTGCCGGCCGGCGGCCAGGCCAACCCGATCGTCTACGAACAGGACGGCCGGGAATACGTGATGATCATGGCCGGCGGCCACCACTTCATGGAAACGCCGATCGGCGACTACGTCATCGCCTACGCCCTGCCGAAGGGCGACTGACCCAACGGCACTGCCAGCGGAAAACCGCGGCCCGCACGGAAGAACGATATCGGTCGTTTCGTGCGGGCCGTTTGCTTTTGCCCTCCCCCGCTCAGGCCATCGTCACGATGGCCTTGCGGAAGCGGGCGAGCGCGAACAGGAACAGTGCCGTCCCGATCGCCGCAAGGGCCAGCAGTTGCGGCCAGATCACCGAGCCGTCGGCGCCGCGGAACAGCACCGCCTGGGCGATGATGACGAAATGGGTGTTCGGCGCCCCCATCATGATCATCTGCACGAATTCCGGCATGCTCTCGCGCGGCGTCGTGCTGCCGGAGAGCATCTGCAGCGGCAAAAGGATCAACAGCATCAAAAGCCCGAACTGGGGCATGGAGCGCGCCACCGTGCCGAGGAATATGCCGAGCGAGGTGGTGGCGAAGAGGTGCAGGGCCGTGCCGAGCAGGAACAGCGGCATCGAGCCCTCCACCGGCACCCGCAGAATACCCTGGACAATGACGAGGATGGCGAAATAGCAGGCAACGAGGACGACGAGCCCCATCGCCCAGACCTTGCTGGTCATGATCTCCAGGGGCGTTACCGGCATGACGAGGAGATGCTCGATGGTGCCGTGCTCGCGCTCGCGGATCAGCGCCGCGCCGGTCAGGATGATCGCCAGCAGCGTCACATTGTCGATGACATGCATGACGCCGAGGAACCGCTCGTTGTCCAGCGTCGGATTGAAGCGGGCCCGGGTGACCAGATTGACGGTCGTATCGGGGACGTCGCGGTAGCGCTTGAGAAAGGCGTTCACTTCGCCCGTGACGATGTTCTGGATCACCGCGTTGCCGGTGAAGGCCTGCGTCATGCGCGTTGCGTCGACCGAGAGCATGATGGTCGGCTTCTTGCCGGCGAGGAGGTCGCGCTGGAAATCGGGAGGGATGTCGAGGGCGAAGGTGTCGAGGCCGATATCCATGCGGCGGTCGAGTTCCTGCGGCTTGATCATTTCCGGCGGCAGGAAGTCGGGCGGATAGAAGGCGCCGGCGATACGGGCCGCGAGCGGCGAGTTGTCCTCGTCGACGATGGCGATAGGCGCGCGGTGCAGGGTCTCCTTCATCGCCGTTGCCGCGGTGTAGACGGAAAACGAGAAGGCGTAGACGATCAGCACCAGCATGATCGGATCGCGGGCAAGGCTGCGCAGTTCCTTGATGCCGAGGTGGAGGACGTTGGCAAATCGCATGGTCAGCGCTCCTGCTTGGTCAGCGCCGCCGCCGCCAGCGCAAGCAGCACCGGTACGGTCAGGATGAGGAACAGGAAGGGCTGGGCCAGATCGGCAAAGCCGAGCGCCTTGGAAAAGGTGCCGCGGGCAATGAGGATGAAGTGGGATGCCGGGAACACCTCGCCGATCACCCTGCCCGCCCCGCTTAGCGAAGAGACCGGGTTGATCATGCCGGAAAACTGCACGGCCGGGATCATGGTGATCACCGCCGTTCCGAAAATGGCGGCGATCTGGCTTTTCATGAAGGCGGACACCAGAAGCCCGAGGGCGGTCGCCGCGCCGATGTAGAGAAGCGCGCCGGCGGCAAGCGCCAGGAAACTGCCCTTCACCGGGACGCCGAACACGGTCACGGCAAAAAACGCCAGAAGCAGGAACGATCCGAAGCCGAGCGCGACATAGGGGAGTTGCTTGCCGAGCAGGAATTCCAGCCGCGTCGTCGGCGTGACGTAGAAATTGGTGATCGAGCCGAGTTCCTTTTCGCGCACGACGCTGAGTGCCGTGAGCATCGCCGGGATCATCAGCAGGAGGATAGGGATCACCGCCGGCACCATGGCAACGAGGCTCTCCACATCCGGGTTATAGCGGTAACGGGTGTTGATGGTGATCGCCGGCTCGGCCGCCGCGCCGCGCCCCATCTCGCGGGCCTTGGCGAGCAGCCAGGTGCCGTGCATGCCTTCCACATAGCCCTTCACCGTTTCGGCCCGTTGCGGCATGGCGCCGTCGATCCAGACGGCCACCTCCACGGATTTGCCGCGGGCGACATCGCGGGCGAAATTCGGCGGGATTTCCACGGCAAGCGCGATCTCGCCGGCCCGCATGCGCCTGTCGAGGTCGGCATGGCTGGCAAGCGGCGGCTTTTCGATGAAATAGCGCGAGCCGGAGATGTTGAGGGCGTAGTCGCGGCTGAGTGTGGTATCGTCGCGGTCGAGGACGGCAAAGGTCAGGTCCTCCACGTCGAGCGTGATGCCGTAACCCATGACGAACATCAGGATGACGCTGCCGAGGACCGCCAGCATCAAGCGGACCGGGTCGCGCCGCAGTTCCAGTCGCTCGCGCCGGGCATAGCTGGCGAGACGGCGCAGGTCGAAGCGGCGCTGGGCGGCGGCCGTCGCGCCGGCCGTCTCCTGCAGGGGCACGGCCGGGACCTCGCCTGCCGCCGGCTCCTCGCCGGAGGCTTCCTCCAGATAGGCGATGAAGGCGGCCTCAAGGTCCCTGGCGTTGCGGCGTTCGACGATCGCTTCCGGCGTATCGGTAACCAGCACCGTGCCGGCATGCATCAGGGAGATGCGGTCGCAGCGCTCCGCCTCGTTCATGAAGTGTGTGGAGACGAAGATGGTGACGCCGTCGCGGCGCGAGAGTTCGCCCAGAATCCGCCAGAAGCCGTCGCGGGCGACCGGATCGACGCCCGACGTCGGCTCGTCGAGGATCAGCATTTCCGGCTTGTGGACCATGGCGACGGCCAGCGACAGGCGCTGGCGATGGCCGAGCGGCAGGCTGTCCGGCAGCGCATCGGCGAATTCGGCAAGGTCGAAGCGTTCGAGCATTTCGGCGACGCGGGCCGGGGTCTCCGCCGCCGGGACCCGGAACAGGCGGGCGTGCAGGTCGAGGTTCTGGCGCACCGTCAGTTCTGTGTAGAGCGAGAAGGCCTGGGACATATAGCCGACGCGCCGGCGGGTCGCCATGTCGTCCGCCTCCACCGGGTGGCCGAACAGCCAGGCCTCGCCCTCGCTCGGCGGCAACAGCCCGGTCAGCATCTTCATGGTCGTCGTCTTGCCGCAGCCGTTGGAGCCGAGGAAGCCGAAGATCTCGCCGCGCGTGATGCTGAGGCTGACATCGTTGACGGCGGTGAAGTCGCCGAAGCGGCGTGTCAGGCCGCGCGCCTCGATGGCGATCGCGTCGCCGGCGCCTTCGGGCCGCGGCGGCATCACCACCGGCGAGTGCGCGGCGCGCTTTTCCTCGGGAAGAAGGGCGATGAAGGCGGCTTCCAGCGTCTTTGTGCCGGTGCGCTCGCGGATGCCCTCCGGCGTGCCGGTGGCCAGTACGGCGCCGGCATCGAGCGCGACCAGCCAGTCGAACCGCTCCGCCTCCTCCATATACGCCGTGGCGACGACGACGGTCATGCCCGGCCGGCCGCGGCGGATGTCGTCGATCAGCGCCCAGAACTGGCGCCGCGACAGCGGATCGACGCCGGTCGTCGGCTCGTCGAGGATCAGCAGGTCCGGATCGTGAATGAGCGCGCAGCACAGGCCGAGCTTCTGCTTCATGCCGCCGGAGAGCTTTCCCGCCGGCCGGTCGAGGAAGGGCTTCAGGCCCGTCGCCTCGGTCAGCTCGTCGATGCGGCGCAGGCGCTCCTCGCGGTCGTGGCCGAAGAGACGCGCGAAGAAGTCGATGTTCTCGAACACCGACAGCGTCGCATAGAGGTTCTTGCCGAGCCCCTGGGGCATATAGGCGATGCGCGGGCAGACCTCGTGGCGGTGGCGGATCGAGGCCATGTCGCCGCCGAGGACGCTGAGCGTTCCCGTCTGCAGCGCGCGGGCGCCGGAGACGAGCGCCAGGAGGCTCGACTTGCCGACGCCGTCCGGGCCGATGAGCCCGGTCATCGTTCCCGCCGGAATGTCGAGGTCGACGGCGTCCAGCGCCACCGTCCTGCCGTAGCGCAGGCCGACGCCCCTCAGCCGGGCGATGGGCTCCGGCCCCTCGCCTGCCCCGGGCGGTGGGCTTTTACCGGACATCGGGCAGCCTGACGGCCAGATGCTCCGGCCACTCCGCTTGCCGGTCGAGCCGCACATAGGCCATGCCGGGCAGCCCGGTCTTCACGAAGCGGATGTACTTCTGCAGGGTCGCGGCATCGACCTTGGCCTTGACGCGAAAGGTCAGCTTCTGGCGCTCCTCCTCCGTTTCGACCGTCTTCGGCGTGAACTGGGCGACGTCGGCGACATAGGAGATTTCGGCCGGAATGATGTATTGCGGCGCCGCGTCCAGCACGATGCGGGCTTCGGCGCCGATGGCGATGCGGCCGGCCTCGGAGGTCGGCAGGAAGAAGGTCATGTAGACGTCGGCAAGGTCGACGATGTTGACGACGGTGCCGCCGGCCGCGATCACCTCGCCCGGCTGGGCGACGCGGTACTGGACGCGGCCGTCGCGCGGCGCCGTCAGGGTGGTATCGGCAAGGTCCGTGCGGATGCGGTCGAGCGTCGCCGTTCCGGCCTCGACCTGGGCCTCCGCGGAGACCACCTGGGCCCTCGCATAGCCGATCGCGGCGTCGGTGCCGGCGAGCGTTGCCTCGGCGGCGCTGACGGCGGCCCTGGCGCCCTCAAAGCTGGCGCGGTCGTCGTCGCGCTTCTGCAGGGTCGCGGTGCCGCGCGTCGCCAGCTCTTCGGTGCGGGTCAACTGCTTGGTGGCGGCATCGAGCTCGGCCTGGCGCTGGGCGACCGTCGCCTTTGCCGCCGCGTTCTCTGCCTGGCGCTGGACGACGAGGCTTTTTGCCGTCTCCACCCCGATCCGCGCCTGTTTCAGGGCCGCCTCGGCCTCGCGCAGCCGGGCCTTCAGTGATGCGGTCTCCATCTGCGCGACGGTCTCGCCCGCTGTGACGAAATCGCCGTCATTGACGGAGATCTCCTCCACCCGGCCGGCGGTCTTGGTAGCGATGTCGATCTCCACCGCCTCGATGCGGCCATTGGAGGCGGCGAATCCGTCCGGCACCTCGTCCCGTTGCAGGTAGTTCCAGCCGACGAAGGCGAGCGCGCCGCCGACGATGACAACGAGGAGCCCGACGGCAAACCCCGGCTTCTTCATGATCTCTCGCCCCCTTTTTATGGCCGGCCGAACACCCTGCAACGCGAAATAGTACGCGATTCGCAACAATTGCCCGCATGTGGCTTATCTGGGGAGCGGTGCCGGGTCGACCAAGAGCGATGGCCTGCGTTCAAATGACGCCCGCGGCCGCGGGCAGAAACAGCCAGTGACCGCTACCGTGCGGCACGCGGTCGGCACGCTCGCGGCTTTGCCGGCGTACGAGGGTTTGAACGGAGGCAGGCCGGGGCCTTCGGCATTGCATCAGAAGCGAACCGATCGAGACCGTCGATGAAAACCAACGCGACGGCGGCCGACGCGGATGGATGGCGATGGCGACTGGCACGGACGGATCGTGCCCGACGCATGCCCCCATTGGCGGGAAACCTAACCCGTCCGCGCCAAATCAAAGGGATCGGTACAAAAAAACGGGGGTCCTAAAACGCCCTCACCGGTCAATGTCTTGCATTGTGCTTGGCGCTCGGGCATATCTCGGCGAACCGGAGACGTGGCCGAGTGGCTGAAGGCGCTCCCCTGCTAAGGGAGTATACGCTGAACCGCGTATCGTGGGTTCGAATCCCACCGTCTCCGCCATTTCACATTTTCCCATATGGATATCTCCTAACAGTTTGAATGGTAAGGTGGTTTTTGGGGTTCGAAATCCCTGGTTCCGGTCATATGCAGGACGCTCGGCAAAAGCCAGTTTCAGCACCATCCTGCGCCCGTTGATGGGGCCCCTTTCCCAAATATTCCAAGGGCTTGACAGGAATTCGCAGGCGAGTTCGAACATTTCGTCGAAGGGGCGCTGCGGACCGGGCTTTTGGGCGAGCTTCTCGGACGTCAGCAGCTTGTCCCTTTCAAGCTTGGCGACCCGCCGTTCGTAGGCCGAGATTGATGCCGTCGACGTCGCATCGACAATTCGGTCCAGCAATTGCTCGATCTGCCGGTCACGTTTCACGATTTCCGATTTCAATGCCGTCGTTGCTTGCTTGGCCTGCGCCAGCCGCATATCCCAGGCCTGCTTGAACATTGCGCGGGCAATCTGAAACGTCCGCTCGCTCGGCGTCAGGTGTTTGAGGAGGGTCTCGAAATCGGCTTCCAATCGGTCGCGCGGAATCGATTTGCGATGGCTGTCGCAGGTCTTGTTGAAGCAGAGATAATAGGGGTGCTTCTTGCCGGTCTTCGACTTCGACCAGCACGCCGTAAGCGGCTTGCCGCAATCGCCGCAGACAACGAAACCGCGCAAGGGGAAATCGGTATTGATGTCCTTGCGTGCCGGCGCTTTGGCGGCGTCCCTGATACGGGTTTGAATGAGGTCATACTGCTCGAGTGCGATCAGGCCTTTGTGATGGCCCTTGCGCAGGCTGACGCCCCATTCCGGCTTTTCGATGTAGCCGGCATAATGGGGCCGGGTCAGAAAGCGGATCACGTCTTCGTAGCGCAGCTCGCGGTTTTTCCTACCCGCCATGAAATCGGGCCGGGATTCCAGAAAACGCTTCAGCTCGCCCTGGGTCTCGATTCGTCCCGAGGCAAACCCTTCAAGCCCCTCCTGAATGATTGAGGCCATCGGTTCGTCGCGCACCAGCAGATTGCCGTGCCCGGCGACCTTCTTGAATTTGTAGCCGGGTGGCGCGTGGAACGGCCAATAGCCGTTCATGGCGCGGGCGCGCATTCTGTGTTTGGTTTGTTCGGCGTTCTTTCGGCGGAAATACTCTGCGCCAAGTGCCTGCATGCCTTCGACATAAAGGCCATCTGAGTCCTGGCGGAACTCGACCGACGGGCAATCGATCCGCGCGCCGGTGGCGAAAATCGCATCGCGCAGGTCGAGATGAATTCGGATGTCACGAGCAAGCCGGGAGATATCGTCGAAGACGACGACATATTGCTCAGCATGCTTTTCGCGCTTCAGGAATTGCAGCAATTCCTTGATGCCGGGACGGTCCAGAAGCCCGCCGGACTGCGCACGGTCGAAGACCGTCTTGACGACATCATAACCCTTGTAGGCCGCATATTCGCGGCACCTTGTTTCCTGGGACGCAAGGCCGTCCCCTTTCTTGGCTTGGGCGACAGAGGAAATTCGACAGTACAGGATCGCTTTCAGCGGCCAACCGTCTTTTTCCTGTCTGTTCCGCCCATAGAACTCATTCATGGCTCCTCCCTTTCCGCGCAGACGCCTTTTCTTCGGCCCGCAGGTGTTGCGTTGCTTTTCCGGTATTGGTTTCTGCTTCAAGGGTAGCGGACTCGGAGGTTTGACCGCACGAGGTTTCGGGATTCTGCCCACAGGCGAGCCCGACCGGATCGATCCCGAAGCCGAGATCGACGAAGCCGACGATGATCGACCAGAGGGTCTCGAGGAACTCACGCTTCTGGTCCTCGGTGAGATCGCTGTCGGCGAGCATATGCTCGTAGAGCGCCACGTCGAGGGCCAGAACGGGCCGGTTTGACGTTTCGGATTCCGACGTGACGGTGTCGGTCCGTTCGCTGGAAGAAACGCTACGCATCGGCATCCTCCGTTTCCGCCTCCCACTCCAGCCGTTTCTTTCGCTTGCTTTCCTCGTCCTGCCAGATGATGAACTCCATCATCATGCACCAGCGGGCGCACACGTCGTGCGGAAAGCCGGTTTCGAGATGCAAGAACTTGAGGGCCGGTCCCAATTCAAAGCGACCGATCTTGAACGAAATGCCATCGCGCTCATGCAGAAACTCGATGTGATCCCGATCGCTCCTTGCACGGATGTCGTCGCGACTATCGGGAAGAACCTCATTGAATAGGCCGCACGCCGCGAGATAGCGTTTGTAGGCAAGGGCAAGGTTGTCAGCCAGATCGACCGGGATACAAAACCAGTCGAGATCAAGCTCCTGCACCATCAAATCGTCGGTGTAGCAAAGCTCGGCCCGTCTGATCTTGTATCCGAGGCTGAAGGTACTCATCGGCGCATCTCCGGACCACGCGGGCGGGAAGATGTGCGGGCAGTGCTCCGCGTTTCCGTCCCACCTCGGTCGGACGAACGGCTGCGAGATTTCTCCTGACTGCGCTGGGCCTCCCGTTCGGCCTTTTCCGCCTCGATCTGCGGGCGGTAGAAGCGCTCGTCGAGTTCCTTGCCCCACTCGAAGAGTTCGGCGTTTTCCACGGCACGGAACTCCTCGATCATCAGCGACTTGGCGTAAGCATCGGTGATGCTGAGTTCCTGGCCGAGGGTCTGGGACTGATGGGCAAAGGCGCGGTTGAAGCTCAGCTTGTCGCCGTTCTCCACCATGACGCCGATATCGACGGCGTATTGGTACGCACCCTGCCTTTGCTCGTCGGTGAGCTTTTCCGCGCGCTCGGCGAACTCCTTGCGCATGTCGTTCATGCTCTGCCCGGTGCGCTCCTTGAACAGATCGCGCAGGACCGTCTCGGCCTTGGCCGTATCGAACCGTTCGGAGCGGGCAAAGGCATAGGAATAGTCGCCGAGCTTATCCTTGAAGGCGCCCGACTTGACGATTTCCCGCTCGATGATGCCGGTGATCGCCATCGCCTCGTCGAACTGGCGGTCGGTCAGCAAGCGGCCTGAGAAGCTCTCGCGGGCGCTTGCCACGCGTTCGTTTTCTTTCGGATCATAGAAGTAATTCACGGTTCTCTCTCCTTTCGTTGTTTGAGAACATTTAGCGAACATAGTATGATTATATTCCTAGTATTGCCAAGCAAAACCGGCGCAAGATTGTTGCGTTTTATTTTCCGTAAGCTTGGGTCATCGCGCCGGACCTTTGCGTCGGTCTTTGCCGGAGCGGCGGTTCGTTGAACGCCGGAAGGCGAGACGCAGGTCACCGCGAAGATTGTTTTCGCGCATCGACTGCTTGACGATCTTGCCGAGCTCGCGGGCCTCGAAGTCACGGATTTTGTCGAGCCGGGCGTGATGGGCGGCCCTGACTTCCCGTTCGGCCTGCCGAAGCGTATCGGCCGGTGAGAAGCGGTCATGGATGGCCCAAGGGTGCCGCAGGGTTCTCTTGGGTGCGCCGGCCTCGTTGATGATCCGGCGCCGGGCGACCTCGACACGGGTCGCATAGTTGGTCCGGAACAGATGTTCTTCCCTCGCGACTGCCTTGTCGCAACGCTGCATGAGGTCATCGGCGCGCCGCCATTGATGAGGCGACTGGATGCCGTGCGCCTCATGGCGTAAGGCCACCCGGTCGAAGGTGCGGCGCAATTCCTCGCTCAGCGTCAAAGCCATGGTGAGCCTCGCTTTGCCGGTGCAATTTGCATGTCGAGCGGCAAATCCGGCAGACTTTCCAGATGTGTTATTTTGAAGATCAACAGGATGTGCGCGATTGGCTCGAACCGCTGGGCTATGAGGAATTCTGGCGTGAGGTCTCGACCTTCGATCTGCGTCTGCAATCGAAAGAAAGCTGCGACCAGCAGATATCGAGTGGTTCGGTCGACGAAGCGACGGTGCTGCGCGTATTGAAGGGCATGGTGCGCATGCAGGTCATCGATCAGCAGAACCTGCCGCCGCGCGATTACGTCGCGCCGCTCTCGATGCACTGAGCGGACGACTTGAGCGCTCATCGCTTTCCCTCCGCTTTGTGGGCGAAGCGGAGCCAGTCGCATGTGCCGTCAGTCGGATATTCGGTGATCGCACCGTAAGGGCCGAGATAGGTGCATCGCGTGTAGTGGCGTTTTGAGAAGTCCGCGTAGCTGTTCGGTCCGGTCGGACGCCACTCGTAGGACCAGATGACATGTGGCAGGCCGTAGAGTTGGTAGATGCCAATCATCAGGATCGGCACGACGATCCAGAGGAAGAACGAAGGACCGCTCAGGCGCGTAGTCTTCATGACATGTCTCCCCCATCGTCTTCCGGGTCGGTGTTCTGAGGCGTCGGATCGAGCGTGATCTTCGGGTCGGCCGGCAAAATGCCGCCTTCGAGCGGGTTCCGCTGGAGATCGAAGCAGTAGGGCGCGATCTGGTGCTGGCCGATCTTTTTGGCGTGTATCCAGCCGACATCCTTGACGTGGATGATCTGCTCGTCGGTTGGCAGGCGCATCAGTTCGTCGGGCGTGAACAGGCGCTCCTTCGAGATATTGATGGTGCCGGAGAACGCATCCCGGTCGGAATTCACCCCGATCGACCGGGAGACGGCGAGCGCTTCGCCCATGGCGCGGGAGACGTGTTCCGCTTCCTTGATCGAGGAGAAACCGAACCACTGCTTGATGACGGCGTTCTCGTCGATGGTGGCGGTTTCCTTGTCGCCGTATTTGCGTTCGATCTCGGAGCGCGACTGGGCAATCAGATGGCAGGTGCCGCCATAGCCGCGCATGGTGGTCAGTTGCGAGATGAGCGCCTTCAAGGGCGCGTTGGTGAACTCGTCGAGGATGAAGCTCACCGGAGGGGCATTGCCCGACAGCACCACCTCCACGAAGGATTGCAGTTGCAGGGCGTAGTCGGCACCAAGCCGCTCCATGTGGCGAACGGGACCGGCGAGGAAAATGACGAACTTCTCGCGCAGCAGCCGTTCATGGGAATGGGTTGCCGCAACGCCGACCGTGTGGAGCGCGCTTCCCGCACCATAGATGCGGACGGATTTGAGGGCGGCGGTCCTGTGCTGGGGGAAGTGCTCTTCGTTCGCGCCCATGCCGATGACGTCACGGGCGAGCGCCTGTAGCGCTTCGTCGCCTTCCTCGGCCTCGATCCTGGCCATGGCGAGAAGCATCTCTGGGTCGGAGAGCAGCGACCAGACGCCGCCGGGCGTCGCAAGCCGCGGGTTGCGCACGAGCAGCGTAGAGAGCGCGAACTCGATCAGGCTGCGGGGACAGTCCCTCCAATAGGCGTTTCTCTGGTCCCGTGGCGGCTCCTCGATGAGGGCCTGCGTCGCGTTCTCGGTGGAGAAAATCAGCTCGCCGTTTTCCTTGACGTGGGAGGCAATGACGGCGCCAAAGCGGTTGAGCGAGATACGGTGCGGATTGTCGAGCCCGAGCACCCCGAAATCGTCGACAATCGCGACTTTGCGGCCATGTTTGACGCACATCCCCGCACACTGTGCGGCGATCTCGCCTTCCTTGGAATCCGCGATCACGATGGCGCGGGCATGATCGGCGATCAGCGACTGCAGCCACGGCACGGCCCCGCAGGTGGTCTTGCCCCCGCCGGCGGCGGACAGAAGCAGTGAGTGCGCGTGCTTCGGGGCGTAGATCGGCTGGCTGTCATGGCTCAGCCCGATGATGCGGCGGACGATCTGGGCCATCAGCGCATCCCCGCCCGTCTTTGGGCGTCGTCATCGGCAAGCGCAGAGCCTTTCGGCTTACCGCCGATACGGTCGAGTTCGGTCAGCACGCCTTCGCGTTCTTGCAGATTCAATGCCGCCTTGATCGCATCGATCAGGGTGAGGAACGCGCCAAACCCCGTGATGACGCTGAACAGCCGGAACTGCCACCACGTGTACCCGTCCTCCGGCCACATGACCCAGGCGATGAAGCCGAAGAGGAAAGCGCCGAGGAACTTGACGTTGATCCTAACGATCGCCCCGACCTGCCGGCGAAACGCCGCCGAGGCCGGCTTTGCAGTGGGCTCGGGGACTCTTGTGGGGCGGGACCGGATCATGACGCGGCCCTCCGATGTACGCCGATGGCACGGACGATTTCGCCGCGCACGCGGTTGAGATCGGCGTAGCGGCCCCAGACCACGCCAGAGAGTTCCGAGCCACGCAAATCGCGTGACAGGAGCTTCAACTGTCCCGTCTGCCACCCGGCGGCGAGCGCCAGTGCCGCGCAGCCAAAGACCGTCGCGATCTCTCCGGTATGAAGCAGGTCGCCGAAGACGCCGGCAAAGCCCATGAAGCCGCCGCCGAACAGGAGCCCACCCGCCAGGAACGGGCGCCGCACCGAAACCACCGTCAGGGTTTCCAGGAGATAGGAGTCCCGGTGTGTGTTGACGCTCGCATTCTCCGCATCCACGTCGACAAAGCCGAAGATCATCGTCTTAGCTCCCCTTCGCGGCGCACTCAGGAGAGTTGAGCGCGGATTTGAGCTCGCTCTGCAGCGCCTTCACCGACCGGGGAACGACAAGCCGGAGTGTTCCGGCGTAGAGCGCGAAGTCGGTGCGGCGCTTTTCCAGCGTCATCGTTACCGCGCAGTCGCAACGCGATCCCGCGTGCGCGGCCGCGTAGTCCATGCGCTTCTTGCGGGCCGCCCGCTTGGCCTTCTGCGCCGCCTCCAGCGTCTGCGTCAGGATGTTGTTGTCGAAGTGATGCCCGTGCACGCGGCAATACTCTTGCCCCGCCCGGCCATAGAGGCCGAAGATGGCGTTGCAACCGAGTTTCGGGATGTGCGGCGCCTCCGGCTCGTCCGCCTTGATCTCGGCCCGGATGAAGCCATCACACCGCGCCGCCCAGTTGGACTTCTCGATAGTCCGCTCAGCAATCACCGGCCCGGTGACGAAGAGGCTCACGCCTCCATAGAGCACCATCGCCATCAATGCCCCGCCGGCAATCGGCAAACCGCCCGTGTCCTGGAACATTTTGGTCTCCTCCCCTAGCGGCGGTGCTGATTGTCGCGGCGGCTGCGCGACCGCCGACGGGGTGGCGCGAGCGGCGTGACATTGTCGCCGTCGTCGCGGTTGCGGATCAGGCCGTCGTCAAAGAGAGCGCTATCGTCGTCTTCGGCGGGGGCCGCCGGCTCGGGCGGGGCGATCTTGTACCGGGCCCACAGAAGCGCGAGCAGCGTGTAGAGCCAGAGCGCGAGCGGAAAGACCAGTTCCGCGACGGCGGTAATCGCCGCGATCGGCGCAAAATGGCCGAGATAGCGGAAGGTGTCCGAGACGCCGGTGCGCCTTGGAAAGCTCGGCGGCTCATTACTGCTGCGCTTGACCGTTGACGCGACCGCCTTAAGGCTCTGACCATGCTTGTCGAGGATGGCGTTGAGTCGCCTTGTGACGACCGGACGACCTGCGATCTCCGTCCCCAGCTGAAGTTCTTTGCCGTAGGCGGTGATCAGGGCGACCGGAACCGCCTCATCGAGTTCGGTGGCGGCCTGCTGAATCTCCGCATCGATCTTCTGCAGAGCGGTGCGGCGGTCCCAGATTTCCCTACCGCTATCGCCGATCACATCCTGATAGGCGCCAAGCAGCCGGTTCAGTTCTGCGAGCGCATCCCGGCGGGCCTTTTCGCCGGCATCCAACTGATGGACGATCGCCGATGCGCGACCGGCCTTGTCTTCAAGGGCCCGCGCCACCGGACCGCGGCCACCATTGCCGCGCCCCGACACACAGGACGAGCGCAACTCGCAGGCCCGTTTCTGATCCAGGTCTTGGGCGACGGCGCGAACGGCCGGCGCGACCCGTCCGGCCTGCTGGGCCGCGCGCGAGCGGTTGCCCACATAGTGGGAAAGCTCCGTGCCATATTCCTGAAGCTGTAGTTCGGCGACATCCTTGAAGGTGAGCCCCGCATAGGTTCCGGCAAAGAGGCCGCCACCGACCACCAGGATGGACCCGACACTGACGATGCCCGCACTGACATAGCCGATGGTCGCAAGCGGTGCGCCGCGTTCCACGGCCATCCGGTTGATGCCATAGGCGACCGCCGTCGCGCTTGCCGCAAGCAGCGCCGCCTTCGAAAAGGCAACGATCCCCGTTCCGCTGATGAGGTTCGGAACCGCCATCATCAGCATCCCGCCCGACGAGGCGGCAAGCGCCAACAGCGTCACCTTGACGAAGGGCTGCTTCTTGCGCTTCGGCAGGCGGATCGGTTTATCGGGCGTGTCGGATTTTGCAGCCATGGTCTGTCCTTTCCGGTCGGCTTATCGGGCAACGGGGAGACTGCTTCCAGCGGCCAGCATCAGCCGCTCGCAGTCGGCGCATTCGAGGAGCGCCGAGGGCTTCGCCCAGGCGTTCAATCCGCATTCGGGGCAGCTGAACTTGATGCGGTCTTTCTTCTGGGGGTCCGGCTGGTCGCCATCATCGTCACCACCCGCGTGGAGGCCGGTGAGGTTCACCCGGTCGTGCCAGTTGATCTGAAAGCCGGTGTCGAGGAGCGCGCGCCAGGCGATGTCGAACGGGCTGCCGTCGATGATGACGTGGCTCATCCGGTGACCGGTCTTCTTGCCACCCGGCAGCCCGGTGTCCGATGGGGAAAGGCCGATGCTCTCCATCTTCTCGGCCCAGACCTGGTCGTGGTAGCCGTTGGAACCGCGCCCGCCGCGTCGGTTCAGCGGACCGAAGTCATGCCGCCAGACATGGTATTGCTCGTGAACGAGGGTCGAAAGCGAATCCCGGAGCGGGCGGAGCCCAAGGAAAAGCGGGTTCAGCGCCACCTCGTGGCAGAGCGTTCCGTCCGAGCGCTCGAAGCGTTTGGGAAAAAAATGTCCGAGGACGTTCTTTTGGCGCGTGTAGCTGATCAGAACGTCGGGAAGCTTGCCGCCGAACAGCGCGTCATTGAAATAACTGAAGGCGTAGTAGACTTCCGCGCTCGCCTCCAGCGTCGGCGGTAGGTGGCGGTTCGTTGCTTCCTCGCTGCCCCGCGAATTGGATCGTACGATCAGTTTCAGTCCGGTATCGGAATTGAAACGCCGCTCCTTGCCTGGCCGCGCGGGAATCTGCGAGTTTGGATTTTCTACTTTCGCGTTCATGATCGCTTCCACCGAAATCAGTCTCGGCGAAAAGATCATTTGCGTTTGGGGAAGTCTGTAACGGCGGTGTTACAAGAATGGCGCGACCAAAGGACTCCAAGTACGACAGCTACGCCTACCGTCGCATCCTGCATCGCGTTCTGGACCTGCTGCCAAAATACGAAACCTGGTCGGCGATGGCTAATGCCATATCAGACTATCGCGGCGCGGATTTTGCCCGGAACAATCTCAATCGCTTGCGGGACGGAGAACTTGGCGACGTCCTACTGGATGTTCTGGTCGGCTGGCTCGAAACACACGATCCCGAGTTCCGATTGTCGCTAAAGCCGGAGGCGATCTTCTCCGAAGTCGGCGTTTCGGCGCGGGACTACTATTTCCACCTGTTCAGCATGGCCGATCTGGAGGAATGGGACGAGTCACTCCTTGGCGAGTTCGAAGGGGTCTATTTGTGCGCTCCCGAAAATGATGCCCATAGCTATTTGCCGTCCAACCGCGTGCGCGAGGAGCTGGAAGGCAAACTCATCGTACCGGAGCAATGGCGAAAAAATCGCGGAAACGAGATCAAGCGCTATATCGCCCAGCGTAGCTTTCTGATCCTGAAACGCACGGACGCGCACTACTACCACGCTGCGGAAGTGCCAATGGGTGCGCTGTTCCCACCTGAATTCGAAACCCTCGACATCAAGAGTTTTTATGAGGGCGTCGGCATTGCCTCGTCCAACACCATCCACGTCTTCTTGCGCGAGTGCCTCACCCGCGTGCCGAAACTTCACTCGATCATCATCAAGGACAAGGCCGCCTATAACGTCGCGAACATCAATGGAATCGAAATCTACGCCGATGTCGGCATTCGCTATCTGCGCGATGAATGGAAAAGCCTGAGTGGTGAACACCTCGACCAAATGCGGACGGAATTTGCCGAGCAGATCGCTTCCGATGTGTTCTTGCGCGGGACCAGCCAGATCAATGTCTCGCCGCTCCCCTGGACGAAAAACCGCGTCGATCTCGTCTACGGCACCGAGCAGGTCTACCATCGAAAGCCGCGAAATTTCCTGCGTGATCCCCACGTGCACTTCATCAAACCCGATCTGAACATCGATCCACAACTCGACAGGCTGATCGACAACCCTCTCGTCATCGGAGAAATGCTGTGAGCCTCGCGCCTCGTCCGGTTTCCCCGATCCGGCGATCCATTTTCTCCGACAGCGGTGAACGCACGGCCAAGCTATCCCTGATCTCCGCCGTCTACTACGACCGAACGACGCAGGCGTCGGACATCATCGAAAGCGATCCCGATCAAATTAACCTGCAAGACCCGTTTGCCGGCCTGACGGCGCTTCATATTGCCATCTTTCGGCAAAACGCGACCATCGTCGAACGGATTGCCAAACACCCTGTCACCAGGATCGAATTGGAGGATAAGTTTGGCCGCAGGGCGATCGACATGTGCGTCTACACGCAAAACGAAGCGATCTTTCGGGCGGTATTCGAGCGAACTTTCCGCACGGAAATGATTGCGCTCGACGTCGGCGATAGCGGTCCGATCATTCCGTTTAGACCGGAGTGACCATCGCCGACAACAGCCAGCTTCCGACCCTACAATTTGAACGTTGCGGCACGGTGACGAGTCATTTTCAAACCGGATCACTCTCCCAATCCTCGTGGCCGTGGCGTACGCGGACGATCAGAACGTTACCGTTGTCCTCGACGAGATAGACGATCAGATGCGCCTTGTGGGGGTGGATGCGGACCGGAGGGGAAATCTCGGTGCGCTCGCGGGCGAGCTTCGGATTGTCGGCAATGAGCTGGAACAGGGCTTCGAGTTCGAAGTGATAGCGTTCGGCCTGATTGGCTCCGAACAGGATCACGCCTTCGCGGTAGATACGGATGATGTCTTCTTCGGCCTTTTGCGTCAGACGATAGCCCACGCCCGCCTACCGCTTGGCCTCGGCCTGTGCCGTCCGCAGCAGGTCGGCCATGGAGCGAGAGCCGGCACCGCTTTCGAGCCCCTCGTCGACGAGCGCCTGCATCCGGGCAATCTTTTCCGCGCGTTCCTGGTCCTTGCGGATCAGGTCGCGGACATAGTCGCTTGAATTGCTGTAGCGCCCGGATCTTGCCTGCGCCTCGACCCAATCCTTCATCGGGTCCGGCAGGGAAACATTCATGGTGGCCATCGACTTCTCCATACCTTCAGTATGGCAGATATTGGCAAATACTGTCAAAACAAAGAAAGAGGCCGCTGCTTTCTACGACAACGGCCTCCGTGGGGAAGGTACGATCTTACTCGCACTTCACGTTGAGGATAGCTGAGCCGTAAAACCGTTCAATATATATTCGGTTTCGGCCAATCACCCTTGGGTTGAGCGTGGAGGCGAGAAGCCAGGGCCGTCCCGGCATAAGCGGACGGCCCTGACTAAACCGATCTGATACGCGGCGCGGCTAAGCGTTTTTCGTCTCCCACGCCGTATTGATCGCTGCGACGAGCCGCCCAACCGATTTGGCGATCCGTGCATCCGGTAAGCCGTAAATTTCGGCGGCAAGCTGCAGCGTTTTGCCGGAGGGATAGAACGTGTCGTCCTTGTCCCCCTCTGGTCGTTCGTCGAAGAAGAAGCCGGCCGGCATGTTTAGCTGCTTGCTGATGCGGTTCAGCCGCTCCGCCGATATGCGGTTCTCCCCTCTCTCGTTCTTCTGGATTTGTTGAGAGCTCACCCCGGCAATCCTGCCCAATTCCTCTTGCGTCAAGCCACGGAGCAGCCGGGCCTTGCGAATGCGGTGTCCGAGCAAGCGATCGAACTCGGTTGTCTTACGTGTCATGGCGGCCTCCTTCCTTCGAAGGGTTGCCGTTTGCCGCGGCATCGTCGCTGACGGAGCGCATCAAGAGATGCGTCAGATCGGCATGGTCGCGCCGGGCATCGAGATAGATCGAGGTCATCGCCCGGGCATGGGCTCGAAGATGTGTGCCTTCCCGGTCGTCGAAGACACCGAACAGCCCGCGAACCGCCTTCTTCAGCTTCCACGCCTTGTAGGTGACGATCGCCTGCTTCGCGTTGTATCGGTAGTCATCGACCCGTTGTTCGGCCTCCTTCAGTGTGAAGAAGTCGACGTCTTTGAAAGTACCGCCCCGTTTCAAAGTGCGGATGGCATCGTTGGCCGCGCTCGCCGGCAGGCGATTGAGAAAACGATCCCATAAAGTTTCGTATGTTTTGGTCATTGTAATCCCCTTTGTTAAATGAATTCCCACAAACAATGCGGGGATTATTAGACATAATTTGTTAATTAATCGTTAAATTCAGTGAATATATTTGACTTTTGCAAGATTATAACTTAGTTTTTCAGTATATTTCTTTTTGATACGATATGACATTTGAAAATACAGATATCCTCACACCCGCCCAATGCCGTGCCGCCCGCGCGTTGCTCGAAGTTGGTCAGACCGAACTGGCAGAGCTCGCAGGCGTTGCCGCATCCACTGTCAGTATCCTGGAAGGCGGCAGACAGGCCGTCAGCCTTCAATCGCTGAAGAAAATCCGCCGTGCTCTCGAACAGGCCGGGACAGAGTTCCTGGAGGGCGACGGCGTTCGTCGGCGCGAAGAGAAGATCGTCCAGATCGTCAAGGGCGAGGACGCCAATCTCCGTGTCCATGATGACATCTATCACACGCTGAAAAGACGCGGCGGCGAGGTTCTTTGTGCAGGCGTCACCGAACTCGACGAAAGCGCCGGAGAACGCTTCGCGCTCCTGAAGCGCCATATCGAGCGGCTGCGGGATGTGGGTATCACCGAGCGCATCCTCCTGAGGGAAGGCGATACGAACCTCGTCGCGCCGCGCGAATGGTACCGCTGGATCAAGGCCGACTACTTCGGCAGGAGCCCGTTCCAAATTTACGGCGACAAGATTGCGCTGAAGGACCTCGCCAACAATCAGATTTTAATCATTCGACACGCGCTCTTTGCGCAAAGCCAGACAGCGGCCTTCAACGCCTTGTGGGACATCGCCAGGCCCGTCGATACCGGAGCTCTCGGCGATGACTAGCCTGGCTCCGATATATGCGGAACGGACCAATGCCCCGCACCTGACCAAGATCGGACCGGAGCACTTGCCCGTCCTGTCGTCCATTTTGCGGAACGTACAACGGGACGACCCGTTCAGTCGATCCGCAGCCTACTATGCGATGACGGGCCGCAAGGGGCTTTGGGCGTATGGTGACGACGAGACCATGATGCTGGTCGCCCGCCATCCCAATCGGGACGATATCCTGTTGCTGTTCCCGCCGATGGGGCGCGATCCGGCCGGACTGCTGGCAAAAGCCGTCGACGACCCGCTCTCCCTACCATCCGGCAGGCTGGAACTTGCCCGCTTCTCCGCCAAGGACCAGGCACTGGCCTCTCGACTTCGGACGATGGGGGCAAAGGAACCCCACCAGGAAAAGGTCCTGGACTGGGCTTATCCCGTCCACGTCGTCAGCCCGAAGCGTATCGTCGAGCGGGAGGGCAAACCCTTCGTCTCCTTTCGCGGCCATATCAACCGCGCAATCCGGGCCGGATACCGGGCGGAACCGATCGATCTTGACCAGAACCGGGACGACATTCTCCGCATCATAGAGCAATGGGCCGACAGCCGCGGCGACAGCGACTTCAGCCACGACGATCTCACCGGGCCAACCCACTCGGTCCTCAATCTCATGGACCGGACCGACCTCGATATCGGCGGAACCATCTCCTACGACAGCGACGATGCTCCGATCGGCTTCTGGCTCTGGGAGCAAGTGGGAACCACCGCCATGTCGCTCGTCCGCGCCTATCTCCGCCACCCCGGCAATGCCGAATACGGCATCCTATCGATGGCCGAGCAACTCTCTAACGCCAACATCCCGGAAATGTGCCTCGGTGGCTCCGAGACCGCCGACCTCGACGCCTTCAAGCGCAAAATGCAGCCGGTCCGCTCCATCGCCCTCTCGACCGTCGCTCTCCCCGACCGCCACCTCGCAGCCGCGATGCGCCGATATCCAGTCGCGCCGTTTCCTGCGAGGGCGTGAGGTTGCCTATCTCGGATGGCAGAATTTGGCTCATTCCTGTCTTTGTTACTCTCCTTCGTCAATGACCGCTTCGCGCCATATCCCGGTCGTTGGAACCCAAGCGTCAGGAGCTCGGAAGCAGACATCAGTTTCTTTCTACCAGCAGAGCTGCAATGTTGGACATTCTGGATATTCTTCTATCGGGAGTGATGATCACCGACCTCGTCGTTCGCTCAACCGCCAGCAAGCTCCACAACTCGATGCCCTTTATTTGGGCATTCACATCTTCTTTCACCGATGTCAGAAAGGGACATTTAGCTGTTGTCGCTCGGAGAAGCGGGCAATGGCGCTATAGGAACGAGCCGCCAATGACCGATACGACAATACACAATCCAGACCGCTTTATGGCCGATTTGCGACAGATATTGTCGCAAGGGAAGAAGCGAATAGGCCTACTTTTGGGTGCTGGCGCACCCGTTTCCGTTCGGGTGAACGCCGAAGGCAAGCTTGATGCGGTCGGAGACCCACTCATTCCCGATGTTGCCCGTCTAACCAAAATTGTAGTTGGCGACTTGGCTGCGGAGGATCGAGAGGCCATAGAAAAACTTTTGCCTGAGCTGGGCGACAATCCCAACATCGAAATAATTCTCACACGCGTCAGACGTTTGTCACAGGCGATCGGAGCCGCCGAGGTTCACGGACTCAACGGCACTGCGTATGAAGGGCTTGCTCAGCGGATATGCCAAAAGATCGGAGCGATTGTTGCGAGTTCGCTTCCAGAAGAACCGAACGCTTTCACGGAACTGGTTGCCTGGATTGGCGGAACCCAGCGTGACCATCCGATCGAGATATTTACGCCGAACTACGATCTATTGCTTGAAGAGGCATTCGAGCGCGCGAGATTGCCTTACTTTGATGGCTTCACGGGCTCGCACAAGCCGTTCTTCGATCCCACTAGCATTTCGGATGATTCACTGCCACCTCGATGGTCGCGGATGTGGAAGATACATGGCTCACTCGGTTGGGAGGTGAAGCCGGATGCGATTATCAGAACAGGTAGTCGCGAAGCTACACAGCTCATCTATCCCGATCATCTCAAGTACGAGCAGATTGCGCGGCAGCCATATTCCGCTTTGTTCGAGCGCTTACGGGATTTTCTAACGACGCCGGACACAATCCTGATCTGCTCGGGCTTCTCATTCTTCGATGCACATATATGCGCGGTGTTGGACGAAGCGCTATCTTCGAACACGCATACCGCAGTGCTGGCGTTTCAGTTCAAACCCCTTGAGGAAGAGGAGCTGGCGGTCAAACTTGCTCTTCGTAGGCCGAACCTGAGTGTATATGCGCGAGATGGGGCTGTGATCTTCGGCATAAAAGGCAAGTGGAGGCCCGGAGAGCCCCCGACGGAAGAATGGAAAAGCATTCGCCGAACATTCTGGCAGTCGGACGCAGGAGGTGATGGGCAGTTCGTTTTAGGAGATTTTGCCCGACTTGCACGCTTTTTCGCCTTGGCTCAGGCGACGGACATTCTTTCAAGACCCGCGGTAAGTGCGGGAGATGACGCCAAAGAAACTGAAGCACTGCTAGCGGCTGGTACCGAAAGTGCTTAGTCGCGACCCTACATATCTGGGCAGCGTCGCATCGGTTTCCGGTTCTGCTGTAAGCGTTCATCTCGCTCAGTCTGTCGCGTCAGGTCTCTCAATGATCGAGGGGCGGGCCTACCGGATCGGACAGGTTGGCAGCTTCGTCAGGATTCCGCAGGGATATCAGGAACTGTACGGGGTCGTGTCAGGCGTGGGGGCCAAGGCCGCACCTCAGACTGGCGTTGTCCCCGAAGCCGACACTGGCCGATGGATTGAAGTGCAGCTTGTCGGAGAGGCGATAAGCGGAGTCTTCGAGCGAGGTATCAGCCAATATCCCAATGTCGGGGATGGCGTGCACATCACAACCGAGAGCAGCCTCGCCAAGATATACGGCGCGAGCGAACGGGGTCAGGTTGTCATCGGTTCCTTGTCCAGCGCCGAGAGCATCCCCGCCAAACTTGCCTTGAACGAGTTGGTCACTCGTCATTCGGCGATCTTGGGCTCAACGGGTTCGGGCAAATCGACAACTATCGCGAGCCTATTGCGCTCAATTTCTAGCTCAGAAGAAGGGGTGGAAGCTTACCCAAGCGCTCGCATTCTCATGCTCGACATACACGGCGAGTATTCGGCTGCACTCTCCGATATCGCCACTATTTTTTCGGTCGATCCACAAGCCGGTGAACAGGAACTGCTGATGCCCTATTGGGCGTTGGACGCATCCGATTTGCTCGACTTTCTTACGGGTGGCGTTGATGGTGCGCGCGAGACCGCATTCACTGACAAGATTTTCCAGCTCAAGGTCGCTTCGCACACGGCTCAGAGCTTTCCAGGTGTTCTTGAAAGCTCGATCACAGTCGATACGCCTCTCCCGTTCAGTCTCAAGCAGCTCTGGTATGATCTTATCAATTTCGAAGTTGCGACGTTTGAGGGGCCGAACCGCGACCAGCCCACGCTGCAAAATCCAGGCGATGCAGACCAGCTCGTCGCTCCGACTTACAAGCCTCACGCAATGCGAGCCCAAGGTCCGTTTTTGAACCAACAGGCCATCGGCATCCGTAGGCAGCTCAACCAGCTTCGTTCTTTGCTGCTTGATCGGCGCTACAATTTTCTCCTCCACCCAGGCAACTGGGAACCCGAACTCGACGGTACAATCAACAAGGACCTTGATGAGCTATTGGCCGGATGGATCGGCGGTCCCAAGCCGATCACAATCCTTGATCTTTCGGGTGTTCCCAGCCTCGTTCTTGAACGGCTAGTGGGCTCAATTCTCAAAGTCGTTTACGAGTCGATGTTCTGGAGCAGAGAGAAATCGGAAGGCGGCGCTGAGCGCCCGCTTTTAGTCGTGATGGAGGAAGCACATCGATATCTGTCCAGCAGCGCGAACGGGTTAGCTTCCCAGACAGTGCAAAAGATCGCCAAGGAAGGCAGAAAATACGGCGTAGGTGCAATGGTCATCAGTCAGCGGCCTTCGGAGGTCGACGAGACGATCCTCTCCCAGTGCGGGACCTACTTCGCCTTGCGTCTTTCCAATCCTCAAGATCGGGCAAGGGTGCAGGGCACATTGCCTGATGGACTTGTTAGCCTGCTTGACGTGCTACCCGTTCTGAGAACTGGCGAGGCCATTATCATGGGAGAGGCCGCAAAGCTTCCAATGCGCTGCCGGATCACCCTGCCGGCCAAAGAGCATCAACCCAGAAGCAGTGATCCCAAGGTTAGCGAACGGTGGTCGATACCTCGCCGAGAGGAAGGGTACGATCGGGTTGTAGCCTCGTGGCGCGCCCAGCGTGCTCGGGCAGTCATCAATACCATCGAGATTCAGCGTCAACCTGTCGATGACGAATCAGAGGGAGATTAGGAGGAATTCATGGAGAGATACTCCGTCGCGTCATCAAATATTGCTTCCATCGGGTACGATGCGCCATCACAAATTCTGGAAGTCGAATTCCTGAGTGGAACGATCTACCAATACTATGGCGTACCCGAAAATATGTACGACCAGCTCATGCAGGCTGGTTCAAAAGGACGTTTCCTGAGTTCATATATTAAGAATGCCTACGGGTACTCTAGGGTTGGATAGAAATATCCTGAATGCATTGAGGGCAATATGTGGTTAACGAAGACGAAATTCATGCGACGCCTGAATTGCCCGAAGTCTATTTGGCTACTTCTCCATGCGTCCGATGAATACCCGTCAGAATGGAAGCCTTGAGCGGCAGCTAACCCACCTGACAATCAGAATGCAGCCAGTCTTCTCTCGGCCCCATTCCGGTCATTTGAACGAAGCGCAGCGAAAGTCGGTTCTCCGCCCAATTGTGATGCTCGGCGCAATGCGAAGACTGTCCGGCTCGAGTTTCCGCAACCAGATTGGCACGGAGCGTTTGGTTCCGGCTTGAGCGGGACGTCAGCATTCGATTAACCGGAGGACATTTGAAGTGCGTCTGCGCAGTCAGCCTTCCCCCTTCCGTCTATTGCCTGGAGACCCCCACACCTTCCCGCGTTATAGCTCGTGAGAGCGTCCAACCCGAAACGCCGTAGCGCTTTCCAACGGTCTCGTAGCTCTCGCCAGTGTTTGCCAGCCGCCGCGCTGCATTGCGCAATTGTCGCTTGCTCAGGATCGGCGGCCGACCAAGCCGCTTGCCGCGTTTGCGAGCGGCTGCAAGACCTTCCTTCGTCCGTTGGGAAAGGAGATCGCGTTCGAACTCGGCCAAAGCGCTGATGAAGATATAGAGCAGCCTGCCGAAGGGAGACGTGGTGTCGATGCTCATGCTGGCAATGTGAATGCCGATTCCGCGCTTGTTGAGCTTATCGATCTCGTTCAGCGCGTCCTGCGTCGACCGGTAAGCCCGGTCCAAATCCCAGATCACGAACACGTCGCCGCGCCGAAGGCGCCGCATAATCTGCGTGTAGACCGGACGGCGTTTGCTGATAGCCGACAATGTCTCCAGATGCAGTTCGTCATAATATCCCTTGAGACCGTCAATTTGACGGTCCGGTCGCTGCTCGCTGGTGGACACACGCATGTATGCTATTCTTTTCATTTAATATCAGTGTGTTAAGTGACTTCTCGCTTTCCTCCTCCCGTCACACAATCGACCCTTTCCGCGTAGTTGGGGGAACCGCGGCATCTTTGCCGCTTATCCCTTGATATTCTTCAATTTTACCAAATTTCGAAGATCAACTTCAAATATCCGCAAAATCGGTCGGTTATGAGCGGTGTTCCTCATGCCAATACGATCAAGAAACTTGCGGTCGCCGGGGCACTTGTTCTCGGCATCAATACGGCGTTCGCCAGCGACAATGCGGGTTCGCCGATGACGGCGGGGCTCGTCATGGAAAAGATGCCGTTGCGCGAACGCTTCAGCTATGTTGCCGGGATCGTCGAAGGCTTGGCCTATGCCCGGTTCCGCAAGGATACCGCCGCAAAAGGCGGTAACGACACCAGCGGCATGAACTGCATCTATGGCTGGTTCTACACCGACAACACGGCAACGATGGACACTGTGGAGGCGGCATTCCGCAAATATGCCGACCGCTATCCGGCCACCTTGCTGGCGGTTCTGATCAAGAGAAAGTGCGGTGAGTGATGGAACTGGTCGTCGCAGGAGCATTGGGACGGAGTTTTCGAAGGGGCGCGAATGAAGAGGCGCACCGCCGTGTCCTGTGGCAGCTTCGCGAGCAGAAGGACCGGGACCGCCGACAGAGGGAGGAGCAGGTCGACCAAAGCGAGTCCGAGTTCATCGACCTCGCGACGACGATCATCACCGCCGAGCAGGCCGAGCTGTTTCAGTCGGAACTCAACATCTATCACGAGGCGACCTACGAAGCCCTGCGGGACAACAACGAACGGCTGGAAAACGTCGAAGCCCATATCGAGCGGATGTTGTCACATGCGCATGTGCTGGAAGACGGACGCCGTGTCTTCAAGACGGAAGACGGCACGCGGGTGTTCGACGAGTTCGGCAGGGAACTGGATGCGGAAACGATCTCGCCCGACGACATCGACGATGATCGGCCGCGATGGGAAAGCTACCGCGATGCGATGGAAGAACGGGAACGGCTCCTCCAAGAGCGTGAAAAACTCATCGAATTCCAGTCCGACCTCGACGAGGCGCAGGAGCTACTCGATAGCGGAAAGATGACGCAAGCGGAGTTCGAAGAACGGCGCCAATACCTGCGCGACCATGCGCCGGATGCGGTGAAAGTCCATGCTAAAGGCATCGACTTCGAAAACGACGCCAAGCGCACCGCCGCCACCAACGCCGAACCGAACATCGATCTGGACGACGAGCTTGCAGACATGCCGATGCCCGAGCCTTCCGTACCCGGTCTCGGATGATCCCGGCGGACCTCCGGTCTGTCTCTTATCTCTCGTCCACGGGCAGCCCGGCCAATGTCGTCAGCCCAAGCTGTTCGGCGGCCTTTTCGTTCTCGATATCCTGGTCGATGAGAAACCGGGCGCGTCCCAGTTGCCCCATCGCCCTGGCCGCATCCTCCATGGCCTGGTCGATCAGTTTCAAAATCTCCGGATTGGTCATAACAAAATTCCTTTCGGCAAAAAGCTGGTGAGCCGGATCCTGAAAACCGTTGCACGCAACGTGCGCCTTATTCGAGCAAAGCCTTATATCGACGCGATCCGGCCCGTAGAGCCGATATGCGTGCAAGCGGGTTTCCAGACCGCACCGGGCCAAAACAACCCGGCACAAACATCGTACAGAAAAACATTGGCCAGTTAAATAAATAAACGACGAAATCAAATCGTCCGACAGAAATTAGATAGACGATCGATCAGACCTTCGTGACATCGCGGTCCGGAAACCGACGCCCTTTCATTCAACGAAATAACGTGAAAAGCCGAACGTCGTGAAACGCACCTGAACCTCGAATTGAAACCACCTGATCTGAAACCGACATTGTCCGTCACGCGCCGTACCGGAATTGGAACGGGGAACTGCGCTTCCGCAAGATGTGCGTGTACTACACGCGATCTTGCCAAAGGGGGCTCAAAGGCCGCCCCCTGTTGGATACCCCGGCTGGGCTGACGCGAAGCAGATCCAACTTCCGCACCCGCCCCATTTAGGACGTTCTGACCATTGTCGCGAACATCCAAAAGCGGCCGATCGGCTATCAGCCCCAGCACATGCATCCGCCGAATGTCGAAACGCGGGTGCAAGAGGGCGCGCGAAAGAGTCGAAGGCATGGGTGATCACGTTATGACCGATATAGATTAACCATGATATCGTTCGACCAGAACGGCTTTCCTACCGAAGAGATGATGTCGCGCTCATCCAACCAACTCACAAGTTCGCTGTTTTCATTCGTTCTCTTGAGCGTGGGGCGTGCATATCCGGTTTGGATTTTCGAATATGGGTAAGGAAGCTCTCCCAAGACCTCACGAACATCGTTCTTATCGAGCGTTTCGTGGAGGAGATTGAGTAACTGGACCCGTGTGCTTAATGGCTTAGCGTTCACGATAATTGCCTTGACGATGTCAGGTGTGAGTGAAGGCAGAGCGCCATTTGTCCGCAACAGGATCGGCCCGACAATGCCGGCACGCTCGGGAAGGCCGGGAAGACCGCTCAAGTCCATCAAATCAATGATAGCACGCTTCTCGCCGTTCGTGATATCGGTGGCAAGCAATCGCTCGCGGAAGTCATCGTCGATCGAGAAAGAGCTGGGGTCGCGAAGATAGGAGGCGATGTTCTGGGCGACGAATACCGTTTGAAGGTCGACCTCGCCGTCGAGCGCAGCCAAATTCTGGGCATTGAACGTGACACGCCGCTCATCGATAAGTATCCGACGCTTTCGAGCGCTTAAAGATTCGGGAAATTTCTCGAATTGTTTGGGTAGGGCCCGCGCATATGCGCGATATGCCTCATCTTCAAGATCATCTGCTTCGATCAGGAATTGACGGAGAGGAAATGTTTCTTTTGTTACCGGAATCGGCGTTTCCAGAAGAGTGGCGCGGACCTCGTCATCATCAAGGAAGGTGATAAGAGCGTCGCTATCGAAAGTCTCTGATCGGAAATAAGCGAGGCAATTAGACCAAGTGGGAGCGATCTGGGCCCCGCGGACCACAATGGCCCGATACCGCTCGGGTACTTCTTCGAGCGATGGCAAAAGTTTCGTTTGGCGCAGGACGAAGGTTTCTATCTCTTCGGCATTGAGTTCATCGCGGGACATCACAGCCAGTATTGCGTCGATATCCTCCTCATCGTCATCGTCCATATCCTGCAGTACGTTCGCGAAGTACGCTTCGAAATCGCTTTCCACCCGGTCGAGGAGGGGTTCGGCTCCGGAGTTTCGCACCCTCGAGTAATATCGCTTACGCAAGGCCGGGCCGGTATCTTCTCCGAGGATTGAGCCGAAAATGTAGCCTAAGTTCGCTTCGCTCAGGCGATAATGGCCGAGCTCGTACAGTTTACGAACGACGTTCGGATATCCATCGATCGCAGCAAGGTCCTTCGTCTCGATACACAACTCTTCAAGCTTGACCGGATCAACCCCCTCCAAGAGGTCGAGAATGTCCCGGAGGTTGCCGGCCGCGAATGTCCGTAGCTCGGGGTGTTCCTCGCGCTCGCGAGCCAGCATGGCCGGCGGAAGATGTTCGATGAGCCTCGCGATATGCAAGACCGCGGAGGAGCTCTCAATGGCCGCGGGTACGAAGTTGCGCCAAGCGTCAACGAGCTGCCTCAAAAACTCGCCAACGTGCGATCCCGTCGCGTAATAGGCTTCGAAGAATTCCTGCTGGTTTGGAAACTCGTTCGAAAGATATGTGAAGACCTTCCCGAGCCGCCCCTTGTGCTCCTCGCTCTCCAGGAGCGCGTCGACGAGCCGGACGTTCAGCGCATAATCGAGGCCAAAATCATCCTCCCTCATTCCCGCGATGACTTCACTCGGGTTGTCGATTGGGAAAAGGGGCTCAGGAGTGAGGAAAGCCCTTATTTGTATCAGGAACTTGTTGTCGTTTGGCGAAAGCCGTCCAGAATGGAACAAGGACGTATACTGGTAGTAGCTATCATCGAGATAGCCCTCTAAGAGCAGGAACCGGGCGAGTTCACCGCCGTCGCCGAGATTTTCGAAAAGGCCTTCGACTTCTTGCGTACTGGACCGCAGCAAGACATTGAACTTGCAAGTCCGGATCGCTTTGACCTCACTTCTCAGATGGGCGATCCTCCGATGCGCAGCCTTCTTATGCTCGTCGGCCTTGTGCTCGATGCTTCGCGCCCGTTCGGCATAACTTGCTTCGGGATCGACACTTTTTTGGAAGGCAGCATCCTGGAACTGACGCTGTCCACCATTAAGAGTGTTGTAGTAAAGGGCTGGCGCCGTAATGAATTGTTCGAAATCTTTGTGCTCGGATAATTTAGCGGGCGTTACATAGGACTGTCCCGGCAGGCTTAACCCTGCGATATTGGGCGGCATCTTTTCGAGAAGGGCCATCGCATAAATGCGTTTGAGTTCTCTCAAATTCTTCGCGATCTCCTGTTCGGTCCTTTCGACATCGCGTTCGAGTTCGGCGATCTCGGATCGATAGCTCCGTTCACGCGCAGCGATGAGCTCGTCTTTGCGCCCTAAAATTTTGGCAAGATGACCTTCGCCGCGATGGAGCCGTTCGAAATCCCTAGGATAGACATTCTTATAGATCAGCACGGAGAGAAGCTTCGTGGCGTCGAGTACGTTCTCGCCATCGGTTTCCAAATTTGCGACATAGATTGCGTACTCGTTGAAGATGTTGTGGATCAGCCGGAGATCGCTTAGGTAACGAGACACTTCGCGCAGAAACTGCTGATCGAGCCTTCCGTCCAGTTCCAGCCGCTTGCCCTGCGCGAGCACCATGTCAATCGAGTTAGAGCTGTTAATAATCGGGATGACGGGGATGATAAATTCGAAGAACTTGGTCCGGTCAGTGTTGACGAACATGTCGTCGCGTAGCGCGTAGAGGAATCTGACCTGGCGTCTCACACCCACATTGCCGTTCACGAGACTGTTGATCTCGCGAAGGGTGACGAAGATGTCGGAATCCTCGAAGCGATCGAGATCCTCCACGATAACGAGATCGTAACGCGTCGACTGGAAGAAGTAGACTATCTCGTCCAGGTGACGATTAAGGATCGAATCCTGGTCGTCCGACGACGGCCGTATCTCGATGTCCTTCAGCGAAATGCTTTTAAGTGACACGCCGAAGCTGGCGACGTAGAAGTGATGAATCGCAGACCAGAGAAAGATCAGCGCGAAAGCGGCTACGGAGATATCGAGCCAGTTCGTGAGATCGAAGGGTTCGAAATATGAACCCTCAAAAATCGCTGCACGATTATGGAATACATGCCAGAGAGCGAGCAACCCAGTAAGAATGTAGAGTGATAGGAAAATCGACCAAAATCCTGGCGATTGGATACGCTTGAAACGCGAGAGCGGCAGTTTGTTTGCATCTGCGCCATAGAGCAGTTGCTGGAGGATACTCCGCTCAATCTCCTGTTTGGTCACCGTGCGTCGCTCATCGCCTGCTTCCGGTAAGAAGGCGGCGAGAGAGATGTGCAGGGCTTGGCGGGGATAGGACTTCAAGAACGATCGGATGATGCTGCTCTTGCCAGAGCCATAAGGCCCGGTGAGCGCGATGTTAGATACGTCCGGACTGTCGGTCGCGAACTTCAATGCAGCCGAATACACCCCTCCTTGGTCAGCCTCATCGGTTGGGGCGAGATCGACGAATTTCGCTGGCCCCACGGGCGAAGCGAATCTCAGGCGCAACGCTTCCGCTATTTGGATGAGCTTATCGGAGATCCAATGGCCGACTTTAGTAAGACTGGTATTCATACCGGGCTTCTTACCATGTTCTAAATTTTGTCCCAGCCGCGTGCAGAATTTAGGCGACCACGCGCGTCAAGGCCAGAAGGTCCGCTGTGGCGCCGGATGCTTACTTTTAGTAGACAACCGGCTTCTGAGCTTCGAAGTAGCCGTTTGCCACAACCGAAGCAAACGCTCAATTCCTACCCGGTTTACCGGAAGTCTGTGTAAGCTCTGGGCCGCTTGCAGTCATTGGCCTCTACGATGCCGGAAGCAAGTTTTGTCCGGCGAAGCGGTCGTCGGCCCCGTGCGCAGCGAATGTGGGCTCTCCGCCCATTTCAGGCTTTGAGTTTGCGCAACAAATGCTCTGCTTGGAGCATCTCGTTCTCGACCCCCCCAAGAGATAGCACACCGGGCGGATATCCAAATTGGAGAGCAACGGCTCCACGTCGCTGTCACTGAGCCTCGCGCCCTCGATGCGAGTGGAAGAGCTGATGCTTTCGATGGTCGCCACGTGGCGCCAGCGTTCCGATCGCTCGCAACGCGGCCTTGAATTCGTCGATCTCGGCAATGAGAGCGAAGATTTCCGGGGTGGTGGCCAACGTGTCGATGCGGAAGGTCATATCCAATAACTTACCCATAAATACCCGAAAATGGTGATGATTTCGGACTAAGATCCAAATTCATACCCAGAAAGCCCTACATTCACGGTGTTTGGCTGTCTTGCGGGCTCTATTGCGCTTCGCTCCACCGAACCCGCCCTTCGGCACGCCGGCGGGCGGTTTCGGCCCATGCGGGTGACGATCCCGGACAGGAAGAGACGCGGCGGCAGGTCGCCGCCACTTGTTTTTTGCTCGCGCGTTGCACGCGCTTGGACCCCATCTGCCAGCTTACACCGCCGCAGGGTCGCCTGATCCAATAGCCTTGGTCCGGGCTGGCCCGCTCCATTCGGCACCATGTGCCTCCCGTGTGGCCCGGACCGCCTTCGGCGCCGCAAGCGGCAAGGCTTTGGGGCGCCCTGCTTGCGGTCATAGCGTCCGTTGCGGTCGCCGCCGTCGGTTCTCCGGCGGCGGCTTTTTTGTTTCCGGGATTTCGGACGCTCGGCGCTGGCCAAGGGTTCATGCGCGGCGGGTTTTCTCTCCTGAGAGCTTCGCCGGATTTGAACCCCAGACCCCAAGCGAGGACACCATGGCCAAGAAAGATATCTATCAGGAGGTCACCAGCAAGATCATTGCCGTTCTGGAGACGGTAGACCTTGCCGACTACCAGCCGCCCTTTGCGGCACTGGCAGCGCAAGGACTGCCGCTCAACCCGATCACCGAACATCGATACCAGGGCATCAATATCCCCTCCCTCTGGTTCGACCAGCAGGACAAGGGTTTTTCGTCCAGCCATTGGGCGACCTTCAACCAGTGGAAGGAGCGCGGCGCGAGCGTACGCAAGGGCGAAAAGGGAAGCCCGATCATCTTCTATAAGACGCTGCTCCGGGAAGAGCAGACCGACAGCGGCGAAACGGAAGAACGCGCCGTTCCCATGCTCAAGACCTATACCGTTTTCAATGCCGATCAGGTTGACGGATACGACCGCGCCAACCTCGTCAACCGTAGCGATATCGACCTTGTGACCCGCATCCAAGCGGCGGACCACTTCTGCGCCAATACCGGAGCCGATATCCGTCACGGCGGCGCCAAGGCGTTCTACCACCGGGTGGAGGATTTCATTCAAATCCCGGACACCAAGGCCTTTGTGGAGACCAAACAGGCAAGCGCCACGGAGAACTACTACGCAACGCTGCTGCACGAGCTGACCCACTGGACGGGAGCGGCGCACCGCCTTGACCGCGACAAGGCAAAAACCGGGGCCGAGCGGGACAAGTACGCATTCGAGGAACTGGTCGCCGAGCTTGGTGCAGCCTTCCTGTGTTCGGCCATCGGCATCGTGCAGACGCCGCGTGACGACCATGCCCTCTACATCAAGGGCTGGCTGACCGCGCTCCGGAACGACAAGAAGTATGTCTTCAAGGCGGCAGCACAAGCCGCGAAAGCCGCCGAGTTCCTGCACGGCTTGCAAACCGAACCCCGCAAAGCATCCGAGCCTGCCCCAGAGCGGCCCCGCTAGGGCCGTTCACGGGTGCGCTTGTGCACCGTTCATTTCAACCCAAAGCAATAAGGAGAAACCCCATGAAACTCACCCATTTGACCCTCGACCAACTGAAACCCGCCAAGGTCAACGTCCGCAAGAAGGGCGGCAAGGATGTCGCCGATCTCGTGCCGAGCATCCGCTCGCTCGGCCTGTTGCAGCCGCTTCTGGTGCGGCCCAACTGCGAAGGCTTTGAGATCGTCGCGGGACAGCGCCGCTATCACGCCTTGACCAAACTGGCCGAGGAAGCCGAGGCACAGCCCGTGCCCTGCATCGTCATGGAGGACGGCGACGATGCGAAAGCCATTGAGGCCTCGCTTGCGGAAAATGTCGCCCGCCTGCCGATGGACGAGATCGACCAGTACAAGGCCTTCGCCGCGCTGGTAGGGGAAGGCAAGGACGTTGCCGACATTGCCAGCGAGTTCGGCGTGACCGAGCGGCTCGTCAAACAACGCTTGGCCATTGCCAACATCATCGGGCCGATCCTGACCGCCTTTCGCAGGGGCGACATCGGAGCCGAGACGCTGCGGACGATGACCCTTGCCACAAAGCGCCAGCAACAGGACTGGTGGGCGCTGTTCAAGGACGAGGACGCATACGCGCCGCACGGCTACGCGCTGCGCCAGTGGCTCTTCGGCGGCCAGCAAATCCCGGTCGAGAACGCCTTGTTCGAGATCGAAGAGTATGTCGGCGCGATCGTTGCCGATCTCTTCGGTGACGAGCGGTATTTCGACGACACGGACGCCTTCTGGTCTTTGCAGAACGAGGCCATTGCCAAGCTCAAAGACGACATCCTCGCCAAGGGCTGGCAGGATGTGGAAATCACGGAAGTCGGCGCGTTCTTCGCCAGTTGGGAGTACCGCAAGGCGACAAAGAAGGACGGAGGCCGCGTCTATATCCAGATCGCCAAGGACGGCGAGATCACGGTCCACGAGGGCTACATAACCGAGAAGGAAGCCAAGCGCCGCGACAAGGCGGAAGCAGACAACACCGACGAGCAGGCTTGCGAACGGCCCGAACTCACCAAGGCCATGCAGAACTATCTCGACCTGCACCGCCATGCCGCCGTGCGGCTCGATCTCCTGAGCGATCCCGCGCTTGCGCTTCGGGTGGCCACGGCGCAGATCATTGCCGGATCGGCCCTATGGACGGTCTGCGCCGAACCGCAAAAGGCGAACAGCGAGGCCATTGGCGAAAGCCTCGCCGCCAGCACGGCTGAGGCGGCATCCGCTGCCGAACGCGAGGCGGTGCGGCAATTGCTTGGTATCGAACAGGACGACAGCGACACGCTCGTCTACCGCCAGCACGACTACGGTCGGTCGCATGATCTTGTGTCCGTCTTTGCTAAGCTCGTGGACCTCGACGACGACAGCGTCCGGCGCATCCTGACGTTCGTCGTCGCCGAAACCCTGTCGAGTGGCAGCGCGCTCGTCGAAGCGCTCGGCATTCTCCGGTCAACCGATATGGCCGCGCACTGGACGCCGGATGACACCTTTTTCGATCTGTGGAAGGACAAGGAAGCGATCAACGCCGCTGTGAAGGAAGTCGCCGGAAAGGCCACCGCCGATGCTCACGTCACCTCAACGGCGAAGGTGCAAAAGAAGATCATCCGCGATCACATCGACGGCACCCGCAAGCCGCATACGCCCGACTGGCAGCCGCGCTACATGGCGTTTCCCATGAGCGGATACACCAAGCGCAGCGGCATCGACGCCGTAGAGCGCGGTAAGGACCTAAAAAAGCGCTTCAAAGCTGCATAGCGTCCGGTAACGCCAAAAAAAAGCGCCCGGCGGCAAGACCGCCGGGCGTTTGCGCGCAAAGCCGCGCCCAACCACTCGAAAGCGTAGCGCCACCGTTTTCCGCACAGAGAGGCGCGTGTCAGGCATCGCGATTTGTCTCAACTTGTGCTAACCGTACCTTCCGGCCACGTGCCGATTTCACAAATGCATATCAACAAACGATAACTTGGAATTATGCGCCATCTTAAAGAAGAGCATTGGCAGAGGTTCGTAAACACCGCCGGTCGAGACGGGCTATATTTCGAAGAACTCGTTTCCCAGATTCTTCAAAAGATGGAGGGGGGGCGTTGGGTTAAGACGCCTCATTCCTGGGATAGGGGTAGAGATTTCTTCCGCTTGGACCGTAGGGATGTTGCTGCAGAGGCAAAAAACCACAGCGCTCCGCTGTCAATAAGAACACTTAGCCCTTCACTTGTCATGGCGGTTGCCGACAATTTGTCCGAAATACTCTTCTTCTCGTATAGCCGGATCAACTCTAACGCAATTGAGCATCTCGCGTCGTTCGAGGACCAAACAAACATTAGAGTCCGAATTTTTCATGATGACAGCCTGGAAGCGATCATATTACGTTTCCCTTCATTGTTGAGGGAGTTCTTTCCTACTTTTACTTCTCGTCGAGCACGATATGCAGGAAATGTTGCCGTCACCTCAAGACTCACTCGCGATCCGGAAACTTATCTAACGGACCGTGGCATGAGTGAGTCCTTATTCGAAGATTCTGACAAGCGATGCGACGAAATTGGGCTGCTGAACGTCTTGGAAACCTTCGCTCTTGACTTCTACCTCTACAATTCAACGCACCACCGCGTTGAGAGAGTCATCGTTCGATTTGCAAGTAATACGATTTTGCGCCATTTCGAGCTTCTCGACGAGCAAATTGAAAAGAATGATTATTCATTTGAAGTGACGCTTTCTGCTGGCGAGGTAATCCGGCGACGCGTGCATTTTCGCACCTTTGCTGCCGGTAAGAAAATTCAACTGCCACGCTGGACGGTCAATGGCGCGGGTCGTAACGTTTCGTGTTGTTATCTACCGTCTTCGGTCTCCGTTAGTTCACTTTTTCGTTCACCGCTGGTTGGTAATTCTTACATTTCGAGCCTGAGAAAGTTTGAGCGTATCGTTTCTTTCCGCGATAGGCCGATCTTGCACACCGTCTACGGTCGGAGTGGAAGTGGAAAGTCACGAATGCTCTATGAGTTAAGGAACCGTCTCTACAAACTGGGATATCGCATTATCTATCTCCGTGGAGAGCTAGCCCGGATGACTAGCTTTGATGAGTTCTTTCGTAGGTACTTGTCCGCACGATATGGCCTTCCACGCCAAGCTCCTGACGAGGCCGACAACGAATTGAATGCACCATGGAGAGAAAAAGTAGAAACTCGTCGTGTCATAGACCGACTTTTGTACGATCCTTCCTGGCCGCCTTCAGCAAACATTCGCGAATGCGAAGATGCCTTTTTAGCTTCGCTGGCGGGGCAACGGTTGGGCATAATATTAGATGATATTCAAGGCTTAGATTCGACAACGATACAGTTTTTTAACGGTTTGACGACCAAGCTGCTCGATAGTAATCACCAGATTGTTGTTGTGCAGGCACTCAATACAGATCTTGTTGTGCCTGGCTCTTTGTCTAGTCTGTATCTTCGGCGGTTACTTGACTTAGGCAGCACTCATCCAGAGCAGGTGTCATCTATCGAACTTGGTGAGCTGTCCAATTCTGAGGCGCGGGAATTTCTCAACAATTGTCTACGCGTTGGTGATGGCAGCGCGCTCGAGAGTTTCACGAAAATTTACTCGGGGTTGGCTGAATCATTGCTGAAAGAGCTAGAGTTGACTCCGCTCTTTGTAGAGCAGTTTATTTTGCTCCTTGAACAACGCGGTGCCATATCACATGACAATATTGGGTATTATGTCTCGGACTACAAGCTGGTCAAGCGAGAAGTTGCTTCACTAGTTACTGGCAACAACACTCGCCGATTGGACGTCCTGCTTTCCCGGCGATTTGAGGCATTCGAGCACACACTGAGCTCTAAGCAATGGCTCATCGTTGATCTGTTGAGTAAGCTCCTGTTGATTCCGAGTATGGCCTTCGATGCTTTAGGAATTGAGCTGCCTGACGTTTCTAGGCTCATTGAGCTTGGACTAGTTGTGGAAGATGCCGGTCGAGCAATCGAGTTCCGCCATCAGACTCTGCTGCGCCTCATGCGGGCAAAACGTCCAGCGTCAAAAGAAGTAGACAGTGACCTGGAAGTGTTCTTCAGAGACAGTCGCTGGCAGATGCTTTATCTTCCTCAATTTACCTTGCAGGAGATCAGATTCAATCGACTAGCCAAGTCACAAATATCAACGCTTTTTGACCACTTGGATCAAGGCAGAGTAGATGCATCCGACTTGCTTCCATTGATAGAACCCTTGGTACGCTTAGAGCTTGATCGCCTTCTTTCTTGGTTCTCAGCTGGCTACGTCATACGCATATTCGATCATACTGCGTATCGATTGCGACCCGTTCTCGGGTATGAACGGGCAGCGGAATTGTACCAACTTATCCATTCTGAATTGCATGTTAGAACTAAACAATTGAGGGATGCCGGCTCGGAATACGTGATGCTGTGTGTTCGCTTTGGTTCATTATTGTTGGGCATGCGCCAAGATCAAAAGGCAATGCGCGTACTTAAGGCTGCGTTTTCTTCGGTAGAAGACCTGCAGTTTTTGACAGAAAATTCGAAACAAGAGGCTATTGGGCTTATTGCTAATCGCCTTTGCGCTGCGCTGCTAGGACATAGGAGAAGTCTTGAAGCAAGGAAAGTCGGCTTAGTCGCAATGAAGGCGGCCCGCGCTGGCAAGTGTCAATACATTGAATTCCAACAGCATATAGATAACGGCTATATTCATTATGGCTTTGCCGCCGAAACTCCACAGCTTTTGGCAGAGTGGCAAAATGCTTTATCAATGTTCGATGAAATGTTTCTCCCAGCTCACGAACTAATAACCAATCGCGCGGTGGCTAAGCTGCATCATTCCCACATTCTGATTTTAGAGGGAAAGAGGGAGGAAGCGCTCGAATTGATCAGGCGAGAAATCCTCAATTGCCAGATTAGTCTAGATCCTTTTCATGAGGCCAAATTATCGATCCTGGGTGCCATTATCTTTATGTTGGAGGGTGAGGATCTGCTTGCTGCTGAAGAGGCACTTGAGTTCGTTGCACATGCGAAGGATATTTCCAGCCGTTTCGATCTTGGACAGGTATATTGGGTGGCATTTCACGCTGGAGCAAAGATTTGGCAAATCCTCGAAGAAAAGGAAAAGGCGATCGGAGAACTAAGCAGAGCGTTCGAGGAGCTTGTTTCTGTGGTCGAGAACGCAGAGATCGAGGATCGGTTTGATTGGTTTTTTGAAGATTATGCCGTCACTTTGCGCCTCTTCCAGGCTCAGTCTCTTGCGAGGGATAAATCTCTAATTAGGCGGAACAAAAGGCGAGAAGCTGTATCGACCATATTAGCAATGGCCGACATCGAATTCAGCCTTTTTCATTCGCAATATGTACCGCAAAGCACCTATTCTAGGGAGCGTTTAAATTTTCCATGCCCTTAGAACTGTCTTTTTAGAAAAACCCGGTTGTGTCCAACGTTGAAGAGGTTTTCAAACTGTTGACTGTCGATGGCTTTCAAAGCCTTTGTAACCGATGGAATGCCCTTCCAGAAAGCGTTCCCTTGCATGTCGCAGCCGGCGTCATCGATTATTAAGTACCCGTTATCGTTAACGAGGTTTTGATAATATTCAATGTCTGATTTCACGCATTTGTACCGATGATCGCCATCAATATAGATTATGTCAAATTTCTTTCCTAAAATCTTAGACTTCACGGTTGGGTCCTGCGAGTATCCTCGTATCAATTCATTCCGGTCGATATCTAATCTGAAATCTGAAAATATCCGGCGTATGTCATCAATATAGTCGGAATCTGGGTAGAAACTTTTCGCTTTCTTGAGAGAACCGGCCGTCGAATTTGTGCCCTTTTCTTCGTTCGTTCCAGCAAGCGGCGTAATCCCAATGGAGTGCAGCTGTATCCCAAGCAAATCGGCGATTAGGTGCCAAAGAGAGATTATTTGGCCCCTAAAAACACCTATTTCGAGCGCGGTGATCGGTTTTTCGCTCATGGAAAGCTCGTTAATTATATTTAACCACATCATGTGAAAAGCCCGGTCGCCGAAGCCCCATTCGTTCGCTTCGACGTAATCTCGATGGGCTCGGAGCGCTGGGATGGAGTTTACTAAGTGGGTAAACGCTCTAAAGGTTTTATCATTTCCAGCGCTTGTGTTTGAATATTCCTTCAGAACAGATTTTGCCTCATCAAGACTTTTCTGGAGTGTAGGTTTTACAGCAACTTCGTCATTCGATTTTGCCGAAGTTCGGCAGAGCTCATCCGTCGACCATTCTTGCTCTTTTAGAAGAATTTCAACAGGAAAAACATTCCCATTTCTGTCAAAAATTACATCAGAATTGCTTACTCTGTTACCAAACCAGTATGCGTTTTCTTTGAGGCTTTTGTATCTATCAACAAAATATATTAATGGAGAATTTTTGTGAACAAAATTACTACCAAGAAATTTCATTAATGATAAACTGGCGTTATCACGTTGATAAGTCGGTAGATCATATATCGAATTTATGGAGAAGTATTTTGAAATAATATTATGATACCATTTGGGGTTCATCACGTTTGCTAGACTGACGAGAGAAAATTCGGTGTTGCGCATAAGATCTTGCAGGCCTTCCGCCTTGATAAAAAGTTTGTAGTAATTATCTAGGTCGGTTTCAATTAAATGGCCAAACTCTTTAAAAAAACCAGCCTTTGCATCACATTTAATCTCTCCACTTTTGTAAGCAGCGCGCTCGTCTGTCACATAACTACTTTTATGATAACAGGTTACGTCACCCAACACCCAAATTTGTTTTTGCTTTTGCTTTATCTTGAGACACAATTCTAAATCCGAATAATGAGACTGATTAGGCACCGAAAACCCGCCAACTTCGGCGAATAGCTCTTTGTCTATCATCATTAGTGCGGAGCAAGCAGCTTGTACTCGTCGTCGGATAAGCGTTAGAGGATGACTCGGCAGCACGTCTTGAAACAGATGTGGCGCATTATACTCCGTGAATGCTATTCCGAAATCCACCACGCGGCCCGTAGACGGACTAATGAGCTTAACAGCGGTCGCGCCTATTCGTGAGGAGCTCAAATGAAACTCGAGCATGTTCTCAAACCAGCCGGGGGTAACGATAACGTCGTCGTCGCAAAATATTAGAATTTTACCGCTGGCTTTTTCGGCACCTAGATTTACCGCTCCAGAGTACCCTAGGTTTTCTTCGACCTTTATCACTTTTGCGAACTCTGTGGCCGCTTCCGCTGCTGTTTCTGATATCCGGCTATTATTAGCCACCACAAGAATCTCCGTACCTTTGGGTACGGTGTTTCTGATGGACCTAAGGCAATGGTCCAATGCCGCCCTATTGCTGTGATGAGGCACAATGATCGAGATCGTATGCATAATTCCAAGTTATCGATATTCAGAATCCGATTTTCTCCATAGCGTTGGCCGTTTCGATCGCCGTGCGCAGTGAGCGGTCGTTGACGTGGGTATAAAGCTCGGTCGTCGCAATGCTTGAGTGGCCGAGAAGCCGCTGAACGAAACGAATGTCGACACCTTCCTCGATGAGCGTCGTGGCAGCGGTGTGTCGAAATCGATGCGGCGTTACGTGGGGTGAGATGCCAAGGTCGGAGGAGAGGCGGCGCAGTCGTAGTCGGAGCGTTTGGGGAGAAAGGCGTCCGCCTCGATTGTTGAGCACGAGAGGGGCATTGTGGTCGCCGCAGTCCAGCTCGGCGATATGGCGTCGAATGTCATCGGCAAGGGTCTTGCTTCCGACGAACACGGTCCGTTCCCGTGACCCCTTGCCAAAAATCCGGATACTTTTGGCGTCAGCCGACACATCTCCGACATTGATACGCGACAGTTCGCTGACCCGAATGCCTGTCGCGAGCATCAGCTTGATCGACAGGGCCGTTGTTCGATCGACCAGGCTGCCTAAATGGCGGGTGGCTGGTGTTCCACTGCTAGGATTGTCGGGAATATGCCGGGCAATGCGCGTGATTTGATCGCGGCCGAGCGCCCTCGGAAGTTGCTTTGGAACCCTGAGTTTCAGGTCCATTCTGGGAAATGGTGACTCGCTGATCAGCTCTTCTTTTTCAAGCCATCTGGCAAATGTCCGAACGCAGGCAAGGCGTCGTCGGATGGTCGACGGCTTTAGGTTTCGCGACTCCCTGAGATACTCGATGTAGACATAAATGGAGTCTGGGCAGAAGAATTCCCGGATCGAGCACGAATTTGCATATCGGATAAGTTCATCTAAATCCTGTCGATACGCCGACATGCTGAGGTCCGAGAGATTTTTGGAGTTCCTGCAAAATTTTAAGTAGCAGTCCGCTCGCGTGGACCATTCTTGGTTTGTCATCGTTGCTTTCCGTCGCTGGAGAGCCGATGTGGTAAGTGAAATCCATTAAATATCGGATACTGTGTATAACTAAGCTTGGATTACAGCGCTCAATTATTAGGGGAATGAGTGCGACACAGGCAATTTCCGATTTGCAGATTCTAGTCCCAATCCACATAGTGCGTTTGCAACGCCAGCTTGGTTTATGCGTCACCCCGAAGTGCCAAACGGCCCCGGTGCGCATCTTTTTACGAGACACAAGATCGACTAACCGAACCGTCTTGTCCGCCGTCGTTTCCTTTCAATTTCTCGGTGTTCACGCATTTCGTCATAGGCCCGGATATCGTCGCGGATGTTCCGCCACCTCGACGTGAAGTCGCGGGCAAGTTCGGCCCGCATATCGACAAGCCGCCGTCGTTCGGCGAGTTGTGCGAAGACCAGCGCGTCCAGTTCTTCCCGGTCCCGTAGAGCGCAGGCTTTTGCTTCCGCCTCGTTCCGTCGCTGAATGCGCTTTGCCTCGCCGCGCGCCCAATCCCACAGCCCTTTCAGGCCAGAGCGGAAGCGAGATTGGCGGGTGCGGGCCTCTTCCCATTTGCGGCGCTCGATGGTCTCGATCAGCTTTCGTCGTGTGGCGCGGTGGCGGTGAACCATGGCCCGGCGCTGTTTGTGCAATTGGCTGTTGCGCGGCTGAAGATCGCTTAGCAACTGGCCCTTATGCCGCCGCATAGCCTCCTGCATTTCCTCGGCGATCTTTGCCTTTGTGGTTGCCACATCCGGCAGGTCGTCTTCGTTCTCCAGCCGCTGGCGGACAGCCTTCGTCCTGACGCCAATCCATGTCGGAACGGCGTAGACCTCGCCATGCATGTCGAGAGCAACAAAACTTCTGCGGTCGCCTTTGGCTAGCCAGTAGCCGCGCTCCTCCAGCGCATGGATGAAGGACGCCTTCGTATCGGAGATCGCCCAGGCATCCTGCAGAACTGCCTTGATGGCACGAGGGTCTTTGCCCTGGCGCTTCGCCTGTTGCCATTCGGCGAGCGAAAAGTTACGGGGGTCGCGAGCCTCGCTTTGGGC
>NZ_NPEV01000232.1 GCF_003258835.1 Rhodobium orientis | reverse complement strand
GCCAAACGAACGGATTGCTCAATCGTCGCGGGAATCCCGGCCGCTTCGAACACAATCCCCGCTCCTTCTCCGCCTGTCAGCTTCAGAATCATTTGCTCTGCATCCTCTTCACCAGGCTGAATAACGGCATCCGCCCCGAATGCCTCGGCAAGCTCAAGCCTTTCCCTTACAGGATCGACAGCGATCACACGAACGTCGAAGCGCTTTTTTACCTGCGCCAAAATCGTTAACCCGATC
>NZ_NPEV01000231.1 GCF_003258835.1 Rhodobium orientis | reverse complement strand
GGACAAATAGATCATCACCCACAGCCGGTCCGTCAATAGATAAGCGGTTGCGGCAGGCGTGATCAGCATCGCGACGACGAGGATGATGCCGACGGTCTGAAGCGATGCGACCGTGACCATTGTTAAAAGCGTCATTAAAAAGTAGTGGATCAGCCGGTTCGGCAAGCCGTAGACAGCCGCCATCGTCGGGTCGAAAGAGGTGATGAGCAGCTCTTTGTAAAATAAAAAGACAGCGGTA
>NZ_NPEV01000230.1 GCF_003258835.1 Rhodobium orientis | reverse complement strand
TTTAAATCGACGTTTTTAAGGTAAGAAGCGACCACCGAGCTGTTAATCGCCACTACGGCGGCTAACCCGACTTTCGAAAACGGAGCACAATTTGCGCTTAATCGCGCTGTCCGCTCCGGCGTTGAAAATTGATTGACGAGCATTCCCAATAAAGAAGGAATCACAATCATTCCAACTAACCCCTTCATCATGCCGATGACATCCATTTCAACATGCGCCCCGGCCAAGATGGAAAGACT
>NZ_NPEV01000229.1 GCF_003258835.1 Rhodobium orientis | reverse complement strand
ATCAGCGGCTTTGCAATGTCTCTGTTGAGCTGCTGCATATTTCTGTTGTCCGATTCGTTCATCATGGTGATCACAGCCAGGCTGCTCGCCGGTATGACCGCGGCGATGTGGGTGATGGCAACCGTTTTATACTCGCAGTATTTTACAAAAGATCAATCATCAAAAGCGATGGGCATCCTGCAGTTTTTAACGGTCCTTCCCCAATTCATCAGCATGGCAGTCAGCGGCTACCTCGTCCA
>NZ_NPEV01000228.1 GCF_003258835.1 Rhodobium orientis | reverse complement strand
TTTCGTTGATGGAATTCCCTTGACCCGCGGATCGATCAATGCCGCTTCATCAAGCGCACGTCCCAGCGCTTTAAAAATGGCCTCGATCATATGGTGTGTGTTCGTACCGTAATGAACGATGACATGCAGATTCATTCGTGCTTCCAGTGCAAACTTCCACAAAAATTCATGGACAAGCTCTGTATCAAATGTTCCGATTTTCCTGCTTGGGAATTCAGCTCTGAACTCGAGGTGCGGCCT
>NZ_NPEV01000227.1 GCF_003258835.1 Rhodobium orientis | reverse complement strand
CGCTGCATGAAAAATTCGAAGAGCTTTACACAGAAGCGGCAGAGCATATCGATGATTTGGCTGAACGCCTATTGGCCATACAGGGCTCTCCGGTCGGAACGATGAAGGAATGCCTGGAAATGTCCGCGATTAAAGAAGCGGACGGAAGCGAGTCTGCTGAACAAATGGTGCAAAATATTTATAATGACTTTTTAACGGTGGCTGAGGAGCTGAAAAGCGGAATGGAGCTTGCCGATGAAG
>NZ_NPEV01000226.1 GCF_003258835.1 Rhodobium orientis | reverse complement strand
ATGAAAAAGTTTGCTGCGTATCGGGAAGGGTATTGGACTCCATACGGCAGCATGTTTGATATTGGCAGAGCCACTGATGATGCAATCGAGCGTTTCAAAAGGGGTGTTCCGATTGAACAATGCGGCGGAGCAACTGAGTTCGATAATGGAAACGGAGCGTTGATGAGAATATCTCCGTTGGCTTTTACACTATGGAACGAATCCGATTTTTCAAAAAGGCAAGCTGAGATCGAACGGTGG
>NZ_NPEV01000225.1 GCF_003258835.1 Rhodobium orientis | reverse complement strand
TGCCTTAATTGCAGCCGTTCAGCCAGTCTGTATCATGAATGAAAATTCCGCTCCTGTCAGCTGTCAGCAGATTTTTCTTTTTCAATTCATTTAATGTGCGGTTAATCGTTTCCCTTGACGTTCCGACCATGTTCGCAAAATCCTGATTGGTAATGGGCAGGCTGATGTAGACCCCTTTTTCTTGAGGAATGCCATGTTCAGCAGCAAGCTTCATTAATACATGTGTCAAGCGGTGCTGGAC
>NZ_NPEV01000224.1 GCF_003258835.1 Rhodobium orientis | reverse complement strand
GCCGGTCACACCGATGATATCCGGCGAAGCGAGCGGATTGCGGATCAGACCCTGGAGGATCGATCCGGCAGCCGCCAGACAGATTCCGGCAAACAGAGCGACCAAAATCCGCGGCATCCTGAAGGACATGATAATCAGGTCATCGCCCGGATCACCCATGCCCAAAAACGTTTTCGCGACGGCTCCCGGCGAAATAAAACGTTCGCCGATGCCGGCGCTGAGGACGACGGCACAAGCCGTCA
>NZ_NPEV01000223.1 GCF_003258835.1 Rhodobium orientis | reverse complement strand
AGAGGGAAGTGCGGCGACTCGCACCGATCACGGTGTGCGCCGAACAGCAGATTTATGAGGTCATGCTCATGTTTAAAAGGGGCTGCAAACACCCGATCATTATTGAGAAGGACGGACAAAAACTGAGCCAGCTGGATGAAAATGAAGTTCTCCACGCTTATTTTACAGACAAGCGCACGACTTCCTCAATGGAAGATCTGCTTCTGGTTTATTGACCATCCTTCTAAAAGACATTGACACTC
>NZ_NPEV01000022.1 GCF_003258835.1 Rhodobium orientis | reverse complement strand
TTCGACACCCCCGAGCACCTGGCCAACGAGCTCATCGAATATATCATCTACTACAACGAGTTCAGGCCCCACCAGGCAATCGGAAACATCCCGCCAAAGACCTTCGCCGAACAAAAGAAAACCGAACAGCCATCACCGAATTCGTGAACTTGCACAGCAATGACGTCGAAAATATTTTACAAATTTCCGCTGTCATTGCGAGCGCAGCGAAGCAATCCAGAAAGCGGCAGGTGCCGGCTTGTCCGACACCCGCCCTCTTACGCCTCAAGCCGGATCACTCCCTCCGGGACGCGGCTACCGCGTCCCGGCAAGCGCCAACGCGCGCCGGCGCCGTTGCGCCGTAAAGCCTGCGTGGCGTCTGAACGCACCCAATTCAAGCAGGATCGTTGCGGTGCCCGGCCATGCCGCCGGAGATTTCCTCCGTTGCCTCGCCGGGGAGCGGCATCGGCAGGATGAGGTTGAGGATGATGGCGAGGAACGCCGCCGGCAGCAGGCCGGAGGTCAGCAGCACCTTGGCGGTTCCCGGCAGGTGCTGCAGCGCGCCGGGCTCAAGCTGCAGGCCGAGGCCGATGGAGATGGAGATGGCGAAGATCACCATGCTCCTGCGGTCCCAGTCGACGTCGGCGAGCATGGAGATACCGGCCGCGACCACCATGCCGAACATGACGATGACGCCGCCGCCGAGTACCTCGATGGGGATGGTGGAGACGATCGCACCGATCTTGGGGATCAGCCCGGCAACGATCAGGAACACCGCGCCGATGGTGACGACGTGCCGGCTCATCACGCCGGTCATGGCGATCAGGCCGACATTCTGGGAGAACGAGGTGTTGGGCAGCGCGCCGAAGACGCCGGCGATCGCCGAGCCGAGGCCGTCGGCGAAGGTCGCGCCGCGGATCTCCTCCGTCGTCGCCTCGCGTCCCGCCCCGCCCTTGGTGATGCCGGAGACGTCGCCGACGGTCTCGATGGCGGAGATGAAGGCCATCAGACAAAAGCCGATGACGGCGGCGAGGCTGAACTCGAAACCGAAATGGAACGGATCGGGCAGGGCGAAAACGGCGGCATTTGCGACATTGTTGAAGCTCACCATGCCCAGGAAATAGGCAACGATGTAACCGGCGATGAGCCCGACCAGCACGGCCGCGACGGAAAGGATGCCGCGCGTGAAGAACTTCACGGCCAGCGTCACGACGATGACGATCAGCGCCACGGACCAGTTCTGCAGGCTGCCATATTCCGGCGTGCCGATGGCCGGCACCCCGCCGGCGGCGTACTGGATGCCGACCTTGACCAGCGCCAGCCCGATCATGGTGACGACGAGGCCGGTGACGAGCGGCGGCAGGGCGAAGCGGATCTTGCCGATGAAGGGGGCAAGGCAGGCATGGAACATGCCGCCGATGAGGACGCCGCCCATCAGGGGCGCCATCGCCTCGACGCCCTTGCCGGCAACGATCGGGATCATGATCGGAATGAAGGCGAAGCTGGTGCCCTGGACGATGGGAAGCCGGGCGCCGACCGGGCCGAAGCCTATGGTCTGGAACAGGGTGGCGACGCCGGCAAAGAGCATCGACATCTGGATCATGTAGATGAGGTTCGGAAAGGCCGGCGAGTTGGAGCCGAAGCCGAAGCCGGCGGCGCCGGCAACGATGATCGCCGGCGTCACGTTGCTGACGAACATCGCCAGCACGTGCTGGATGCCGAGCGGCACGGCGGTCGCCAGCGGCGGCGTGTAGTCCGGATCGCGCAACTGCTCCGGGGTCCCGATGGACTCTGCGTATTCAGCCATTCCCGTCTCCTTTTCGTCGCCCGCACCGCCCGGCAAAGGGGCGATGCCACGTTTTTTGTCGGATGACGGACTAGCAAGAAGCGCGCCGGATGACGGCAACAGGGCTGGACAGACGGATCAGGACAGGAGTGCGTCGAGCCGAAGCCGGGCGATCCGCTCCACCTGGGCCGAGGCGGTGGAGAATTCCGCCTCCCGGTCGTTGCCGATACGGATCTCGAACGAGGAGAGGATGTCGGCCTTGGTCAACCCCTTGACGGCGATGATGAAGGGAAAGCCGAATTTTTCCTTGTAGGCCTCGTTGAGTTCGGTGAAACGGGCGCGCTCAGTGTCGGTCAGGGCATCGAGCCCGGCCCCGGCCTGCTCGCTGGCGGAGTCCGCCGTCAAACGCTTCGCCGCCGCCAGCTTGCCGGCAAGGTCGGGATGGGCGTTGAGCACGCCGAGCCGCTCCTCCGGCGTTGCCCGCCTGAACTGGTAGGTGAGGGCGGCGTGCAGGCCTGCGGCGGTGTCGTTGACGGGGCCGAGTTCGTCCTCGAAGGCGCGCTCGGCGATGAAGGGCGAATGCTCGAAGACGCCCCCGAAACGCTTAAGAAACGCATCCCGCTCCATCTGCGAGGGAACGAGCGCGCGGCGCGCCGGCGGGTGGCGTTCCGTCCAGTGTCGGGCGATGTCGATCCGCCTTGCGAACCAGACCCGGTCATGGCTCCTGGCGTAGTCGATGAAGCGCCGCAGGGCGCGGGCGCGCCCCGGCCGGCCGGCGAGCCGGCAGTGGAGGCCGATATTCATCATCTTCGGCCGGCCCTCGCGACCTTCCAGGTAAAGCTCGTCGAAGGAGTCCTTGAGGTACGTAAAAAACTGGTCGCCGCTGTTGAAGCCCTGGGGCGTCGCGAACCGCATGTCGTTGGCATCGAGCGTATAGGGAATGACGAGCTGGTCGCGCCCGGCATGGCGATACCAGTAGGGCAGGTCGTCGGAGTAGGTGTCGGAAACGTAGTCGAAGCCGCCGATTTCCGTGACGAGGTCGACCGTGTTGACCGAGCAGCGCCCGGTGTACCAGCCGCGCGGCCGGCTCCCGGTGACCGCCTCGTGGATGGCGATCGCCTCCATGATGTCGGCCGTCTCGGCTTCCGGCGAGTAATCCTTGTATTCGATCCATTTGAGGCCGTGCGAGGCGATCTCCCAGTCGGATTCCAGCATCGCCGCCACCTGCTCCGGCGATCGTTTCAGCGCTGTCGCGACGCCATAGACGGTGACGGGGATATCGGCGTCCGTGAACAGCCGATGCAGCCGCCAGAAACCGGCCCGCGCGCCGTATTCGTAGATCGACTCCATGTTCCAGTGGCGCTTGGCGGGCCAGGGCGCGGCGCCGACGACTTCGGACAGGAACGCCTCGGAGGCCGCATCGCCGTGCAGCAGGCAGTTCTCGCCGCCCTCCTCGTAATTGATGACGAACTGGACGGCGATCGCCGCGCCGTCCGGCCAGTCGGCGTCGGGCGGGGTCGCGCCGTAGCCGTGCATGTCGCGGGGATATCGAAACGCCAAGGCGGGCCTCCTTCTTGCTGTCGCCGATATAAGATCAAGGTGACGGTGAAGTCACGCCGGCAAGGCGGGCTTTCCGGATCAGCGTGGTCCGGGCTATGGATAGAAAAAGGCGCGCTGGAGCGGGCTGATGAGGGGAATAGAAGAATGGCCGACGGCTATCTCACCACACACATCCTCGATACGGCCAATGGCTGCCCTGCGGCCGGCGTCGACATCGTGCTCTATCGGCTCGACGGCGAAACGCGCACGGAGCTGGCGCGGGCAACGACGAACGGCGACGGCCGCACCGACGCCCCGCTGATCGCGCGCGGCGCCCTGCAATGCGGATCCTATGAACTGGAATTCGCCATCGGTGCCTATTTCGCCGGCAAAGGCATCGCGCTCACGCAGCCCTTCCTCGAGGTGGTGCCGATCCGTTTCGGCATCGACGATGCGGCCGCGCACTACCACGTGCCGCTGCTCGCCTCGCCCTTCGGCTATTCCACCTATCGCGGCAGCTAGATCGAAAAAACAGCGGCGCGTTTCTTGCTAGGTTTTCCGGGGTAGGGGCGCCTGGTGGCGCCGACGGCAAAAGGGGTGATCGGCCGTGTACGAATTCGCACTTTACTGGGACTGGCTGTCCTTCGCCGTCCGCTGGCTCCATGTCATCGCCGGCATCGCCTGGATCGGCTCGTCCTTCTATTTCATCGCCCTCGACCTGGGCTTGCGCCAGCGCCCGGGCCTGCCCCACGGCGTCCATGGCGAGGAATGGCAGGTCCATGGCGGCGGCTTCTACCACATCCAGAAATACATGGTCGCGCCCGACCACATGCCGGACCACCTGATCTGGTTCAAATGGGAGAGCTACACGACCTGGCTCTCCGGCTTCGCGCTTTTGTGCGTCGTCTACTACGCCGGCGCCGACCTCTATCTGGTCGACCCCGCTGTCCTCGACGTGCCGGCCTGGGGCGGCATCCTCATTTCGCTCGCCACCATCGGCATCGGCTGGGTGATCTACGACCTCGCCTGCAAGTCGCCGCTCGGCAACAACGACACGCTGCTGATGGTCGTCCTCTATGGCGCCCTCGTCGTGCTCGCCTATCTTTTCACGCACCTCTTCACCGGCCGCGCCGCGCTCCTCCATCTCGGCCTCATCACCGGCACGGCGATGTCGGCCAACGTCTTCTTCGTCATCATCCCGAACCAGGCCAAGGTCGTCGCCGCCCTGAAGGCCGGCGAGACGCCCGATCCGATGCTCGGCAAGAAGGCCAAGCAGCGCTCCACCCACAACAACTACCTGACCCTGCCGGTCCTCTTCCTGATGATCTCCAACCACTACCCGCTGGCGTTTGCGACCGAGTACAATTGGGTCATCGCCTCGCTGGTGTTCCTGATGGGCGTCACCATCCGGCATTTCTTCAACACCCACCATGCGGGCAAGGGAAATCCGTGGTGGACCTGGGCGGTGACGGCGGCGCTCTTTGCGGCCATCGCCTGGCTGTCGACGGCAGGCCCCGGCACGCCCGTTGAGGACGACGAGGCCGCGCTGACGCCGCACGAGGAACGTTTCGTCAAGGTCGCCGCCTTCGAAGACGTCGCCAACGTCGTTGCCGGCCGCTGCACCATGTGCCATTCCGCCGAGCCCTACTGGGAGGGCATCGTTGCCGCGCCAAAGGGCGTCCGCCTGGAAACCGAGGCGGAAATCGCGCGCCACGCCCGCGAGATCTATCTCCAGGCCGGGCGCAGCCACGCCATGCCGCCCGCCAACGCCACCTTCGTGGAGCCGGCCGAACGGGCGCTGATCCGGACCTGGTACGAGACGGCGATCGCCGGATCGTGAGGCCGCCACGGGGCTGAAGACGGCGTTGCAGGCAGCATTCGCTACCGCAGGCCGTTGCGGAAATGCGACAGAACTTCACAAGGGGCCTCGCGCACCTATTGAGGCTGGCGCCGGATTTCGTGTAGAAATTGTATCCAGTTATTCAGCTAAACCCCGAAAACAAATATAGAAAACACTGAAAGGCATCTTTTCGGTGACGGTGCGGGACGCCCATATGGTGGTCCTGCAACCCATGAGACGCCTGCAGTTTTGCAGGGACAAGCCTCAGATATTCCACATATATTAGCGCACGAGGGAGGACCTGCTTTCGGGGGAAGCGGGTACGTCGCCCGACCTTGTGAGGGCGGCGAAAACGACAACGGGAGTTGTCGGAGTGTGAAAGGTCGGTTTCCCGCTTCGGGGAACTGTCGGCAAACGCCGGCAGCGGGAAGGCACGACCGATACGGCACGCCGGCGACGAAAAAAGAGGGAGACGGCCTGCGCCGCGAACGGGTCGCAGGGCGCGATCGACACCATGCAGAGGCGCCCGCATCGCCGGAACCGCCGACCTTTCCGTCAGGCATCCATCTGGCCGCTATCACGAGCCCGGCAGCGGAGGAGGGCATAAAACCGCGGGCGGCCCTGCGTCAGTTGACCGACTAATAAAAAGAACGAGAACCATGACCGGCACCTCCGAATGCAGCAACTTCATCGATCTGATTTACCGTTGCGCGACCGACCGCGCCCGTTGGCCCGAGACGCTCGATGCCATCAGGGAACGTCTGAACTTTGACTGGCTCGCCATCGTCGGCTGCGGCACCGAGCCGGCCGGCTTCCGGAAATATTACGAGACCCTCGGAAACGACGATCACTGGCGCGAATACGATCAGTATTACAAGTACATCAATCCCGTAAGCCGGTATCTCCAGCAGAATCCCGAGCAGGAGATCTTCTACGACCGCATGGTGATGGAACGGGACGAACTGGCCAGCAGCGAGTTCGAGGCCTGGGCCGCGCGCTACGAGAGCCGCCACATTCTCGGCGCCTCGATCATGCCGCTCTCGAACGGCACCCAGATCTATCTCGGCTTTCATCGTGCGGCCGAAAAGGGCCACGCCACCGCCGACGAGATCGCGGCGCTGGAGGCGCTGGCGCCACATCTCGGCCGGGCGTTTCGAACGTCCCACGCCGCCGCTTGCGGCCGGCCCGCCGTGCCGGTCCTCGACGCGGTCGTGGAAAGCTACGTGGCGGGCATCGCCTTCCTCTCCCTGGAGGGCACGATTACCCGGACCAACAAGGCGTTCGACGAGATCCTGAAGAGCCACCAATGCCTCAGCGTCGACAACCACCGGCTCCGGATCGCCGATGTCGCCGTCCAGCAGGAACTGGAACGCAAGCTCTACATCGCCTTCCAGAGCCGCCGCCGCGGCGAGACGCTGCAGAAGGACCAGATCCTGTTTCGCACGGCCAAGGACGACATCTTCGTCGGCGTCTACATCCATCCTCTGGCGCAGCAGCCCGCCTTCGAGTTCTGCACCGAGGACGCCGTCATCGTCTACCTGCACAGCTCCATGAACTACAGTCCGACGGCGACGGAGCGCTTCGCCGCCCATTTCCGGCTCACGGCGACGGAAAGGAAGGTGCTGGAATCGCTGCTGAAAGGGTACTTTTTGGAGGAGCACGCCGAGCGCCACGACATTTCCATCGGCACCGTGCGCTGGCACATGCAGAACATCCTGCAGAAGACCCGGACCCGCAACCAGACCCAGCTCGTGCGGGCCGTCTCCTCGATGCTCTTTTACCGCTACTGATCGGCCGTTCAGTAAAAAGGCATGGTGTTGGGAAGTGTTTTTCTATCCCTGCGCGCATTCTGCGTGTTTATACTTACAGGCTTGCTTGGATATTAAAAAATAATAAATAGGGCACTCGGAATAAAGGGCGTTCTCTTTTCAATATTTGTGACAATGTTACCTTTTGTTTATCCGTAGTATTTAAGGATAGGACACCAGCCGTCACCGGGGCGACGAGGCTACCGGCAACGGCTGCATTGGACGGGCAAGGCTCGCGTCACGAAGTGTCGGTGGCGGCCCCGAGGGGCGGGGTGCCATCCGGCGGCGGCGGAGCCGACAGGAATGGGGCCACCATGACATCACACCTGCAAAAGACCGATCACCGGACTGCCGAGGCGTGCGCGTTCATCCGCCTGGAACGGGAGGATACGGCCAACGGCCGGATCATCTGGAGCCTCCTTGAGCATCGTATGGACGCGATCCTCGACGTCTGTTTCAGCCGCATCACCCAGAACGGAACGGCCGATATGGACAACGACCGGACCGTCGATTTCTTCCTCTGGCAGGTCGATCACTGGCGGCGCCTGTTCACCGGTGCGATGGACGAGGCCTACGCCGCCGGCATCCGCCGCACCGGCGTTGCCCACAACCTCAGCGGCGTCGATCTGCGCTGGTACACGGTCGTCTACACGACGATCGCCAACGAGATCGTCAAGGTGATTGCCATGGCCTTCGAAGGCGACGGCCGCAAGATCGCCGCCCTCGTGGGGACGCTGAGCCGGCATATCGCGGTCGACTCGCAGATGACGCTGTCGGCCTACAACGCCCATCTGGTCGACTGAGCCGGCGGCCGCGGCCCAGAACCGCGGCCGGGCCGAAAAAGCGTTGGTGCGGCGCAGCGAATTGTGGAACCTTCCGGTGACACCGAATGTGTTCGATCCGGGAGTTTCCACGACTTGTCGATACAGGCCGCAATCCGCCACCTGACCCACTACCGCTACGACCGTCCCGTCAGCCTCAGCCCGCAGGTCATCCGCCTAAGGCCCGCACCGCACAGCCGCACAAGGGTGATTTCCCATGCGCTGAGGGTCAGTCCGTCGGGCCATTTCGTCAATCACCAGCAGGACCCCTACGGCAACTGGCTGTCGCGCTTCGTCTTCCCCGATCCGGTGACGGAACTGAAGATCGAGGTCGACCTCGTCGCCGACATGACGGTATACAATCCGTTCGACTTCTTCGTCGACGACAGCGCCGAGCACTGGCCCTTCGCCTATCCGGATGACCTGAAGGACGACCTCGCGATCTACCGCACGCCGGAGCCGGCCGGCCCGAGGCTGCAGGCGTTTCTCGACGCCGTGCCGCGGGAAAAGGTCCGTACCGTCGACTTCATCGTCGGCCTGAACGCGCGCGTCGCCGGCGAGGTCGGCTACATCATCCGCATGGAGCCGGGCGTCCAGACGCCGGAAGAGACCCTGACCCGCGCTTCCGGCTCGTGCCGCGATTCCGGCTGGCTGCTGGTCCAGGCGCTGCGCCATCTGGGGTTCGCGGCCCGCTTCGTCTCCGGCTACCTGATCCAGTTGAAACCGGACATCGTCTCGCTCGACGGCCCGCCGGGCACCGACCACGACTTCACCGATCTCCATGCCTGGACCGAGGTCTATATCCCCGGCGCCGGCTGGATCGGCCTTGACCCGACATCCGGGCTTTTGACCGGCGAAAGCCACATCCCGCTCGCCGCCACGCCCCATTATCGCAACGCCGCGCCGATCTCCGGCGCCGCCAGCTATGCCGAGGTCGACTTCGACTTCCACATGGAGGTGATGCGCACGGCCGAGCATCCGCGCATCACCAAGCCATTCTCCGACGAGGCCTGGGCGGCGCTGAACAGCCTCGGCGACAAGGTCGACGCGGCCCTTGAGGAGGGCGACGTGCGCCTCACCATGGGCGGCGAGCCGACTTTCGTCTCCATCGACGATTTCGAATCCGAGGAATGGAACACCCATGCCGTCGGCCCGATGAAGCGCGAGCTCGCCGACACCCTGATCCGGCGCCTGCGCGACCGCTTCGCCCCCGGCGGCTTCCTGCATTACGGCCAGGGCAAGTGGTATCCGGGCGAAAGCCTGCCGCGCTGGACCTTCTCGCTCTACTGGCGCCGCGACGGCAAGCCGATCTGGGCCGATGCCAATCTCATCGCGAAGGAGGGCGACGACACCGGCGCCGGCCCCGAGGAGGCAAAGACCCTGCTGCAAGGCGTGGCCGAGCGCATCGGCGTCGACGCCGACCTCGTCGTGCCGGCCTACGAGGACCCGGCCGAATGGGTGCTGAAGGAAGGCAAGCTGCCGGAGAACGTCACGCCAGAGAATTCGAAACTGAAGGACGCGGAGGAGCGCAGCCGCATCGCCCGTGTGTTCTCGCGCGGCCTCAACGACCCGGCCGGCTACGTCCTGCCGGTGCAGCGCTGGCAGAGCCGCGCCTCCGGTCCGCGCTGGCGGTCCGAACGCTGGAAGCTGCGTCGCGGCCACATCTTCCTCGTTCCCGGTGACAGTCCGGTCGGCTTCCGCCTGCCGCTGGAAGCCCTGCCGCACGTCTCCGAATCCAAATACCCCTACACCTTCGTTGCCGATCCGAGCGTTCCGCGCGGCCCGCTGCCCGATTTCGCCGCGGCCGTGAAAAAGGCGGCGGCGGAGGAACCCGCGGCGACGCCCGACCGGCCGCAGCCGGCGGCCAGCTTCACCGCGGTGGAGCCCGGCCAGGAGCGGGTCGAGCAGGTCGCCGGCGGCGACAACGAGCACCCGGTGAGGACGGCCCTCAGCGTCGAGCCGCGCGACGGCCGGCTCTGCGTGTTCATGCCGCCGGTGGAATCGGTGGAGGACTATCTCGACCTGGTCGCCGCCGCCGAGGCGACCGCCGCCGAGATGGGCCTGCCGATCCACATCGAGGGCTACGCGCCACCGGGCGACCCGCGCATGAACGTCATCCGCGTCGCGCCGGACCCGGGCGTCATCGAGGTCAACATCCATCCGGCAACGAGCTGGAAGGACTGCGTCGTCAACATCGAGACGCTTTACGAGGAGGCGCGGCTGACCCGGCTCGGCGCCGACAAGTTCATGATCGACGGCCGCCACACCGGCACCGGCGGCGGCAACCACGTGGTCGTCGGCGGCGCGACGCCGATGGACAGCCCGTTCCTGCGCCGGCCGGACCTTTTGCGGAGCATCATCCTCCACTGGCAGCGCCACCCGAGCCTTTCGTACCTCTTCTCCGGCCTCTTCATCGGCCCGACCAGCCAGGCCCCGCGCATCGACGAGGCCCGCCACGACAGCCTTTACGAGCTGGAAACCGCGCTCTCCCAGATCCCCCATCCGGGGGCGGGAACGCCGCCGGCGCCCTGGCTGCTTGACCGGCTCTTGCGCAACATCCTCATCGACGTCACCGGCAACACCCACCGGGCCGAGGTCTGCATCGACAAGCTCTATTCGCCGGACGGGCCGACCGGCCGCCTCGGCCTCGTCGAATTCCGCGGCTTCGAGATGCCGCCCCATCCGCGCATGAGCCTTGCCCAGCAGGTGCTGCTGCGCGCCCTAATCGCCCGCTTCTGGCAGGCCCCGGTCGGCGGCGACCTGACCCGCTGGGGCACGGTGCTGCACGACCGCTTCATGCTGCCCCACTTCGTCTGGGACGATTTCCTCGATGTCCTGAAGGACCTCGCCGGCCACGGCTTCGAACTCAGGCCCGAATGGTTCGAGGCCCAGGCCGAGTTCCGCTTTCCGTTCTGCGGAGCGGTGACCTATCAGGGCGTCGAGATGGAGATCCGCCAGGCGCTCGAGCCCTGGCATGTGCTCGGCGAGACCGGCGCCATCGGCGGCACGGTGCGCTACACCGACAGCTCCGTGGAGCGCCTGCAGGTCAAGCTGACGACCACCGATCCGGACCGCTACGTCGTCACCTGCAACCGCCGCCGCGTTCCCTTGCAGAAGACCGGCACCGGCGGCGTCGCGGTCGGCGCGGTGCGCTTCAAGGCCTGGCAGCCGGCGATGGCGCTGCATCCGGCGCTGCCGGTCGATGCGCCGCTCACCTTCGACATCTTCGACAACTGGTCCGGCCGGGCGCTCGGCGGCTGTGTCTACCACGTCGCCCATCCGGGCGGGCGCAGCTACGACACCTTCCCGGTCAACGGCTATGAGGCCGATGCCCGGCGCCTGTCCCGCTTTGAGGCCCACGGTCACACGCCGGGGCTCTACGAGCCGCCGCCGGAGATGCCGCACAAGGAATTCCCGATGACGCTGGACCTGCGCCGTCCGCCGGGGCTGTGACAGCGCCGTTGCGAGGGGGGAAACGCTATGCTGTGAACAAAATCGCACTTTATTCCGCAATGGCGGGAACCGCAGTGCGATCTTGTTGATTGTAGCTTCAATTCGTCTAGGCTCGTTTCCGAAAAAAGCGGTCTGCAATCTTTCCGGCATCCAACCGCGATAGATTTGGCGGCGATGCGTCCCGGCCGGTGCCGAGATCGCTGCGATGAAACTCTGCCCAACAGGTCGGATCGACGGACATGACGACCGAGACCGCATCCGAAACGGATATGCTCGACGCACTCCTGCAAAACTATCGCCCGCCGATCGGCAGCGCCGACGAACTGCTCGACGCCTCGGGCGAGATCCGTCCGGCGTGGCGTCCCTTCGTCTCCTGGCTTGCCGGCCTTCAGCCCGACGACATCACCCGCCGTTTCGGCAATGCCGACCAGTATCTGCGCGATGCCGGCGTGTTCTTCCGCCAGTACGGCGAGGAGGGGGCGGCGGAGCGCGACTGGCCGCTCAGCCACGTCCCCGTCGTCATCAACCAGGACGACTGGGCCGAGATCGCCGAGGGTCTGACCCAGCGCGCCGACCTGCTCGAAGCCCTCGTCGCCGACCTCTACGGCCCCAACCGGTTGGTCCGCGACGGCTACCTGCCGGCGTCCCTGATTGCCCGCAGCCCGGAATGGCTGCGCCCGCTGGTCGGCGTCGCGCCCCGCTCCGGCCATTTCCTGCACTTCATCGCCTTTGAGATCGGCCGCGGCCCGGACGGCACCTGGTGGGTGCTCGGCGACCGCACCCAGGCGCCCTCCGGCGCCGGCTTCGCGCTGGAAAACCGCGTCGCGACCACCAGAGCCTTTTCCGATTTCCTGGCGAGGGCCCATGTCCACCGGCTCGCCGGCTTCTTCCGCGAGTTCCGCGACGCGCTGACGGGCTTGCGCGGCGAGGACGAGGGCCGCGCCAGCATCCTGACGCCGGGCCCGCACAACGACACCTATTACGAACACGCCTATATCGCGCGCTATCTCGGCCTCTGGCTGCTGCAGGGCGAGGACCTCACCGTCCAGGACGGCCGCGTTATGGTCCGCACCATCTCGGGCCTGCGCCCCCTCAGCGTGCTGTGGCGCCGCGTCGATGCCGAATGGGTCGACCCGCTGGAGCTCAACGAGGGCTCGCGGCTCGGCACCGCCGGCCTTATCGGCGCCATCCGCTCCGGCAATTTGACCATGGTCAACGCGCTCGGCAGCGGCGTGCTGGAGACCCGCGCCCTGCTCGCCTTCCTGCCGCGGGTCAGCAAGGCCCTGCGCGGCGAATCCCTCAAGCTTCCGAACGTCGCCACCTGGTGGTGCGGCCAGGAGGCCGAGCGCGACCACGTCAAGGCAAATCTCGATCAGATGCTGGTCGACGATGCCCTGTCGACGCGGCTGCCCTTCGAGGCCCCGCGCGTCGGCCAGGGGCGCCGGCCGGGACCGGACCGCGACCCGGAAGCGCTGCTGAAGTGGATCGACGGCGATCCTGGCGCGGTCGTTGGCCAGGAGGTGGTGACCCTTTCCACGACGCCGGCCTATGTCGACGGCGAGTTGCGGCCGCGGCCGATGAGCCTGCGTGTCTTCCTGGCCCGCACGCCGAACGGCTGGACCGTCATGCCCGGCGGCTTCGCCCGCATCGGCCACAGCGACGATCCGACGGCGATCGCCATGCAGAAGGGCGGCTCGGCAGCCGATGTGTGGATCGCTGCCGACGGCCCCGTCGACCAGACCCTGACGCTGACCCAGCCGGAAACCCCGTTCCGCCGCCGCCGCCCGCCGATGCTGCCGAGCCGCGCCGCCGACAATCTCTACTGGCTCGGCCGCTACATCGAACGCTCCGAGGGCCTGTTCCGGCTGACCCGCGCCTATCACGCCCGCCTTACCGAGACCGAGGACCCGAAAGCCGACCTTTTGCTGGCGATGCTCCGCGACCACCTGGCCGGCTTCGGCGTGGAAACGGACGAGTGCCTGCCGGAGGGCCTGTGCGCCGCGGTCGAGGCCGCGGTGATGAGCGCCAGCCAGATCCGCGACCGCTTCTCGATCGACGGCTGGACCGCGCTTTCGGAGTTGCGCCGGGAGGTCAACGGCATGCGGCGGACAGTGCAGCCCGGCACCGATTGCGCCGCCGCCATGGGCGTGCTGTTGCGCAAGATCACGGGCTTTTCCGGCCTCGTCCACGAGAACATGTACCGGGTCTCCGGCTGGCGCTTCCTGCGCATCGGCCTGGCCCTGGAACGGGCGCTGGCGACGACCTCGGCGCTCGCCGTCTTCGCCGATCCGGAAAGCCATGTCGGCGGCCTCGACCTTGCCGTTGAGATCGGCGACAGCGTCATGTCCCACCGCCGCCGCTATACGGTGGCGACCAGCCGGCCGACGGTCGTCGACCTCCTGGCCCTCGACGACAGGAACCCGCGCTCCGTGCTCTATCAGCTCTCCGATATCCGCGACCATGTCGACGCCCTGCCGGGGGCCAATGTCAACGGTCAGCTTTCCGAGCTGGCGAAGTCTGTGCTGCGCGCCGAGACCGATCTGATGGTGCAGAGCCCGGAGACCCTCGACACGATTGCGCTCTACGCCACCTGGGGCGCCATCGCCGAGGTTTCCGAGCGCCTCTCCGAAGCGTATCTGAGATAGGCGGCGCCCCGTGCTTTTCGATATCCGCCTTCAGATCACCTACGAATACGAGGACGCCGCGGTCGCCGCCCGGCACATCCTCCACCTGATGCCCGCCGGTCTGGCCGGGGAGCAACGGTTGATCGCTGGCTCCATCGACATCCAGCCGCCGCCGGACGAGCGGATCGACCGCACCGACTTTTTCGGCAACCAGGTCGTCGAGATCGCCTATCGCTCGCCCCATACCGAGGAGTCGTTCCTCGTCAAGGGCCGGGTCGAGCGCTTTGCCCGCGGGGCTGAGCTCGACATCACGCCCGAGCTTGCCGGCCTTTCCCGCGAGATCGCTGCGGTGCACTCGCTCGGACCCGATGCGCCCTCCCATTTCCTCGGCGCCTCGGCGCGCGTGCCGATGGACGACGAAATCACCGCCTATGCCAGGGAGCAGATCTCGGACGGCATGACGGTCTTCGACATCGTCAGGACGGTCGGCCTCGCCCTCAACCGCGACATGCGCTTCGATCCGGAAGCGACCACGGTGGAGACGCCGCCGCGCGAGGCCTTCGACAACCGTCACGGCGTCTGCCAGGACTTCACGCACATCATGATCGCAGGGCTGCGCGGCCTCGGCGTGCCGGCCGGCTATGTCAGCGGCTTCCTGCGCACCGAGCCGCCGCCCGGCCAGCCGCGGCTGGAAGGCGCGGATGCCATGCACGCCTGGGTGCGCGCCTGGTGCGGCATCGAGACCGGCTGGATCGAGTACGATCCGACCAACGCCATGATGGTCGGCCAGGACCACATCGTCATCGCCCGCGGCCGAGACTATTTCGACGTCGCGCCCGTCAAGGGCGTCTCCCGCAGCTCCGGCACCCAGACGACGAAGCAAGCGGTGGACGTGATTCCGCAGGGGTGAGGGGGGCGGGTACGCCGGGCGCTTTCAGCCTGTCCGGTCGTGCTGCACCGCCCCATGGATTGCCGCGTCGGCCTGCCGGCCTCCTCGCAATGACGTTGAAAATATTGAGAAAACCGTCATTGCGAGCGCAGCGAAGCAATCCAGCCCGGCCTATCTCTTTGGCACGGAGTCGTTCCGACGTCTCTCACGGTCGGTCGGAACCATTCCCTAAAACAGCGTGAAATATTCCCGCTGCTCCCATTCGGAGACCGTGGTGAGGTAGCGGTCCCACTCCGCCCGCTTGATGCGCGAGAGGTAGGCGACGAATTCCGGGCCGATGGTGCCGGTAAAGAGCGTGCCCGCCTCGAAGGCTTCGACGGCGGAGATCAGGCTCTTGGGCAGTTCCGGTGCGCCGCTGTCATAGGGCGTCTCGACCGGCGCCGGCGCTTCCAGACCGCGTGCCAGCCCGTCGAGGCCGGCAAGGATCTGCGAGGCGAAATAGTAGTAGGGGTTGGCGGCCGGCTCCGCCACCCGGTTCTCGATCCGGCTCGCCCGGTCGTGCGGGCTGAAGAGGGCACGGATCATCGCGCCCTTGTTGTCGTGGCCCCACTGGATGCGGTCCGGCGCGAGCTGGTAGGGCTGGTAGCGCTTGTAACCGTTGACCGTCGGCGTCGTCAGGAGGCAGCACTCCGCGGCGTGCTCCAGCAACCCGGCGATCCAGGCCGACGCGGTCGGGCTGATGGTGCCGTCGGATTCAGGCATGAAGAGGTTGTCGCCGGTCTGAAGGTCCTCGACCGACTGGTGCAGGTGCCAGCCGCTCGCCGCCCCGTTGTCGACCTTCGGCCGGCACATGAAGGTGCCGTGCAGGCCCCGCTGGCGGCAATACTGCTTGGTCATCGACCGGAACAGCATCATCGCGTCGGCATGGGCCATCGGGTGGTCCGGATCGAAGGTGAATTCCAACTGGCTCGGCCCGAACTCCGCCTCCATGGAGCGGATCGGCAGGCCGAGGGTCTCGCAGCCGCGGCGCAACTCGTCCATCAGCCCTTCCAGCATGTCGTAGACGCCCTCCGTCAGGAGCTGGTAGCCGTGGGCGAGGAGGCTGGTCTCCGGCGGCAGGCCGGGCATCCCGGCATCGCCATGGTCGAGCCGGGTCTCCTCGATGCGGAAGATGTGGAACTCGACTTCGAGGCCGCAGATGAGCTTGAGGCCGCGCTCCGTCAGCTTGTCGAGCGCCGTCTTCAGCACGGTGCGGGCGGAAAACGGGATCGCGCTTCCGTCCTTCTGGACGACGTCACACAGGATCGAGGCCGAGTGCGGCGAGAACGGCAGCACCCGGTAGGTGGCCGGATCGGGGACGAGGAGAATATCCCCGGCACCGACCAGCGCTCCGGCGCCGAAGCCGGCATCCGTGCCCCAGACCGGGAACACCGTGCGGTGCGAGGTGTCCTTCAGGAGCAGCGTCGACGGCGCGGTGATGCCGTTCCTGAAGGCGGAGGCCACGGCGCCCGCCACCATTGTCTTGCCGCGCAGGACGCCGTGCTGGTCGGCGAAGGAAAACCGCACGGTCTCGATGCCGTCGGCCTCGATGCGGGCGATGACGTCTGCGGCACGCCGCGCGTCGTCCGGCGTCATATGGCCGTGCTCGGCGAGGAACCCGGCGGCAATGTCAGAAGCGATATCGGCCATCGTTCGGTTCATCCTTTAACGGCGGAAAGGGCGCTCACAGCGCTGCGTCCCAGGAGCAGGCGGTGCGGCGGGCGGCGTCGCTGTCGCGCCAGAGGCTGTCCCAGTCGTCGCTCGGGCCGATGGCGTCGATGGCGACCGGACCCTTGACCTCGGCAAGGTCGGCCTCGCCGAGCATCGGCAGGCCTTCCGTCGAGCCCTCCGCCACCTTGGCGATGGCAGCGCGCATCAGCCGCCGGTAGCGCGAGATGCCGACATCGGTGCGGCCGAGATGCTCGCGGGTGCGGTCCTGGATCGGCCCCATGGATTCCACCGCCCACTGGTCGTGCACGTTGATGTCGAGGCCCATGCCCGTATAGGTGAGGTCGCGCTGCTCGGCCGGATCGTAGCCGTAATTGTTGCGCTTGTTGCGCAGCGGCGCGTAGTCCGGCAACCGGTGCTCCTTCAGCCGCTGCTCGCGCATCAGCGTCTTGTCGACGGGTTTGCCGAAGCTGACGAACATGGAATACCAGTAGCAGGTCTCGTCATCGATCGGCACGTGCCACTGGGTGATCGTCATCTCGTTCGACATCGGGATGCAGATCGCCTCCGGGAACACCTGGTTGGTGACGCGCACATGGCTGCGCCCGTCCGGCATGTGGCGGAGCGCGATCAACCGAAGACCGTAGTCGGTTTCCTCCACCTTGATCTCGGGGCGTGGATATTCGCGCAGGAGCTGGGTCATCGGGATGTCGGTATTCGCGGCGCGGTCGCGGAACTGCTTGCCGTAGCCCTCGTTCGGGTCTTCGTCCTGCAGGAAGCGGTGCAGGAACGAAGCGTGCGCCGGGTCAATGCCAACCTCTAACGCCTGCAGCCAGTTGCACTCCCAAAGCCCCTTGAAGGCAAAGACGTGGCTGTCCGGCGCGGCAAAGCAGTCGAGGGCGGGAAAGGGCGGCGGATCGCCGGGGCCCATATAGGCAAAGACGATGCCGTTGCGTTCCTCGACCGGATAGGACGTCACCTTGATCTGGGTGTGCATCTGGCTCTTTTCCGGCTCGCCGGGCTGTTCCACGCACTGGCCGGTGCGGTCGAAATGCCAGCCATGGAAGGGGCAGCGCAAGCCATCGTCCTCGCGCCGTCCGAAGCACAGGTCGACGCCGCGATGCGGGCAGAACCGGTCGATGAGGCCGAGCTTGCCGGAATTGTCGCGAAACAGCACCAGGTCCTCGCCGAGGAGCTTGACCGGCACGACGGGGCGCTCGGAAACCAGTTCGTCGGAAAGCGCGGCCGGCTGCCAGTAGCGGCGCAGCACATCGCCGGCCGGCGCGCCGGGGCCGACGCGGGTCAACTGGTCGTTCTGTTCCTGGCTCATCATGGCAGGGGTCTCCTCGGGTGCTCTGTCGTCTGAAGCGACGGTTGCTGAAAGGATGCCATCACAGCCGCCCCGGAAGGAACAGCGCGATGGCAGGAAAGGCGACGAGAATGGCCAGCCGCACCAGGTCGGTGACGACGAAGGGCAGGACGCCGGCCATGATCGTCTTGATATTGAGTTCCGGCGCCGCGCTCTTGACCATGAAGAGGTTCATGCCGACCGGCGGCGAGATCAGGCCGAGTTCCACGGTGACGACGGCGATGATGCCGAACCAGACCGGATCGAAGCCGGCCGCGACAATCACCGGAAAGAAGATCGGAACGGTCAAGAGGATCATCGCCAGGCTTTCCATGAAACAGCCGAGCACGATGTAGAAGAGGAGGATGGCGCCAAGGATCTGCCAGGCCGTCAGCCCGTTGTCGCGCATGAAATCGACCATGGCGAAAGAGAGCTGCGAGGTGGAGATGACGAAGCCGAGGACCTCCGCGCCAATCAGGATGAAGAAGATCGTCGCCGTCGTGTAGACCGTCGCATAGACCGCCTCGCGGAACTGCTTCCAGGTCAGGCCGCGAAACAGCGCGTAGATGAGGGCGAACAACGCGCCAGCGCCGCCGGCCTCCGTCGGCGTGAAGAAGCCGCCATAGAGCCCGCCCATGACGAGGCCGAAAAGGCCGAAGGCCGGCAGGAAGCGTTTTAGGGCGTCGAGCACCGTATCGGCGTTTGCCGTTTCGGGTTCGCTGCGTTCGCGCGCCGGCCACAGCCGGGCGAGCAGTATGACGGTGATCACGTAGAGCGAATAGGCAAGGATGCCCGGCAGGATGCCGGCCAGGAACATCTCGCCGACCGACTGCTCGGTGATGAGGGCATAGAGGAGGAGCGCGATCGACGGCGGGATCATGATACCGAGCGTGCCGCCGGCGGCGAGCGAGCCGGCAGCGAGGCGCGCGTCATAGCCCCTCTTGACCATTTCCGGATAGGCGACCCGGGTCATCGTCGAGGCGGTGGCGAGCGAGGAGCCGGAGACGGTGGAAAACACCGCGCTCGCGGTAATGCCGGCGGCGCCGAGGCCGCCCGACCAGCCGCGCGTCAGCCGCTCGGAGGCGCGAAAGAGATCGCCCGCCATGCCTGACTGGGAGACCAGGTTGCCCATCAGGATGAACAGCGGCACCAGGGTGAAGGAATAGGACGAGGCGGTCTCAAAGGCGGCGGTCTTGAGGACCGAGAGCGCCGGATCGACGCCGATCATGGCGGCAAAGCCGCCGAAGCCGACGACGATCATGGCGAGCCCGACGGGGCAGCCGAGGAGCACGACAACGAACAGGGCGAGGATCGACAATATGCCTGTGGTCTGCATGTCCATCAGGCGAGATCCCCGTCGATATTGCTCGGCGCGACGAGTTCGGAAAGGGCGGCGAGCGCCAGTACCGCGCATTCGGCGGTGAGCGCGACGTAGACCGGCCAGAGCGGCAGGCGCAGCACCTGGGTGATGTCGCCGCGGGCGTAGGTGGTGGCGATCTCGTCGAAGAAGAGCCGTACGAGCGCGATGGCCACGGCAAGCGTGATCAGCGACCAGAACCGGTTGAGGCCGCGGCGGACGATCAGGGGAAAGCGGCCGACGAGGACGTCGACCCGCACCATGCCGTGCTTCAGCGACACCGGGAAGGCGGCAAAGACGGCGATCAGGAGCGTGTAGCTGGCAAGCTCGATGGCGCCGGGGATCATCGGGTTGATGGCGCCGTCTGTGAGGTCGAAGACGGCCCGCCCGACGACGTTGAAGGCGACGACGAAAAAGAGCCCCAGCACCGCCGCAAAGGCGATCAGCTCCGTCGCCTTGACAGCAAGGCGCGGAACAGCCGCAACAAGGCGAAGGACGGGCGGTGAACCGGACATCGGCTGGGAGCCTTCAAGGATGGGCGGAAGAGGTCCGTCCCGACGCGCCAGCACCGGGACGGTGTGAGTGGCCTCTTAGTCCAGGTCCGCCTTGCAGGCGGCGACGTATTCCTGGACCTTTTCGTAGGTCTCGGTGCCGGGAAGGCCCTTGGAGTCCAGCTCGTTCAGGTAGATCTCGGTCGCCCGCTTGGCGGCGGCCTCCCATTCCGGCCGTTCCGCCGCCGGGATCTCATAGATCTCCGAGGTCTTCTTCAATTCCACCAGGGCTCTAGCATCGCCCTTGTCGTAGCCGCGGCCGGCGACCAGCGACCACTTCATGCCGCTATTGTCGTCGATCGCCTTCTTCTCCTCCGGCGACAGCGCCTCGTATTTCGCCTTGTTCATGGTGGTGACGAAGGCCAGCGAATAAAAGCCGAAGTCGGTGTGGTACTTGGTGAGTTCGGCGAGCCGGAAGGCGATGACGGACTCCCAGGTGATCATGTAGCCGTCGATGACGCCGCGTTCGACATTCTCGTAGATGCGCGGGGCCGGCAGGCCGACCGGCTCGGCGCCGAGTTCGGAAAGGAGCGTGCCGATGACGGTGGTCGGCCGGCGCAGCTTCTTGCCCTTGAGGTCGGAGAGTGTCTTCACCGGGGTGTCGCGCATGTGGAGCTGGCCCGGCGCGTGGGTGTGAACGAAGAGGACGTGGGTGTCCTTGTATTCGTCATCGAGCGCGCCGGAATCATAGAGCTTCTGGAAGGCGCAGGAGCCGACCTCGGCGGTCTGGAACAGGCCCGGCAGTTCGACGATCTGGCTGAGCGGGAAGCGCCCGGCCGTATAGCCCTGGACGGTCCAGGCGATGTCGGCGATGCCGTTCTTGGCATTGTCGTAGCCGGCCGGCGCCTTGCCGAGGGTCTGGGCCGGGAACACGGTGGTCTTGACCGCGCCGCCGGAGGCGTCCTCCACGGCCTTGGCCCAAGCCTCGAACAGGTCGGTCTGCTGCCAGCTCTGCGCCGGCATGAAATGTGCGTATCGGAGGCTGGTGTCCGCATGGGCCGCGGAAAGCAGGGTAAGTGAGGCAATGCCGGAGAGCGCGAGACGCCGGATCATGGTCGGGAAACCCCTCTGCTGGATCGGTTTGTGCGATAAACGCACATTTTTATGATATTCGAGCAATAGAATTATTATCAGTGGATTGATTTGAGTCAATTCTCGTGTATGCACTTTTGCGTAGCTAAAAAAAGCCCGGGATTCGGGGGCTGAAAAGGCCCCCTGCCTCATATCTGGGCGTCCGCTGCCGATGAATGTGGCGGTGCACAAGACGAATTGCGGAGGAACTCCCGGCATGCGACGAGCGCGGACCGGATGATCGGCGACAAGGATATTTCGCTCACCTTTGCCAAGGGCATGGCGGTCCTGAAGGCGTTCGACGCCGCCCGCACCCATCTCAGCATCGCCGATATCGCCGGCGTCACCGGCTACGACCGGGCGATCGTCCGCCGCCTGGTGCTGACGCTGGTCCATCTCGGCTATGTCCGCCAGTCCGGCCGGGTGTTCTCGCTGACGCCGCGGGTGCTGGTGCTGGCCGGCGGCTTCCTGCAGGGGCGCGGCTACGGCAAGAACGTGCAGCCGACGCTCTCTGCCCACTCCCGCCACCTCGAAGAGGCCATCTCGCTGGCCATGCTCGACGGCCTGGAAGCGGTCTATGTCGCCCATGGCGACGTGGAGGATCGCCCGGTCAGCATCGGCTTCACCATCGGCAGCCGCATCCCCTTGCTGCCGACCGCCATCGGCCGGGCGCTGTTGGGCTTTGCATCCGATGACATCAGAGATGGGGCGCTGTCAGAGGCGCCGGCGGAGCAATTCACGGCCGATACGATCACCGACCGCGCAGCGATAGCCGAGGCCGTCGCGGCAAGCGGGCGCCAGGGTTTTGCCCTGGTCGACAACGAGTTCGAGCCCGGCGTTGCCGCCCTTGCCGTGCCCGTCGGCCGGCCGGGCAATGTCCTTGCCGCTGTCGGCATTTCCGGGCCGCGCGAGGCGTTTTCCGCGCCCGAGCATGTCGAGCGGGCGCGCCGCGCGCTCGCCGGCTGCGCCTCCGCCCTGGAGCCGCTGCTGGCGGACTGACCCGCATCGGCACAAAAGAAAGCGGCGGCCCTTTTGAGGCCGCCGCCGGTTTCGCCGGTGCGTTTGGAGACTGCTTACGCGGCCCGAACCCGCTTCAGGAAACTGTCCATGGTGACCCGGAGCTGCTCGGAGCGATTGTGCAAATCGCCGATGGCGGTGCGCATGTTGGCCGACAGGTCGCCGGTCTTGGTCGCCGACCCGCTCACCTGCTCGATCGACATTGAGACCTGCTGGGTGCCGGTCGCGGCTTCCGAGACGTTGCGGGCGATCTCGCTGGTGGCAGCGTTCTGCTGCTCCGCCGAGGCGGCCATGTTCGAGGTCCGCTCCGCGATCGTCTTGACCATCTCGGCGATGACGCCGGTGGCGCTGATCGATAGGTCGGCGGCGCTGCGCATCTCGGTGATCTGCGTGTCGATCTCCTCGGTCGCCTTGGAGGTCTGTTCGGCCAGCGCCTTGACCTCCGAGGCGACGACCGCAAAGCCGCGCCCCGCCTCGCCGGCCCGTGCCGCCTCGATGGTGGCGTTGAGGGCAAGAAGGTTGGTCTGCTCGGCGATGTCGTTGATGAGCTGCGTGACGTCGCCGATCTTGACCACCACGTCCTGCAGGCTGGCGACCGCGTGATTGGTCTTTTCGACCTCGACCTCGGCCTGGGCCGCGATCTGCGAGGAAGAGTGGATCTGCTCGTTGATCTCGTTGATCGAGGCGGAGAGCTCTTCCGTCGCGCTCGCCACCGTCTGCACGTTGGCCGTCGCCTGCTCGGCCGCCGACGACACGGTCATCGACTGGCTCGAGGTGTCCTCGGCGATGTTGAACAGGGTCGAGGCGGTCTCGTTGAGCTGTTCGGAGGCCTGCAGGATCTCGTCGGAGATCGACATCACGCTCTCCTCGAACTCCTTGGCGACCCGCTCCATCTCGGCCCGCTTCTCCGCTTCGGCAAGGGCGGCCTGTTCGGCGGCCTTTTCCTCCAGCTCCTTGGTGCGCACGAGGTTGCCCCGGAACACGCCGAGGGCATCGCCCATGCGGCCGATCTCGTCCTTGCGGTTCGAATGCTCGACCTCGGCGGTGAGGTCGCCGTCGGCGAGGCGCTGGGTGGTATTGGCAAGGCTGGCCAGCGGCTTGGAAATGATCCGGTAGTTCAGGTAACCGAGCAGCACGGCGAAGCCGGCGATGACGAAGGCGCTGGCGAGCGAGATCATCTGGACGAGGCCGAGGCCGCTTTCCTGCGCCTTGGCGAGCACCTTCTGGCGCTCCGCCAGCGTTTCGTGAATGGCGTGAAGCTGGTCTTCCACGACCCCGATGGCCTTGGTGCCGGTCTGGGTGATTTCCATCGCCTTGGCGAGATCGACGGTCATCGGATCGCGCATCAACTGGATCTGCCGCTGCGCATAGCCGTCCAGCCATGCGCGCCAGCCGGTCTCGATCTCGGCGATCTGGTTCGGTTCGACGTCATCGGTGGTCGCAGCAAGGGTTTTCAGGGCGGTAAGGCTGTCGGCCACCTTCTGGGTGCCGTCATCGACCTTCTGAACCCATTCGCGATTGCCGGTCAGCAGGAAGTTCTTGGCGGCGAGCACCTGGTCGGTCATCAGCACGTCGGTCTCGCTGACATGCTCGATGAACGTCTTCAGGCGGGCGTTTTCCTCCACGGCGTCGACCGCGGAAACGGACTGGGTGTAGGCGATGACGCTGGAGACGATACCGACCACGGCGATCAGCGCGAATGCGGCAACGCCCTTGGCGGTGACGGAAATATTATTGATCATGTCGATGCCTTCTTGCGCTTCTTAGCTGCCGGCGGCCTGACGGCGAGCGGCTTCCGTCAGGTTGACTTCCACGGTGGCCGCCCCGATCGGCGTTGTCCCGTCTTCGGCAGTCAGGGTGTAGTTGAGCTGGGCGCGCCAGATCTTGAAATCGTCGTCCCATTCCGGTTCGTCGATGAAGACCGCGTCGGGCCCGACCGGAAAGGTCTTCTGGAACTTCGCCTCGTCGCCCTGCCAGAAGTCGCCGGTGATCGACGACTGGCCGACATTGAGGCCGTTGTCGTCCATGACGAAGATCTCGACATAAAGGCCGACGGACCGGCCCTGCATGCGCGACAGGTAGACGGACAGCGGGTTGGACAGGGTTGCGGCGATCAGCGGCTTGTCCGCCGCCTCGCGCTCCTCGCGCCATTGCTTGTCGAGGGCGTCGATCTCGGCCTGCTGCAGTGCTCCGTAGCGCCCGTTCTGGGCTTCGACGGACACCCGGACGATTTCGGTGTCGACCCAGGCCCTGGCATCGGCGACCATGGCCGGTGTGATCAGTGCCTTGGCATCCGGGGCGGGACCTTGCTCGGCGGCGTTGGCGTGAACCACGCCGAACAGCGCCGCGCCGAAGAAAGCGATAAGAAGCCTGCTGGACATGGGGCATCCTCTTCGTAATGTGCCTGACTTATTTTACAGTCGAAGCTGCTTAAAATTGCGTGAATCGGAATACAAAAAGGTTCAAAAAGGGTATTATACACCGGATACTACATAGAAGTACGATGTATATTTAAAGTTGAAGCAATTTCGGAAATAAATTCTCGATATGCGTGCCTGCGCCCGGGCCCGCACGACAGGTCGGCGAGCAGTCGTCGCCGTCATCACCGCAGGACGCGGAACCCCGCGATCAAGGGCTGCGCACATTACCGGCCAATGGTTGACGAGCCGTTCGCCTCAAAGGCCATCCGGGAAAACCGTTTCCGCAGAATAGGTTGCGGAAACGGCTCCAACGATCAAGGGCGCCGGAGAGGCCGGTCCTACCCCTGTCGTAGAGCGGCCGCGTGTCCGGGAAAGCGCCGAGGGCGGAGGGACGCCGCCGGGAGGCTTTGCGCGGCCCGACCCGGGACCATGTTGTCCGAATATCTCCCTGGATGGCCGAAACGTTCCGGCTAACTGCGGTCCGCCAGGCACGTGCGAAGGGAAGCGCCGAGATTCTCAAGAAGTGAAAAGTATAGTTCGGAACCATTATCAAGTTCTGCCCCGAGCGGGTCGAGCGTCGCGGACGTGGCGCCCGTGCCCTCGGTGACGACGGCGATCAGCCGCGGCGTAAATTGCGGCTCGGCAAAGACGCAGGCGGCGCCGAGCTCGGCGATGCGTTCGTGGATCTCCGCGACCCGCTCTGCGCCGGGAATGGATTCCGGATTGACGCTGATCGAGCCGGCCGAGGCGAGCCCGAACCGGTGCTCGAAATACTGGTAGGCGTCGTGGAAGGTGATGAAGGGCCGGCCGCGCACGGGCTTGAGGTCGTCCGTCAACGTCGCTTCGAGGCCGTCGAGCCGGTCGTCGAGCGATTTCGCGTTGGCAGCATAGGTCTTTGCATTCTCCGGATCTGCCTCGGAGAGCACCCGGGCGATCTCGCCGACGAAGACGCGGGCGTTTTCCGGATCGAGCCAGAGATGGGGATCGATCGGGCCGTGATCATGATCATGCTCTTCCGCGTCGCCGTGTTCGTGCTCGTCGGCATCTGCATGCTGACGGTCGTGGTCTTCCTCGTGCTCCGCCGCGGCGTGGTTATGATCGGCCTCGTCCCCATGCTCGTGTTCGTGCCCCTCTTCGTGGTGCTCCGCGTCACCGTCGTGGTGATGGTGGTGTTCGAATGCGCCGCCGGAACGGGTCGGCAACAGGGTCAGGCCGGGGGCGTCCATCAGCGCCACCTTCCGGGCGTCGTTGCCGAGGGTCGTAATCGCCTTTTCCAGGAACGGCTCCAGCGCCGGTCCGATCCAGAAAACGATGTCGGCATCCTGGAGGTCTTGGGCCTGGGACGGTTTCAGGCTGTAGGAATGGGGGGAGCCGGCCCCGTCGACGATAAGTTCCGGCGTCCCGACGCCCTCCATAACCCCCGAAACGAGCGAATGCAGCGGCTTGATGGAAACGACGACGCGCTCGGTAGCCAAGGCGCCGGCGGGCATGAGGCCGGCGGTTGCCGCGGCAAGCAGGGCCGAGAAGGTGAGAGCGGCGGTGGGGCGCATGGCAAACTCCGGCAGTGGGCGGCCCGGGTCGGGCCGGGTGAACAGGATGAAACGTTATTACATTACATTTGTTGCGTCACCTTATAACGCGTGCCATATAGGCGATCAAGCCCGGTCATTGACGGAATCGCAAATGGCCCGGTGCCGGTCCCGAACGGGCGGCGTGCCGGCTGTTCGTCAGACCGGCAGACCCGATGCGCAAGGCCGATTGGCGCTTCAGATGAGCGGACATTAGCAAAAGACATGCTGTCGCCGGCCCAGACCCTGTTGCGGCTCGAAGATGCCGGGCGCTACGCCAGCGGCAAATGGCTGGTGCGCGGCGTCGACCTCACCGTCGACCGCGGCGAGATCGTCACGCTGATCGGACCCAACGGCTCGGGCAAGTCGACGACCGCCAAGATGGCCTGCGGCATCGCCAGGCCCGACGAGGGCCGGGTGATCCGTGATCCGGCGCTGAGGATCGGCTATGTCCCGCAAAAACTCTCCGTCGACTGGACCCTGCCGCTGACCGTGTCGCGGCTGATGCGGTTGACGGTGTCGCTGTCGAAGGCGGACGCCGAGGCCGCGCTGAAGGAGGTCGGCATCGCCCACCTTGCCGGGGCCGACGTGCAGACCCTTTCCGGCGGCGAGTTCCAGCGTGCGATGCTGGCCCGCGCCATCGCCAGAAAGCCCGATCTCCTGATCCTCGACGAGCCGGTGCAGGGTGTCGATTTCTCCGGCGAGATCGCCCTTTACGAGCTCATCTCGGAAATCCGCGGCCGCCTCGGCTGCGGCATCCTGCTGATCTCCCACGACCTGCACGTGGTGATGGCGGCGACCGACAGCGTCGTCTGCCTCAACGGCCATGTCTGCTGCAAGGGATCGCCGAAATCGGTGCTGGAAAGCCCCGAATACCGGCGCCTGTTCGGCGGCCGCGCCGCGGCAACGCTGGCCCTTTACGAACACCACCACGACCACACCCACCTGCCGGACGGCCGCGTGCTGCACGCCGACGGCACCGTGACCGCCCATTGCCATCCGGACGACGGACACCATCACGGGCCGGACGCAACGACCGGGCAGAAGGAAAGGGGAGAGGGCGATGCTTGACGACTTCTTCGTGCGCGCCCTCGTTGCTGGCATCGGCGTTGCCCTCGTCGCCGGCCCGCTCGGCTGCTTCATCGTCTGGCGCCGCATCGCCTATTACGGCGACACGCTGGCCCATTCCGCGCTTCTCGGCATCGCGCTTGCGCTGCTCTTGGAAGTCGACATCACGCTTGCCGTCTTTTTGATGTCGGCGGCGATCTCGCTCATCCTCGTCGTCCTGCAGCGCCGCGAGCGTCTGTCCTCCGACGCGCTCCTCGGCCTCTTGTCCCATTCGGCTCTCGCGCTCGGCCTCGTCTGCCTTGCCTTCATGACCTGGGTGCGGGTCGACCTGATGGGCTTTCTGTTCGGCGATATTCTGGCCGTCTCGAAGACCGACATCGCCGTCATCTATGGCGGCGGCGCGCTGATCCTTGCCGTCCTTGCGATGATCTGGCGCCCGCTCTTTGCCGCCACCGTCAACCGCGACCTTGCCGCCGCCGAGGGCCTCGACCCGGACCGCGCCAATCTCGTCTTCATGCTGTTGATGGCCCTCGTCGTGGCCATCGCCATGAAGATCGTCGGCGTGCTGCTGGTGACCGCGCTCTTGATCATTCCGGCCGCGACCGCGCGCTGGTTTTCCCGCGGGCCGGAGCAGATGGCGCTATTGGCCGCGGCCATCGGCGTTGCCGCCGTCGTCGCCGGGCTTTATGCATCGCTGGAGTGGAACACGCCGTCCGGGCCGTCGATCGTCGTCGCCGCCTTTGCGTTTTTTCTGGTCGGCCTGTCGTCGCTCGCCCGAAACCGCTACGCTGGAGCCGTGCCGCCGGAGCCAAGGGAATGACCGAGAACGAGCTTGCGCAAGACCTGACCCGCAACCAGGCGCTGGTCCTTGACGCGCTCGCCGACGCCGGCGCCCCGCTCAGTGCCTATTCGATCCTCGACCGGCTGCGCGGCGAGGGGTTCCGGGCGCCGCTCCAGGTCTACCGCGCCCTCGACAAGCTGCAGGAATACGGCCTCGTCCACCGGCTGGAGAGCCTCAACGCCTTCATCGTCTGCAGCCATCCGGACTGCGTGCCGCACGACTCCATCATCTTCGCCATCTGCGAGCAGTGCGGCGCGGTGACGGAGTTTGCCGACAAGGCGATGATCCGCGACGTCCGCAAATGGGCGGATGCGGAGCACTTCCACCTGACGAAATCGGTGATCGAGCTGCGCGGCACCTGCCGCCGCTGCTCCGCCAACTGAGCGCTCGGACCCCGCCGTCCTATTGAGCGGAAAGGCTTGTACCGAAAGCGCCGAAGCGCTTCCGTCAGCCCGCCCGGACGCTGTCGAGGAACTTCGTCACTTCGGTCTGCAGGCGCTCGCTGTCCTTGGACAGCATCCGTGCGGAAGACAGCACCTGGGAGGAGGCCGCGCCGGTTTCTTCCGCGCCGTGGTTGACGTCGGAGATGTTGGAGGCGACCTCGGCCGTGCCGGTCGCCGCCTCGGTGACATTGCGGGTGATTTCCTGGGTCGCCGCGCCCTGCTCCTCGATCGCCGCCGCGATCCCGGCGGAGATGTCGGACAGGCGCCCGATGGTCGCGCCGATTTCCTTGATCGCGCCGACGGACTCGTCCGTGGCCGTCTGGATATTGCCGATCTGGGCGCCGATCTCCTCCGTCGCCTTGGCGGTCTGCTCCGCCAGTTGCTTGACCTCGGCGGCGACCACGGCAAAGCCCTTGCCGGCTTCGCCCGCCCGCGCCGCCTCGATCGTGGCGTTGAGGGCGAGCAGGTTGGTCTGCTGGGCGATCTCGGTGATCAGGTTGACGACGTCGCCGATGCGGGTTGCCGCCTCCGAAAGGGTGGCGATGCGCGCATCGGTGCGTTCCGCCTGTCCGACGGCTTCGGCCGCCATCTGGCTGGATTCCAGCACCTGCCTCCCGATCTCGTTGACCGAAGCGGCCATTTCCTCGCTGGCCGATGCCACCGACTGGACGTTCGCCGAGGCCTCGTCGGAGGCAGCGGCGACGCTGGTCGAGAGTTCGCGGGTGCGCTGCGCCGTGCCGGTGAGGACATCGGCGGAGCTTTCCAGTTCCCGCGACGAAGTCGAGACGGTACGGATGATGTCGCCGACGGTGGTCTCGAAACTGTCGGCAAGGCGTTCCATGTCCGCCTTGCGGGCGGCCGCGCGCCGCGCTTCCTCGTCCTTTTCCTGGTCTTCCAGGCGTTTGCGCTCGATGGCGTTGCTCTTGAAGACCTCGACAGCGGCGGCCATCCGGCCGATCTCGTCGCCGCGCCCGGTGTCCGGGATCTCGACCGCCAGATCGCCGTCGGCAAGGACGCCCATGGTCGCCGTCATCCGCGACAGCGGGCGCACCACCGAGCGGCCGATGAGCCAGGCGACGAACATGACGAGGACGGCGGTGGCGACGATCGACCAGGTGATGATCGAACGGGTCTGGCTGAAGACGGCGTCACGCGCGATCCGCGCCTGTTCGGCCGTCGTGCCGATCCGGGAGACGATCTGGCCGACCTTCGGCTCCAGTGCCGCATAGGCGTTCGACATCTCGCCGGTGCGGGTGCGCACGATCGCGGCGGCGTCGGCCCAGGCGAGGAAATCGCGCTGATAGGCGGCGATCAGGTCCGAGATCTGCGCCTTGTCGGCCGCCGGTAGATCCGAGGCGGCAAGGGTCACTGAGAAGGTCTCGACGCCCTTCTTCAGGCGCTCGACATATTTCGGGTCGCCGCGCAGCATGAAGTCCTTCTCGTGCCGGCGCAGCATCAGCATGTCGGCCGCGAGCCGCGGTGCATCGAAGGCCTTCAGCCGGTCCTCCACGTCGTGGACCGAGTTGCGCAGGCTCCCCTGCAATCCCTTGTCCGGGGCCAGCCCGCGCTCGATGCTGGCGGAAACCACCGTCTTGAAGCTCGTCACATAGGTCTCGTAGCCGGCCCGCACCTGGTCGGCTTCTTCGGCGATCTGCTGCCAGTCCGAGGCCGCGGCATCCGCGCGGATCTTGGCAAGGATGGTCTCGACCGTCCGGGTGATCTCGGCATGGCGGTCCGCATATTGCGTATCGGATCGCAGCAGGAAATCCTTTTCGGCGCGGCGCGCATTGAGCAGGGCGGCGTCGAGCCCGAGCGCCTGACGGCCGATCTCGCCGGCATCCTCCGCCTTGGCCTCGAAATGCGACGCCTTGTTGTTGCCGGCGAGGTAGACACCGCCGACCGCAAGGACGCCGACCATGCCCAAAAGGCCGATCGAAAAAATCCGGATTCCCAAGCCGCCGACCATCTTCACTGACCCCTGAATTGCCGCAGACCGATATGATTCGAAGTAAAGCGGAATCGCTTCTTGATTGCAGGGTGCTGAAAAAAGATTAAATGGAGCTTAAGGGTATAAGTTCCGGCAGAATAACAATCCCCCGAGCCAAGTATACGCTAAATACGTAATAATCGGCGGGCGCGAGCCGCGCCCGGGATTTTTTACTTCTGGTTTTATTGAAGCCGCCCCGAATGCAGGCCTGTGATGACGAGGCCGGCCTGGCGCTTGCAGTCCTTGTCGATCATCCATCGCAGGATCCCGCCCCAGTCGTCCGCCGCGATCGTCTGCGGGCGCACATGCAGCGTGTAGCGGCGCGGGTCGCCGTCGATGGAGAGCACCAGCCGGTCGCCGTCATGGGCAAGACGCGCCGGCAGCTCCATCGTCGCCTTTCCCGTCGGCCAGGTCTTTTGCGGCAGTTTCTCGCGCTCGCCGCGCACCGTGACGGAGGCCGGCCGGAGCGCGTCCTTGCGCCACAGGACGAGCGGTGCGGCCTGAACGCAGCGCTCGCCGGAGCTGTCCACATTGATCATCCAGATATCCGGCTGCGGGGCGATGCCCTCGCGGCCGTCCGCGCGCCGGGATGCGCCCAGCACATTGGTCTCGCCCGAGGCGCCGGCAACGAAGCCGGCGATCCGGGAAAGCCCTGGAGGCAGGGCGTCGTCGCTGGCGGGGCTCGCCGCGGCGCCCTCGCGCGGACCTTGGAGCCGTATGACGGTGCCGTCCTCGGCCATCAGCGTCAGCGTCTCGCCGGCTGCAAGGCCGATCGCTCCCGTATCCTCGATGAGGCCCCCCGCGGCGTAGCCCCCGTCGGCTGTGGTTGCGGCGATGACGACCAGTGGCCCTTGCGCACTGGCAACGGTCGCCGTGGCGACAAGCAACATCAACATCAGCAAAAGCCGCAGCATCGCCGCCTCCGTTCCCCTCCATCAAAGCATGGAATTGGGGTCGCGGTCACTTGGCTGCAAGGACGATGGTGGTCGATGTCTGGCCGGTGGCGATGCGGCCGAGCCAGAAGGCGGTGAGGGGATCGCCGGGCAGCAGCCTGAGCACCTCTTCGAACCCGCCTCGTGCGGCGTCGAGATCGCCCGCTTCCAGTGCGGCAAAGCTCTTGCGATAGGTCTCCGCCGCCGCGCCGTTCTCCGCCAGCGGCTCAAGGCAGGAAATGCCGATGCTCTTTCCCTTCACCACCAGCGTCCCGATCGGCCGGAAGGCGCGGTCCGGCGCTGCCTCCGCCACAGTCCCGCTGACGCAGATGCGTCCGCCGATGGTGCGGTTGGCCGCTTCCAGCCTTGAGGCGGTGTTCACCGTGTCGCCGATGGCCGTGTAGTCGAAGAACCGCGTGCCGCCGAAATTGCCGACGATCGCCTCGCCGCGGTGGACGCCGATGCGGGTGACGCCGAGCGAAATCCCGCGGTTCTTGAGGGCGCTGCGGTAGCCTTCGGAAAACGCATCGATGGCGAGCGCCAGGGCGACGGCCCGGTCCGCCTGGTCGTCCTGGCTTTCCGGCGCGCCGAAGAAGCCGACGACGGCATCGCCGACGATCTTGTCGATGGTCGCCTCATGGGCAAGGAAGAGCCCGCAGACCTTGTCGAGATATTCGTTGAGGAGTTCGGCCACCTCCTGCGCCGGCAGGCCCTCGGCGAGATGGGTGAAGCCTTCAAGGTCGGTGAAGACGGAGGTGATGACCCGCTTCTCGCCGCCGAGCGACAGCGCCTCCTCGCTGGAGACCATGCGCTTGACGAGCGCCGGGCTGACATAGTGGGAAAAGGCGTGCTCGATATAGTCGCGCTGGGCGCGGTCGCGCAGCCACTGCACGGCGGCGAGCATGGCGCCGACGACGAGCCCGGCAAGGCTCGGGGCGATAAGCGGCAGTTGCAGATGGGCGTGGGTAAAGACCTGGATGCCGACGGCCCAGAGCGCAACGATGAGCGCGCCGAGACCGGCAATTCGAAGAAGCGGCACGGAAAGCCCGACAAAGACAAGGGCCGTCAGTACCGCAAAGAGCGCGGTGAAGCCGAGTTCCTGCGGCAGTTCCAGCGTCTCGTAGTGGGTGCCCGCCAGCATCTGGGCCAGCATCTGGGCGTGGATCAGGACGCCGTGGATCAGCCCGGCCTCCGCTCCGAGTGCCGAGGTGAACGGCGTCTGGTGCAGGTCTGCGGTCGGCAGCATGGCGCCGATCAGCACCGCCTTGCCGGCGAACCAGGCATCGGGAAGGCTGGCGGCCACATGCGCCGGGTAGACCGGAAACCGGTGCGGCCGTCCCCCCGCATCGCTGAAATAGGTGATGCGGCCGGGATCGCCGGCCCGCGGCACCGCCGCGCCGAGGACCTCCGCCATTGCGGCGGCGAGCCCGTCCTGCCAGTCGCCGTCGACCACCCTGCCGGCGGTGAGGTCTCGCACCGTGCCGTCGTCGCGCTCGCGAAGCAGCGTGACGAGCCCCTTGTCGAGGCCGGCAAGGGCCTCGCGCAGGAATGTCGCCTGCTTGTCCGTCAGGCCGTCGGCACCCGTCGCGAACCCGATGATGATCGGTGTCCTGGCCGTCCGCACGGCGGAAAGCAGCGCCAGGTCTTTTGCCGGCTCACTTTGCTGGTCGATCAGGATGTCGACGCCGATGACGGCAGGCCCGGCCCGGTCGATGCGGGCGATCAACCCGGCAAGGAAGGCCCGGTCGATGGGCGAGCGGTAGGCAAGGGTGGCAAGCGTTTCCTCGTCGACGGCAACGACGACGATGTCCTTTGGCGGATCGTGCCAGACATTGAGGACGGAGAGGAGGATGTCGCCGATGCGCGGCTCCAGCCGGTGGCCGACGCCAAAGCCGATGGCGGTCGCAAGAATGACGGCAAGCACCGCCGCGGGCCAGCCGCCGAAGCGCAGGCGCCGGCGGCGCTCGGGGGATGCGGTCATCTTCGCTGCCGCCCCCTCGCTCGCTTACTGCGGCACCACATCGAAGCGCTTGATTTCCGACGTCGTGCCGTCCTTGTAGGTGAGCCGCAGCGAGGTGAAGCCGGTGCCGCGCGGCACGGTTGCGTAGATGTCGGACGGATTGCCGCTCGCGGTCGCAACGGCATGGGGATTGTTCGGATCGCACTCGGCGAGCCGGTACTCCCGGTCGGGCGTGTCGATATCGAAGCCGTATTCGACGCTGTCGATGGCGCAGCGATAGCTGATCAGGTGGGTGAAGTAGATCAGCATCTTGCCGTTCCATTTGCGATAGCTGACCCAGGAATTCGACATCTGCTCCAGAATGTTCTTCTGGCCGGCGACGAGCGCCGTATCCGGATCGAAATTGATCTCATAGGGGCCTTGCGTCTCGCCGCGGATGTCCCGGTAGCGCACTTGCAGCGTCGTCGGCCCCGTATGGCCGGGCAGTTCCACGGTCGGATAGGGGATCGGCTTGCCCGTGGTCGGATGGATCGCCCCTTGCATGAAGCCGGTGGAGCGGAACTCCGCGCCCTCCTTGGCAACGAAAATTTCTTCGACCTGGTCGGCGATGGACAGGCTCAGCATCCAGCCCTGGTTGCTGCGCATGGAGGTCAGGCTCACCGGGTTCTTTAGCACCTTGCGGCTCAGGAAGGAGAGCGCGGCGAGGCGTGTCCTGGCATCCTCGACCTGGTCGGCGGCAAGTTGCTGGTCGATGAAATATTTAAGGAACTGGCCCTCGTCGACCAGCTCCATGAAGCGGGAGAGCAGCTCAAGTTCGCGCCGCTTGTCGGCGGTCGACTGGCGGCCGAGCCGCGCCAGCGAGAAGTCGCGGCTCAGTTCGTAATAGGCCAGCGCGAAATCCGGATTGCGCGCGATCACGCCCTCCAGCTCCTCCACCCGCTGCTCCCCGTCGTTGAGGAGGACGGTGACGAAGTTGAGGATCGGATCGCGGGTGCCGGCGGCGAGCGCGAAATAGGTCTCGCGCGCCCCGGCCCGGCCTTCCTGCGCCTTCAAAAAGTTCTGGAACCGGTAGTGCGGGTCGACGTAGGGCAGGCCGAAGGCGAAGAACTTCAGATAGTCCTGCCGGGCCTTCAGGAAATTGCCCTTGATCTCGTTGAGCCGCGCGTTGGAGTAGAATTCGTAGGGTTCGGTCGGGTTGTCGACGATGAGCGAGCGGCTGGCGAGCTGGGCGAAAAGCTGCTCCATCTGCGGCGTGATCTCGCCGCCGCTGCCGCCGGCTTCGGCCAATCGCGCCTTGGCGAGCCCGGCAAAGGCGCCGTCCGGGAACCTGTCGAGGTAGAGTTGCAATTCGGCGCCAGAGCCATTCTTGACGTCGTTCCAGAGCTGCAATTCGATCTGCATGGCGCTCTGGTCGCCGCTCTTTTGGGTGAGCGCCGCAACGGCTTCCCCTTCCGCCGCAGAGTCAGCGGGCACGAAAACGATGTCGGCGGTCAGCGAGGAATGGTCCCAGGGCACCTGCTTGCCGCCGGTCTCGGCGACGACGGAGCGGCGCACATTCTTGAAGGCGGTCTCCACCGTCTGGCCAGGCCGCAGGATCTCGCGGGCGATCGCCGCGGTATAGGGGCTGTTGAGGCTCGCTCCGTCGGTCGCCGTCGATCCCGGCGCCGTGGCAAAGCTGATGAAGGAGCCGCGCGGCGTGGCCCTCAGGAGGGCGAGCCCCTCATTGGCCGCGTTGATGCTGCGCGACAGCGCGGTGTTGCGGCAGGCATCGAGCACGATGACGTTGGCGCCCTTGTGCGCCTGTTCCAGCTTGCCGAGCACCCAGTCGACGGACAGCGCCTCGAACTCCGCGTCGACCTCGTCCTCCAGATTTGCCTTCAACGGCGCCAGGTAGTTGAGCCCGTTCGCCTGGAAGCCGTGGCCGGAATAGTAGAACATGCCGAGCGCGTCGGGCCCGGCCCCGGTCAGCTTCTTGCCGAAGGACGCGATCGCCCGCTTCATGGTGCGCAGGTCCGCATCGAGCACGGTATCGACCGTAAAGCCGGCCTTCTCCAGCGCATCTGAGATCAGCGCCGCGTCGTTCGTCGGGTTCTTCAGCGCCGTCATCGTGCTGCTGGAATAGCCTGCATTGCCGATAACGAGCGCCAGCCGCTCGGCGGCACGAACGGGGCCGCCCGCGACCATCACGAACGCGATCAGGAAAAGCGCGACAACCGAGCGCCGCATGGGCATCTCCCTGCAAGGACCAAGAACGGGGGCGGCAATGGTACACGCTCCCGGCATAGGGGCAAGGCGGGACGGCTTCTGCGGCGGGGTGCTACGGCCTCACATAGGTGTAGCCCTGTTCCTGCAGCTCGATGAGGCGGGCGACGCCGGAGGGAACGATGGTCGCCTCCTCGATCAGGGCCACCTCTTTGCCGGCCTTGCGGCTCATCGCTTCTTGCGTGTTGGCGCAGGCGGAAAAGGTCAGGTTATCGATCTCAAGGCTCATGGTCTCGATGCGGTCCTTCACCGGACTGGCGTCCTCGCGCAGCATCGTCAGGCCCGGCCCGTAGGCGACCACCTCGATGATCGCGGTATCGCCTTGCGCATCGTAATATTTCTTCAGGTTCTGGACGTTGTTGAGCGCCATGTTGAGGACGGTCTTGTCCGACTGGTCCACATGGACGGCGATCTTATGCGTTTTGCCGGCGGCAAATCCGGGCTGAGCAGCGGCAAGGAGGATCGCGGCGGCCATCGCCGCCTTCAGGCTGAGTGTCATGGTGCGTTTCTTCCCCAGGTGTCTGTCGTTTCCGGCGCCTCTTTTTCCGGGCGCCATGGGGGAAGCTTAGTGACATATAGAAAAAATCGAAATCGTTTTGTCGTGAGGGGGAAACGAAGGTTCTTGTCCGAGAAAAGGAGTGCACGTGCAATGTCGCTCCGGCGTTTCCACCATCTCCCGCGTCATTGCCGGGCTTGACCCGGCAATCCATAGTGCCCTTGATTTCAATCCATTAGGTTGAAACTTGCCGCTCCTCATCATGGACCACCGTGTCAAGCACGGTGGTGACGCGGAGGGGTGGCAAAGTTAGCGAAAGAGCCTTGCGCGCAGGGCAAGTGGGCCAGAAGAATGCTGTGAGCCCTCACCCGTTCACACTCAACATCCAGTTCAGCACCGCCCGCCAGTCTGTCATGCGGATCGGGGTGCCGTGGCTGCCGGTCTCGAACAGCACGAATTTTACGGGATAGCCGGGCGCCGCGCGGCGGATCTTTTCGAAGAATGCCTTCTGGCTTTCCCAGGGAAACACGCTGTCGGCGCTGCCATGGCCGAAATAGATCGGCACCCAGCGCGACTTGTCGGTCAGCATCGGCATCTTGAAGAAGTCGTTGTTCCACATGGAGCCGAGGAAGAGGAGGCCGCCGAGGAGCTTTGCCGCCTCCGGGTCCTCCGACAGTCGCCAGCAGATCGCGCCGCCCATGGAGCCGCAGGCAACGAAGATCGGCGCCCCCGGCGAGTTGGCGGCGACCAGCTTCATGAGCTGCTTGACCTCGTCCTTGCCGCGCGTGCCGAAGTCGGAGAAGTCGGTGGAGATGAAGAGCCCGTCATTGCGGGTCATCAGGTTCTTGATGCGGTTGAAATTGCCGCCGAAGCGCCAGTCGTTGGCGCCCTGGAAGCGGTTGCCGCCCTGGCCGTGGACGTAGATGACGGCCATGCGGGCATCGCGCGTCTTGCCGGTGGCGATGAATTTTATCGTCCGCCCGCCGGCCTCGAACTTCAGCGTCTGCTCGGACCAGCGCGGCTTCAGGGAGACATAATCCGATTTGACCCGCTGCTCCTTGATGGCGTCGCGCTGGTCGAGGTCGCGCACCTCGTCATAGTCGACGCGCAGGAACGCCCCGTCGTCCTTTGTCTCCAAAATGCCCGGATAGGCAAAGAGCTTGTCCTTGAACGGCTTTAGCTGGTACTCGGCCGCGGCCGGTCCGCCGACACCGACAAGCAACGCGACCGCAAGCCCGAAAAGCCCGGGGACGACCCCCGGGTCGGGCTTCCGCCAAAGTGGACGTATTGCGAACCGCACCGTCTAGAGCCGGTTCAACAGGTCCGGCGTCGGGAAGGAATCCGCCGGCAGGCCGAGCTTCAACTGCATGTCCTTGACGGCGGCCCGCGTCTTCAGGCCGATGAAGCCGTCGACGCCGCCGACGTCATAGCCGCGCGCCTTCAGCTTCCTCTGCAGTTGCTTGATCTGGTCGTAGCTGAGCGAGGCGACCCTGCCGTTGCCGGGATGCACCTTGGAGGCGCCGGCAAGCCGGGTCGCGAAATAGGCCGCCGTCGTCGAGTAGATGTTCGACTTGTTCCACTGCCGGTAGATGTCGAAGTTCGGATAGACGAGGAAGGCCGGGCCGTTGCGCCCCATGGGCAGTTGCAGCGAGGCGGCAAGCCCGTCGGACGGCAGCTGCTTGCCGTTGGCGCGGGTGACGCCCCAGGCGGCCCATTGCGAGCGCGGGTGCTTGATGGTGACGTCGGCCTGATCCCAGGGCAGATTAGTCGGCACGCGCACCTCGGTCATCCAAGGCTGGCCGCGCCGCCAGCCGTGGTGGACGAGGAGGTTGGCCGTCGAGGCCAGCACGTCCGGCACGCTCTTTATCAGATTGACCTTGCCGTCGCCGTCATAGTCGACGCCGCGATGGTAGTAGTCGGAGGGGAGGAACTGGGTCTGGCCGAGTTCGCCGGCCCAGGCGCCGAGCATCTGGTTCGGCTGCAGGTCGCCGCGTTCCACGATCCTCAGCGCATCGATGAGTTGCGGGCGGAACAGCTCCGGCCGCCGGCAGTCATAGGCGAGCGTCGCCAGCGCCGTCAGCACCGGGAAGTCGCCCGTATTGGCGCCGAAATCGGTCTCAAGGCCCCAGAAGCCGGTGATCACCGGAGCCGGCACGCCATATTGCTGCTCGATCCTGTCGAATGTGCCGGCATATTTCTTCATCAGCTTACGGCCGGTCTTGAGGCGGTAGTTGTTGACCATCCGGCCGGCGAATTTCGAGAAGGTCTGCGAGAAAACCACCTGCCGGCGGTCGTGCTTGACCACCTTGGCGCTGAAGCCGACGCCGCGCAGCCCCTTGTCGATGGCGCGCTGGGAGACGCCGGCCGCGGCCGCGTCGCGCTTGAAGTCCGCCATCCAGCGATCGAAGCTGCCGGTGTTCCGGCAATTCCGGCTGCCCGCATCCGCCGTCGCCGGCGCGGCGGCCAGCACCGCCCCGATCATCATGCTCACAAGGATATGCCGCATCGTTTCCCGTTCCTCCCGATCTGGATTGTCCGATCAATCGCGAAGGAGCGCCCCGACCAGCCCCTGCCGGTCACCCCCATTGCTGCAATTCGCGCGCCTTTTGAATCAGCTTGTCGACAACCTTGTCAAATGTTCGCAATTCCTCCGGCGTCAAGGCCGACAGGATGAACGATTCGCGGGCGAGCGCCAGCGGCGAAATCCGGCCGAAAAGCGTCTCGCCTTTCTTCGTCAGCCGAAGGATTTTGCGACGCCGGTCGGCGGCGTCCAGCCCGCCGGCGACGAGCTTTTCGGCGAGCATCCGATTCACGGCGCGGCTCACCTGCATCTTGTCGAGGGTGGAGTAGTCGGAGATTTCGCGCGCCGTCATCGCCCCGCGCTCGCCGAGCGCTGCCAGCACCCGCCATTCGGCGCGCGAGAGGTTGAAGCGCTCGCCATAGAGTTGGGCGACGGCGCCGGAGACCTCGTGGGCGAGCACGGCCAGCCGGTACGGCATGAAGCGTTCGAGCGACAGCGCCCCCAACGCCTCAGGAGGCGCCTCGGCGGTCTCGGGAGCGTCGTCCTGCGTCGGCATGGCGTCAGGATAGTCACAATCGGCTGGAATTGGCAATTCGCGGCCGATAGGCCGTGGCCCTGGGAAAGGGGGCGGGAAGCAACTGAATTCTGCGGGGTGCGGGACGTTCAAGCCGCGCGTTGACTTGCATATTCGAATTTGTCTAAGGTAACTGGTAACAATCGTTACTAATAATAAGCGGCGCCGGGAAAGCGCGGACGTCGCGGGAGGAAGCGATGCTCAAGACCTACGAATTCCCGGAATTCGACTATATCTGCTCGGCCGAACAGCGCGACGGCCGCGTGCGGCGCCACCCGGTGGTGATCGTCGGCGGCGGGCCGATCGGGCTCACCGCCGCGCTGGACTGCGCCCGCCGCGGCATCCCGGCCGTGCTACTCGACGACAACAACACCGTCTCGGTCGGCTCGCGCGCCGTCTGCTATGCCAAGCGGCCCCTGGAAATCTGGGACCGGCTCGGCTGCGGCGAGAAACTGGTGGCAAAGGGCGTGAGCTGGCAGGTCGGCAAGGTCTTCTTCGGCGACGACCTCGCCTATAGCTTCAACCTCCTGCCGGAGGCCGACCACCACATGCCGGCGATGATCAACCTCCAGCAATATTACCTGGAGGAAGAGCTGGTGGCCCTGTGCGAGGCCAGCGACCTCGTCGATCTGCGCTGGAAGCACAAGGTCGTCGGGCTGGAGCAGACGGACGACCGCGCGGTCCTGAAGGTGGAGACGCCCGACGGCGTCTTTGCCATGGAGGCGGATTGGGTGATCGCCTGCGACGGCGCCAGGAGCGACATGCGCGGCATGGTCGGCGCCGATTTCGCCGGCAAGGTGTTCGAGGACAGGTTTCTGATCGCGGACGTCGTCATGAAGGCCGATTTCCCGACCGAGCGCTGGTTCTGGTTCGACCCGCCGTTCCACCGCGGCCAGTCGGTGCTGCTGCACAAGCAGTCCGACAATGTCTGGCGCATCGACTTCCAGCTCGGCCGCGACGCCGACCCGGAGGACGCAAAGAAGCCGGAGAACGTGCTGCCGCGCCTGAAGGCGATGCTCGGCGAGGACACCGAGTTCGAGCTGGAATGGGTGTCGGTCTACCAGTTCGCCTGCCGGCGCATGGAGAAGTTCCGCCACGGAAGGGTGCTCTTTGCCGGTGACGCCGCCCACCAGGTCTCGCCCTTCGGCGCGCGCGGCGCCAACACCGGCGTCCAGGACATCGACAACCTGACCTGGAAGCTGAAGCTGGTGCTCGACGGGCTGGCGCCGGAGTCCCTCATCGATTCCTATGAGGACGAGCGCATCTTCGCTGCCGACGAGAACCTTCTGGCGTCCGCCCGCTCCACCGACTTCATCACCCCGAAGAACCGCATGAGCCGCGTCTTCCGCGACGCCGTGCTGGACCTTGCCAAAACCCACGACTTCGCCCGCCCCCTGGTGAACAGCGGCCGCCTCTCGACGCCGACGCCCTATTGCAATTCGCCGCTCAACACGCCGGATGAGGACGATTTTAGGGGCGCCATGGTACCGGGCACCAACTGCGCCGATGCACCGGTAAATAAGGATGGAAAGGACGACTGGTTCCTGCGCGCGCTCGGCGAGGGCTTTTCCATCGTCGTTTTCGGCGACGTGCCGCACGGCAAGACCATCGCCGTCGGCGAGATCGAGGCGCCGGTGATCGAGGTCAGCACGGACATTGTCGACGAAAAGGGTGTGCTGACCGAGCGCTACGACGGGGCGAAGGGCGCGGTCTACCTCATCCGCCCCGACCAGTACGTCGCCGGCCGCTGGCGTACCTTCGACCCCGACCGCATCGCCGCCGCGCTCGCCCGCGCCACCGGGCAAAGGCACTGAGAGGAGGGGACAAAATGCTTAATCTGAAGCCGAACATTGCCGACCCGGACGGGTTTTATGAGACCTTGATCAACGCCCAGCGCGACCTTACCGACGACGCCGTCGACCGCATGAACGCAAAGCTGATCCTGATCCTCTCCAACCACATCGGAGACAACGATGTGCTTGCGGAGGCGATCACATTGGCGGCGGGGGAGGCGAGGGAGTAGGCCTGTTGCGCCTTACCTGTTGAAATGCTTTATGGATTGCCGCGTCGGCCTTTCGGCCTCCTCGCAATGACGCTGAAAGCTCTAGCGTACCCGTCATTGCGAGCGTAGCGAAGCAATCCAGGGCGGCCTACACGGCATTTGCCGCCGAGCCATCGATCCACTTGACCCCGAACCACCGCCCGCTAGCATCGCCGCTCTGAGCGGGAGGAAGGATCGCGGCGTTTGGCAGGTGCTGAAAAAATCCGGGTGCGCGGACAGGTGCAGGGGGTCGGGTTTCGGCCCTTCGTCTGGCGGCTGGCCGCGGAGTTCGGCATTTCCGGGGATGTGCGCAATGACGGCGAGGGGGTGCTGATCCGGGCCTTTGCCGGCGATGTCGACGGCTTTGTCGGGGCCATCAAAGAAAATCCGCCGCCGCTTGCCCACATCGATACCGTCGAGCGCGCGCCGCTGGCAGGGACCGCCGTCCAACCCGGCTTTTCCATCGTCGAGACCGATCGCTCAAGCGCCCGCACCGGCGCGACGCCCGATGCCGCGATGTGCCCGGCCTGCCATGCGGAAATCCTCGATCCCGAAGAGCGCCGCCACCGCTACGCCTTTGCCAACTGCACGCATTGCGGGCCGCGCTTTTCGATCCTGGAAAACATCCCCTATGACCGGGCGTCGACGACGATGCGCGCCTTCGACATGTGCCCGTCCTGCCGTGCCGAATACGAGGACCCGGCCGACCGGCGCTTCCACGCCCAGCCGATTGCCTGCCCGGACTGCGGCCCGCGCCTGTGGCTGGAACGAGACGGTGTGGAGATCGAGGGCGATGCGATCGCCGCGGCCGCAAAGCTGCTGCGTGCCGGGAAAATCCTTGGCATCAAGGGTATCGGCGGTTTTCATCTGGCCTGCGATGCCGCCAACGAGGATGCGGTCCGGTTGCTCAGGGAGCGTAAGCGGCGACCGAAAAAACCATTTGCCCTGATGGCCCCGGACATGGATGCGATCCGTTGTCATGCTGCCCTATCCCCGGCCGAAGAAGCGCTCCTGAACGACCCGGCCGCGCCCATCGTGCTCCTTGAAAAGGCGGACGATATCCCCGCTGGGTCCCTTGCCCCCGCGCTGGCGCCGGGCCTTTCTGTCCTCGGCTGGATGCTGCCCTATTCCCCGCTGCATGCGCTGTTGATGGCGGCCGTCGACGGTCCGCTCGTCATGACCAGCGGCAACCGGTCCGGCGAGCCCCAGGCCATCGGCAACGACGAGGCGGGGACAAAGCTCGGCCCATTCGTTGATGCGTTCCTCATGCATGACCGACCGATCGCGCGGCGGCTCGACGACTCGGTCGCGCGCATCGTTTCCGGCGATATCCGGTTGCTGCGCCGGGCGAGGGGCTACGCGCCCGCGTCCCTCGATCTGCCGCCGGGCTTCAAATCCGCGCCGCCGGTCGCGGCCTTCGGAGGTGAGTTGAAGTCCGCGCTCTGCCTTTCCCGCGCCGGAACGGCGATTCTTTCCCACCACCTCGGCGACCTGGAAGACGCTCTTTCCTTTGGGGAATTTCAAAAAGCCGCAAAGGACTATTCCCGCCTCTTCGACCACTGCCCGCAGATCGTCGCCGCCGACCTCCACCCCGACTATCGCGCCACGCGGTTCGCGGAAGCCGAGGCCGAACGGCTCGGCGTGCCGCTGACCCGCGTCCAGCACCACCACGCCCACATCGCCTCGGCCATGGCCGAAAACGGCTGGCCGGCGGACGGTGCCCCGGTCCTCGGCGTCGCCCTCGACGGCCTCGGCTACGGGCCGGACGGAACGGTCTGGGGCGGGGAATTCCTGGCTGCCACCTACAGCGGCTTCACGCGCCTTGCCTGTTTGAGGCCGGTGCCGCTTGCCGGCGGCGACGCCGCCAACCGGGAGCCCTGGCGCAATCTGGTTGCGCAGCTCGATACCGCCATGGGCTGGGACGTCGCCCAAAAACGTCTCGGAAAATCCGCGCTTGCCGGTCTTCTTTCCGAGAAGCCGGTCGCCAACCTTCGGGTGCTCATGCAGCGCCGCCTCAACAGCCCGCTGACCTCCTCCACCGGCCGTCTGTTCGATGCCGTCGGTGCGGCCTTGGGGTTGGCCTTCGATCGGCTGACCTATGAAGGCGAGGCGGCGATGGAGCTGGAGGCACTTGGCGCAGGGATATCCCCGGATCGCGCTTATCCCTTCGCGGTCGTCGAGGCCGGGAACATTCGACACCTCGACCCGGTGCCGATGTGGGACGCGCTTTTAACGGATCTTGCCGACGGCATGCCCCCCGGCCAAATCTCCGCCCGCTTCCATCTCGGCCTCGCCCGCGCGACTGCGCAACTGGCCAAAAAATTAGCCGACGAAATATCGGCTGGCGCCATCGCCCTTTCCGGCGGCGTCTTCCAGAACGCGCTGCTGATGCGGCAAGTAGCGGAAGAACTCGACGGCTGCGGCCTGCCGGTGCTGGCCCAGCGCGAGGTGCCGGCCAATGATGGCGGCCTCGCCTTCGGCCAGGCCGCGGTTGCGGCCGCCCGGGCGCTTCGCTGAGCCGTTGCGGTGCCGGCAGTGCCGGCCCCGGCGAAAGACTCCGACGAATCGCCGCTGCGGGGCTCCGGCAACTGGCGACGCCTTCGACTTTAGTTTATAAAGATTGCATGTGTCGAGGAGGGGTGTTTGTGAGTCCCTGGTCGGGCTCGGCTGCCGATTTTCGACGGAATCCCGGTCCGTCAACCTTGCTTGTCACGACATCTTGGCGCAGGTCCGCATTGATGCGGGTCAAGGCCCGACGCGCCCAAATTCATAAGGTGCGCCGCGAAGAAAGGGTCCCAAATGTTCGAAATTCGTATTCATGGCCGCGGCGGGCAGGGTGTTGTCACCGCCGCGGAAGTGTTGTCCGTGGCCGCCTTCGACGAGGGCATGCACGCCCAGGCCTTCCCCAGCTTCGGCTCGGAGCGAATGGGCGCGCCGGTGATTTCCTACTGCCGCATCGACGACAAGGAGATCCGCCTGCGCGAGCCGATCCTGGAGCCGGACGCCCTGATCATCCAGGACCCGACGCTTCTGCATTCCGTCGACGTCTTTTCCGGCCTGAAGCGCGACGGCTACATCCTGATCAATTCCAGCAAGAGCTTTGAGGAACTCGGCATCGCCGATTTCGTCGCCAGGCTGCCCGACCGCCACGTCGTCGACATCGGCGCAACGGAGATCGCCGTCAAGCATATCGGCCGTCCGGTGCCGAACGCCGCCCTGCTCGGCGGCCTCGCCGCCATGACCGGCAGGCTGCAACTGGAATCGGTGGAAAAGGCGATCGCGGAGAAGTTCCCGCCCGCCCTTGCCAAGCCCAACATCGCCGCGGCCCGCGAGGCCTTTGAACTCGCCAAGGCCGCCCTGGGGGAGCCCGTCAATGCTTAAGCAAACCGAAGGATCGCAGGCCGTCGCAGAGGCAGTCGCCCTCTCGCGGCCCGAAGTGGTATGCGCCTATCCGATCACGCCGCAGACCCATATCGTGGAAGGTGTCGGCGCGCTGGTGAAGGCCGGCACCCTGAAGAACTGCGAATTCATCAATGTGGAATCGGAGTTCGCCGCACTTTCTGTGGCCATCGGCTCCTCGGCCGCCGGCGCGCGCACCTATACGGCGACGGCCAGCCAGGGGCTCCTGTTCATGGCGGAGGCGGTCTACAACGCCGCCGGCCTCGGCCTTCCCATCGTCATGACCGTCGGCAACCGCGCCATCGGCGCACCGATCAACATCTGGAACGACCAGACCGACTCCATGGCGCTGAAGGATTCCGGCTGGATCCAACTCCATGCGGAAACCAACCAGGAAGCCGCCGACCTGCACATCCAGGCCTTCCGCCTCGCCGAGATGCTGTCCTGTCCGGTCATGGTCTGCATGGACGGCTTCATCCTCACCCATGCCTATGAGCGGGTCGACATCCCGACCCAGGAAGAGGTCGATGCCTTCCTGCCGCCCTTCGAGCCGGTCCAGGTGGTCGATCCGGCCGAACCCTATTCGATCGGCGCGATGGTCGGCCCGGACGCCTTCACCGAGGTGCGCTACCTCGCCCACCACAAGCAGCTCCGCGCGCTCGATCTGATCCCGGAGATCGCCGAGGATTTCGAGGCGCGCTTCGGGCGCAAGTCCGGCGGCCTTCTGCACACCTACCGGACCGAGGGCGCCGACACGATCGTCGTCGCGCTGGGCTCGGTCAACGGCACCATCAAGGACGTCATCGACGCCATGCGCGACGACGGCCACAAGATCGGCTGCGTCGCCGTCTGCTCGTTCCGGCCGTTCCCCCTGGAGGCCCTGCGCGATGCGCTGCACGACGCGCTGCGCATCGTCTGCGTTGAAAAGAGCCTCGCCATCGGCATCGGCGGCGTGCTCGCCTCGGCTGTGCGCATGTCGCTGCGCCGGCTCTATCGCGAGGTCTTCACGGTCGTTGCCGGCCTTGGCGGCCGGCCGATCACCCGCGCGTCCTTACGCGATGTGTTCGAGCGCGCCGAGGCCGAAGCCCTCGACGACGTCACCTTCCTCGACCTCAACTGGGAGGTCGTCAACGCCCACCTCGCCCGCGCCCGCGAGGTCCGCAAGTCCGGCCCGATCGCCGAGAACATCCTCAAGGCGATGCACGGCGAAGAAGGCGCGGAAATCGAAGAAGCGGAGGCAGGCGAATGACCACCGACCCGGCAAAGACCGAACCCGCCGTAGGCGCCGGCGCCCAGCAGACGGCCCCCCAGAAAGTAAGGTTCTACCAGACCGGCACCCACACCGTCGGCAACCGGCTCCTCGACGACGCCCAGCGCACCGTCCAGGCCTCCATGGACCGCTCCAACGCGATCACCTCCGGCCACCGCGCCTGCCAGGGCTGCGGCGAGGCGCTCGGCGCCCGCTATGCGCTGGACGCGGCGATGATGGCGACCGAAGGCCAGCTCATCGCCGTCAACGCCACCGGCTGCCTTGAGGTCTTCACCACCCCCTATCCGGAAACCTCCTGGCAGATCCCCTGGCTGCATTCCCTGTTCGGCAACGCGCCCGCGGTCGCCACCGGGGTCGCCGCCGCGCTCCGGGTCAAGGGACGCGACAATGTTCGCGTCGTCGCGCAAGGCGGCGACGGCGGCACGGTCGACATCGGCTTCGGGTGCCTGTCCGGCATGTTCGAGCGCAACGACGATGTGCTCTACATCTGCTACGACAACGAGGCCTACATGAACACCGGCGTCCAGCGCTCCTCGGCGACGCCGCCGGCGGCCCGCACCGCGACGACGCCCGCCCTCGGCGACGAACCGGGCAACGTCTTCGGCACCGGCAAGAACCTGCCGCTGATCGCCATGGCCCACAACATCCCCTATGTCGCCACCGCCAGCGTCGCCGACCTGCACGACCTGGAGCGCAAGGTGACCAAGGCGATGGGCATCCACGGCGCCCGCTACATCCACATCATGGTGCCCTGTCCGCTCGGCTGGGGCGCGGCGTCGAACGACACCATGAAGCTCGCCCGGCTTGCCGTCCAATCGGGCATCTTCCCGCTGTTCGAGGCCGAGCACGGCGAGGTCAAGGCCGTCCAGAAGATCCGCCGCAAGGTCCCGGTGGCCGACTATTTGAAACCGCAGAAGCGCTTCGCGCACCTGTTCAAGGGCGAGGGCGACGTTGCGCGCCTTGCCGCCATCCAGCGCATGGCCGACGCCAACATCAAGCGTTTTGGCCTTCTCGACGGGGAGGATCGGTAATGTCCGGCAAGCTGCCCTTTGCGATCACGCTCGACCCCGGCACCAGCCTTGCCAACCACACCGGCTCCTGGCGCACCGAACGGCCGATCTATATCGACCGGCTGCCGCCCTGCAACAACGCCTGCCCGGCCGGCGAGGACATCCAGGGCTGGCTGTTCCACGCCGAAAGCGGCGACTATGCCGAGGCCTGGCAGAGCCTCGTCGCCAACAACCCGCTGCCGGCCGTCATGGGCCGCGTCTGCTACCACCCCTGCGAAGGCGTCTGCAATCGCGGCCACCTCGACGAGGCCGTCAGCATCCATGGCGTGGAACGCTTTCTCGGCGACTACGCGATCAAGAACAAGCTGGTGCCCCGCGTCGAGGCGAAACCCACCGGCAAGAAGGTGCTGGTCGTCGGCGCCGGCCCGAGCGGGCTTTCCGCCGCCTATCACCTGACCCGCGCTGGCCACAAGGTGACGATCCGCGAGGCCGGCCCGATGGCCGGCGGCATGATGCGCTTCGGCATTCCGAAATACCGCCTGCCGCGCGAGATCCTCGATGCGGAAATCGAGCGCATCCTCGGCCTCGGCGTCGAGCTTGAGCTCAACACCAAGGTCGAGGACATCGAGGGCGCCTTCACCGAGGAAGGGTTCGACGCGGTCTTCGTCGCCGTCGGCGCGCACCTCGCCAAGCGCATCGACATTCCGGCCCACAGCGCCGGCAAGATCCTCGATGCCGTCTCGGTGCTGCGCGACATGGAGGTCGGCGGCGAGCCGCCGCAGCTCGGCCGCCGCGTCATCGTCTATGGCGGCGGTAACACGGCGATGGACGTCGCCCGCACCGCCAAGCGCCTCGGCGCCAACGAGGCGATGATCGTCTACCGCCGCACCCGCGAGCAGATGCCGGCGCATGAGTTCGAGGCCCGCGAGGCCGAGGAGGAAGGCGTCCTCATCCACTGGCTGCGCACCATCAAGGAGATCGACGAGACCACCTTCAAGGTGGAGAAGATGACGATCGACGCGGACGGCCGCCCGGTTCCGACCGGCGAGTTCGAAACGCTGGAAGCCGACACCCTTGTGCTCGCCCTCGGCCAGGACGTCGACACCGGCTTCCTCACCAAGGTGCCGGGGGTAAATGTCGCCAGCGACGGCATCGTCGAGGTCGACGACCAGATGATGACCGGGCGAAAGGGCCTCTTTGCCGGCGGCGACATGGTGCCGGCGGAGCGCACGGTGACCGTCGCCATCGGCCACGGCAAGCACGCCGCCCGCAACATCGATGCGTTCCTGAAGGGCGAGCGCTATGTCCACCCGGAACCGCACGAACTGGCGGACTTTTCCAAGATCAACACCTGGTACTATGACGACGCGCCCCAGCGGGTGCAGGGTCAGCTCGACATCGTCCGCCGCCAGACCAGCTTCGACGAGGTCCTGAAGGGCTTCAACGAGGAAACGGCGCTGTTCGAGGCGCGGCGCTGCCTGTCCTGCGGCAACTGCTTTGAGTGCGATAACTGCTACGGCATCTGCCCGGACAACGCCGTCATCAAACTCGGCCCCGGCAACCGCTTCCGGTTCAACTACGACTACTGCAAGGGCTGCGGCATGTGCGCCACCGAATGCCCCTGCGGCGCCATCAAGATGGTGCCGGAGGAGGTGTGACGGGGAAGGTGTGACGGCGGGCGGATAGCAATCTTCGTTCCGTCGTCATTGCGAACGAGCGAAGCGAGTGCGGCAATCCAGGGCGGCACGCTCGGAGCTGGCCGCCCCTGGATCGCCGCGTCGCCTTCCCGGGCTCGCGCCACTCGTCGCTCCCCGTCCTTCGGACCCTCGCGATGACGAGGGCGTGGCGGTCCTTGTTCGCACTTGCCACCTCACTCCGCGTCATTGCCGGGCTTGACCCGGCAATCCATGAGGCCTTTGCGATCAATCGCTTATGGTGCGTCGTGTGGTAAGGCATCATGGACCACCGGGTCGAGCCCGGTGGTGGCGCAGAATGTTGGGATGGCGCAGTGCGCTAGCTACGAATGGCTGAGCAATGGGGCGGTTCCGAACGTCCCCACGGCGACAGTTGCCGCCCGCCCCGACTACCCGTCGATCCGCGCGGCAATAATAGCAATCGCCTTCTGGTACACCCCGGCCGCGTTCCAGCCCTGGATTGCCTGAAAATTCGGCTGGCCCGGCTGGTAGCCGGCGCCGGGGCGCCAGCCGTGGCCCTTGAGGAAATTCGCCGTGGAGGCGAGCGCGTCGGGCCGCGAGCGGATCAGGTCGGCGCGGCCGTTGCCGTCGAAATCGACGGCGTATTTCCAGTAGTTGGACGGCAGGAACTGGGTCTGGCCGAGTTCGCCGTGGCCGGCGCCGCGCATCTCGCGCCGGCTCAGGTGTCCCTTCTGGACGATCTTCAGCGCCGCATAGAGCTCGTTCTTGAAGAAGGCCGAGCGCCGGCAGTCATAGGCGAGGGTGGTCAGCGCCGAGATGGCGTCCTGGTTTCCGAGATAGCCGCCGAAGCCGGTCTCCATGCCCCAGATGGCGAGCAGCACGCCGGGCGGCACACCGTAGCGCCGCTCGATGCTGTCGAACAGCCGCGCCTGCTGGCGCTTGATCCGCTTGCCCTTGGCGACGATGGCGTTCGCCCCGCGCCTCTGCATGAAGGTCTCGAGCGACATCTTGAAGGAGTGCTGGTTGCGGTCGAGCCGGATCGTCTTCCTGGCATAGGTGACGTCGTCGAGCGTGGCGCGGATGGTGCTCTGGCGGATGCCGTTGGCCGCCGCCTCCTTCTTGAAGTCGTCGACCCAGCGCTGGAAACCGGCCGAGGTGTTGCCGCATTTGGCGGCGAGTGCCGGCACGGCGGGTGCGGCGAGAAAGGCCAAAGCGGCGATAACGCCGGCAATGGGGCGAACCATCCAATGCATGAAAAATCCTCCGTATCATGCTGGCCCGTCCGGGGAACCGGCGGTGCGGAACCGGATTTTGCCCAAACGACGCGGCGCTGTCACGACACAACATCGCCAGCAGTAAACATCGTCCAAAAACGGATGCTAACCGGACGGAAGCGTCGGTTTACTCGGACCCGCGATGAAGAAAACCCGGGCCGCTACCGACGATCTCCTCGTCGATGGCTCCGATCGCGTTGCGATCCTTGCCCTCATAGTCGAACAGCATCAGCATGTGGCGGATGGCGTTGATCCGCGCCCGGCGCTTGTCGTTGGCGCGGATGATGGTCCAGGGCGCGTGGTCGGTGTGCGACATTTCGATCATGCGGTCGCGCGCCTCGGTATATTCGTCCCACATGCCGAGCGACTTGCGGTCGACCGGCGACAGTTTCCAGATCTTCAGCGGGTCGTGCCGGCGCTCGTGGAACCGGACGAGCTGCATCTCCCGGCCGATATTGAGCCAGTATTTGATGAACAGGATGCCGGCCTCCACCAGCATGTCCTCGAACCGCGGCACCTCGCGCAGGAAGGATTCGCTCTCGGCCTCGGTACAGAATCCCATCACCCGTTCGACAACGGCCCGATTGTACCAGGACCGGTCGAACAGCACGAACTCCCCGCTCGTTGGCAAGTGGTTGGCATAGCGCTGGAAATACCACTGGCCCAGTTCCTTTTCGGTGGGCTTGGGCAGCGCCACGACGCGCGCGGAACGCGGGTTCATGTTCTCCACGAAGCGCTTGATGGTGCCGCCCTTGCCGGCCGCGTCGCGGCCCTCGAACAGCATCACCACGCGGGCGCCGGTCTCGCGCGCATGGGCCTGTGCCTTCACCAGCTCGATCTGCAGCGCCTCAAGCGCGTCGTCGTAGCTGTCGCTGTCGAGCTTCTTGTCGTGCGGATAGCCGCCGGACGAGAACGCCTCCTTGCGGATTTTTTTAGGTAGCTCAGGATCGTCGAGGTCGAAATCCATATACAATGCCGTAGATTTTTGACTGTCGTTCTTCATGTTGTCGTCGTGCGCTGGCTTCATGCTGCGATCGCAAAGGCGCGGTGAGTCGGAAAAGTGTAGCAACCCGGCGCGCCGGGCGAAACCGCGAGCACGGGTGCCGTGACGGCCCCGCAAAAAGCAGCCGGCCAAAGCGTGGCGCGTGAGGCAGATCGGCCGCGGCCATGCCATGGCGCGGCGGCATCGGAGGAAACGGCAGTGCGCCGGAATTTAAGTAACGACAACGGGAACGAGGCATGAGCGACCGCGACCGCATCGACGCGCCGGCGCCGGTCAGCATGCCGGTGGCCCATGCCGCGCGCCAGCGCCTGGTCGAGGATCGCTGGGTGCTCGCCGTCGTCGCTGCCATCCTCGCCTGGCTCGTCTTCCTGCACGAGGTGCCGGTGGTCTATGCGCTCGGCGCCTTCACCGCCGTCCTCTTTGCCGCCACGGTGATGCCGCGCCAGCGGGCGGTCAACCGGCTGGCGATGCGCGGCGAGCGGGCCCGCGGCCTGTGGCCCGACACCGGCATGAAGGTGATCGTGGAGGCGCTGCCCCAGGCCGGCTTCCTGGTCGACCGCCGCGGCATCGTGCGCTATGTCAACGAGGAGGCGCAGCAGATGTTCGGCCCGGTGCGGCCCGGCGACCCGCTGTCCTTCCGCCTGCGCATTCCCTCCGTGCTGGAGGCCATCGACCGGGTCTCGGCCGGTGAGCCGCCTGAGCGCATCCGCTGGTCGGAAAAGGTGCCGACCGAGCGCTGGCTGGAAGCCTTCGTGACGCGGGTCGGCCTTGCGCCCGCCGAAACGTCCCGGTCCTCCCTGCGCGACGGCTTCATCCTCGTCGTCGTCAGCGACCTCACCGAGCAGCGGCGCCTGGAGCGCATGCGCGCCGATTTCGTCGCCAATGCCAGCCACGAACTGCGCACGCCGCTCGCTTCGCTCAGCGGCTTCATCGAGACCCTGCAGGGCGCTGCCCGCGACGACCCCGGCGCCCAGGAGCGCTTCCTGCAGATTATGAACGACCAGGCCGCGCGCATGTCGCGGCTGATCGACGACTTGTTGTCGCTGTCGCGGATCGAGATGCGGGCCCATGTCCGCCCCGACACGCTGATCGACCTTGCCGACGTCGTCGACCACGTCGTCGATGCGCTGACGCCGTCGGCGAACGAGTTCGGGGTCGCCATCGAGACCGACCTGCCCGGCACGGCGCTGGTCGTGCGCGGCGACCACGACGAACTGGTGCAGGTGTTCGAGAACCTGGTGGAGAACGCCATCAAATACGGCAGCGACGGCGAGCGGGTGCGTATCTCCGCCCTGTCGGAGGACATCGCCGGCGGCGACGGCTTCGTCACCGTCTCGGTGCGCGACTGGGGGCCCGGCATCGCCCGCGAGCACCTGCCGCGGCTGACCGAACGGTTCTACCGGATCGACGTTGCCTCGAGCCGGGAGAAGAAGGGCACCGGTCTCGGCCTTGCCATCGTCAAGCACATTCTCAACCGCCACAGGGCCCATATGACGGTCGACAACGCCCCCGGGAAGGGCGCCGTCTTTACGGTTCGCATGGCGCGGGCCAAAATCCCGGACGCAAACTCCAAAGCCGAATAAATAACAATGAAATTCAATTGACTAAACTGTCATCAAACAGTCATTCAAGAGTCATAGAACGTTCGCGTGGCGCCTTTAGCGTGCCGGTCGATGACGCGGCCATGGCCGCTGTCATTCATCAAATATCCCCTTCAGACGACCTACACATCACAGGGAGAGGTCACGTGAAATTCAACACTTATGCAAGTGTCGCCGCGTTCGCCATCGCTGGCGTGCTCGCCACCGGTGCCGCTGAGGCCCGCGATCAGATCCAGATCGCCGGCTCGTCCACCGTTCTGCCCTACGCCTCCATCGTTGCCGAGGCCTTCGGCGAGAACACCGACTTCCCGACCCCGGTTGTTGAGTCCGGCGGTTCGTCGGCCGGTCTGAAGAAGTTCTGCACCGGCGTCGGCGAGAACACCATCGACATCGCCAACGCCTCGCGCAAGATCAAGGACAAGGAAGTCAAGACCTGCGCCGAGAACGGCGTGTCCGACATCATCGAAGTCCGCATCGGCTATGACGGCATCGTCTTCGCTTCGGACATCAACGGCAATTCCTTCGCCTTCACCCCGACCGACTGGTACAAGGCCCTGTCCGACAAGGTCGTTGTCGACGGCAAGATCGTCGACAACCCGAACAAGACCTGGAAGGACGTCAACGGCGACTTCCCGGCCCAGCCGATCATGGCCTTCGTTCCGGGCACCAAGCACGGCACCCGCGAAGTCTTCGAGGAAAAGGTGATCCTCGCCGGCTGCGAGGCGACCGGTGACTTCGAGGCCTTCAAGGCCGCCAACGGCGACGACAAGAAGGCCGCCGAGAAGGCCTGCATCGCGCTGCGCACCGACGGCCTGTCGGTCGACATCGACGGCGACTACACCGAGACGCTGGCCCGCATCGACTCCAACAAGGACGGCATCGGCGTGTTCGGTCTGGCGTTCTACGAGAACAACACCGACAAGCTGCAGGTTGCCACCATGTCCGGCATCCAGCCGTCGACCGAGACCATCGCCTCGGGCGAGTATCCGGTCTCCCGGCCGCTGTTCTTCTACATCAAGAAGGCGCATATCGGCGTCATCCCGGGCCTCAAGGAATATGCCGAGTTCTTCGTCTCCGACGAGATCGCCGGCCCGAGTGGCCCGCTTGCCCAGTACGGCCTGGTCGCCGATCCCGAGCTCGCCCAGACTCAGGAAGCCGTGACCGCCGAAACCACCATGGGCAACTGATCCCGCCCACGGCTTGAAGGGCGGCGGCTTCCGCCGCCCTTCCCCTGTTCCTTTCCCCGCCGAGGGTGGTCCTCCCCATGTCCCTTTCCGTTATCCTTTTGGTGCTTCTGGCACTGGCCGTGGTCGGCTATGTCCTCGGCCGAAGCCGGGCTCTCGGCTCCGCCGGCGGCGACATGCAGAAACTGCATTCCCTGCCGAGCTATTACGGATGGAACGCGGCGCTGATGGTGCTGATTCCGTCCCTTCTGGTCCTCGTCGTCTGGCTCATCGTCCAGCCGATCGTGATCCACAACCAGGTCGCCTCGATGATCTCCGAGGCCTCGATCGAGAAGAGCTCGCTCGACCTTGTCATGAGCGACGTGAAGCGCGTCGCCGACGGGCTCGACGCGGCCGTCGAGGCCGGCGCCATGACCGCCGATCAGGCGAGTTCGATCCGCACCGAATTCACCGACGTCCGCGACCGCCTCGGCGACGTTGGCGTCGCGCTCGGCTCCGACGTCAATTCCGAGACCCTGCGCGCGGCCCAGCGCTACCGGGAGATCGCCTCGACCGGCGCGCTGCTGCGCCTCATCGTCGTCGTCGGCTTCGGCCTCGCCGGGCTCGCCTTTGCCTATATGCGCAGCCACCGCGACTTCCGCGCCCGCAACGTGGTCGAGCGGGTGGTGCGCTGGATCCTGCTCTCGGCCGCCTCCATCGCCATCCTGACGACGCTCGGCATCGTGCTGTCGCTGATCTTCAACACCATCGAGTTCTTCCGCGTCTATCCGGCCGCCGACTTCTTCTTCGGCCTGACCTGGAGCCCGAGCTTCGGCGGCGGATCGGAACTCGGCATCGTGCCGCTGATCTGGGCGACCCTCTACATTTCCTTCATCGCGCTCAGCGTCGCCGTCCCGGTCGGCCTGTTCGCCGCGATCTATCTCTCCGAATATGCCGGCCCCCATGTGCGCTCCTTCGCCAAGCCGATGCTTGAAGTGCTCGCCGGCATCCCGACCATCGTCTACGGCCTCTTTGCGCTCCTGACCGTCGGCCCGCTGCTGGTCGATGCCTTCGGCGGCGGAGGCCTGTTCGGCGTCGACTGGATGCAGGGCGCGTCCTCGGTGCTGACCGCCGGCTTCGTCATGGGCATCATGCTGATCCCGTTCGTCTCATCGCTCTCCGACGACATCATCAATGCGGTGCCCCAGGCCATGCGCGACGGCTCGCTCGGCCTCGGCGCCACCCATTCGGAGACCGTCAAGCAGGTGATCCTGCCGGCGGCGCTGCCCGGCATCGTCGGCGCCATCCTGCTCGCCGCCTCGCGGGCCATCGGCGAGACCATGATCGTGGTGCTCGGCGCCGGTGCCGCCGCCCGCCTCAGCCTCAACCCGCTGGAGGCGATGACCACCGTCACCGCCAAGATCGTCAGTCAGCTCACCGGCGACGCGGACTTCGCCTCGCCGGAGGCGCTCGTCGCCTTCGCCCTCGGCATGACGCTCTTCGTCGTCACCCTCTTGCTGAACATCGCTGCGCTGTACATCGTGCGCAAATACCGGGAGCAGTACGAATGACCGATGCGACCCTTGGCTCCCCGCTTGCCGGACCGGCAAGGAAGAAATCCTCGCTGCTGGCCGTCGATGCCCTGACCAAGAAGCGCAATGCCTCCGAGGCGCGCTTCAAGGCCTATGGTGTTTCCGCGGTCGTCATCGGCCTCCTGTTCCTGGTCGCGCTGCTCTGGGCGATCCTGTCCAACGGCCTCGGCGCCTTTTCCCAGACCTTCATCCAGGTGCCGGTGAAGCTCGACAAGGGCGCGATCGAGGCGGCCGAGAAATCGATCGTCAAGACCTCGAAATACCGTGCGATCATCAACACCGGCTTCCGCGCCGAACTGGGCCGGGCCGGCATTGACACCGGCATGGACGACCGCGGCCTGCAGAAGATGATGTCCTCGGGCGCGGCGGCGACCTTGCGCGAATTCGTCCTCGCCAACCCCGACCAGATCGGCCGCACCGTCACCTTCGAGTTCGTCGCCTCGTCGCGCGTCGACGGCTATCTGAAGGGGCGGGTGAAGCGCGAGGACCTCATCAACGACAAGAACCTCGACGCCGCCCATCTCGACCTCATCGATGCGATGCGCAAGGCCGACATCGTCACCAAGACCTTCAACTGGCAGTTCGTCCTCGGCACCGACGCCTCGGACTCCCGGCCCGAGCAGGCCGGCATGGGCGCCTCCATGGTCGGCTCCTTCTTCATGATGCTGGTCGTTCTCATGCTGTCGTTGCCGATCGGCGTCGCCGCCTCGATCTATCTTGAGGAATTCGCGCCGCAGAACTGGCTGACCGATCTCATCGAGGTGAACATCTCCAACCTCGCCGCCGTCCCCTCCATCGTCTTCGGCATTCTCGGCCTCGCCGTCTTCATCCAGTTCGCGCACCTGCCGCAATCGGCGCCGCTGGTCGGCGGCCTGGTGCTGACGCTGATGACGCTGCCGACGATCATCATCTCGACCCGCGCCTCGCTGAAGGCGGTGCCGCCGTCGATCCGCGATGCCGCGCTCGGGGTCGGCGCCTCCAAGATGCAGTCGATCTTCCACCACGTGCTGCCGCTGGCCATGCCCGGCATCCTCACCGGCACGATCATCGGCCTTGCCCAGGCGCTCGGCGAGACCGCGCCGCTCCTGCTCATCGGCATGGTCGGCTTCATCGCCTCCAACTTCCCCGAAGGTGTCGGCGACGGCTTCCTGGCGCCCAATTCCGCCATGCCGGCGCAGATCTACGAATGGGCCAAGCGCGCCGATCCGGCGTTTTACGAACGCGCCTGGGGCGGCATCATCATCCTGTTGGTGTTCCTCATGGCCATGAACATTCTCGCCATTGTGCTGCGTCGCCGGTTCGAGCGTCGCTGGTAGTAACGAAAGGGCAGACCGATGAACGAACTGACACATGTCGACGAGGCTGCCGTTTCGGGCCAGCCGAAGATCGCGCCCGCCGTCGAGCCGAAGATCGTCGCCCGCAAGGTGCAGGTGTTCTACGGCGACAACCACGCGATCAAGGATGTCGACGTCGACATTCCGGCCAACTCGGTGATGTCCTTCATCGGCCCGTCCGGTTGCGGCAAGTCGACCTTCCTCAGGTGCCTCAACCGCATGAACGACACCATCGACGTGTGCCGCGTCGAGGGCAAGATCGAGCTCGACCACGAGGACATCTACGATCCCAAGGTCGATCCGGTGCAGCTCCGCGCCAAGGTCGGCATGGTGTTCCAGAAGCCGAACCCGTTCCCGAAGTCGATCTTCGAGAACGTCGCCTACGGCCCCCGCATCCACGGCCTTGCCCGCAACAAGACCGACATGGAAGAGATCGTCGTCACCGCCCTGCAGAAGGCGGGCCTCTTTGCCGAGGTCAAGGATCGCCTCGACGCACCGGGCACCGGTCTTTCCGGCGGCCAGCAGCAGCGCCTGTGCATCGCCCGCGCGATCGCCGTCAGCCCGGAGGTGATCCTGATGGACGAGCCGTGTTCCGCGCTCGACCCGATCGCCACCGCCAAGGTCGAGGAGCTGATCGACGAATTGCGCGAGAACTACACCATCGTCATCGTCACCCACTCCATGCAGCAGGCCGCCCGCGTCTCCCAGCGCACGGCGTTCTTCCATCTCGGCCTGCTTGTCGAGGAAGGCCCGACCGACAATATCTTCACCAATCCGCACGACAAGCGGACCCAGGATTACATCACCGGCCGGTTCGGCTAGGCAACGCCCAAGGGGAAGCACTCTCATGTCCGAACACATCGTCAAATCGTTCGACGAGGAACTCCAGGAGCTTGCCGCCGGCATCGCCGAGATGGGCGGCCTTGCCGAGAGCCTGGTCGACGACTCTGTCACCGCGCTGGCGCGCAACAACGGCGAACTCGCCCAGGAGGTCATCCGCACCGACATCCGGCTCGACCAGATGCAGCGCGACCTGGAGGAAAAGGCGATCATCATGCTCGCCCGCCGCCAGCCGATGGCGCTCGACCTGCGCCAGGCGGTCGCCGTCCTTCGCATTTCCGGCGACCTGGAACGCGTCGGCGATCTCGCCAAGAACATCGCCAAGCGGGCGCTCGCCATCGACGGCCAGTTCAATTCCAAGTCGCTGACCCATGGCGTGGAGCACATCGCCGAGCTTGCCATGACCCAGCTCAAGGCCGTCCTCGACGCCTATGCGGCGCGCGACATCGCCGCCTCGGCGCAGATCCGCGCCCGCGACCAGGAGGTCGACGCGCTCTACACCTCGCTGTTCCGCGAACTCCTCACCTACATGATGGAGGATCCGCGCAACATCTCCCAGTGCACCCACCTCCTGTTCTGCGCCAAGAACATCGAGCGCATCGGCGACCACGCCACCAACATCGCCGAGACGATCCACTACCTCGTCACCGGAGAGCAGCTTTCCGACGAACGCGTCAAGGACGACCTGACGAGCACGACGTCGATGGACTTCGGTCCGGCAGCCAACGATTGAGCGAGATGCAACACGCCTGACATGCCATGCCCAAGGTTCTGATCGTCGAAGACGAGGAAGCGCTCAACCTTCTGCTGCGGTACAATCTGGAATCGGAAGGATATTCGGTCGAGACCTGTGCGCGCGGAGATGAGGCGGAAATCCGCCTGCGCGAGGCGCAGCCCGACCTGCTGCTGCTCGACTGGATGCTGCCGGGCATCTCCGGCATCGAGCTGTGCCGGCGCCTGCGCAACCGCGAAAACACAAGGCAACTGCCGATCATCATGCTGACGGCGCGCGGCGAGGAGGCCGAGCGCATCCGTGGCCTTGCCACCGGCGCCGACGACTATGTGGTCAAGCCGTTCTCGATCCCCGAACTGATGGCCCGCGTGCGGGCGATCCTGCGCCGCACCAAGCCGGAGATCATGTCGACGATCCTGCAGGCCGGCGACCTGGAGCTCGACCGGGAAACCCACCGGGTGCGCCGGTCGGGCCGCGAGATCCATCTCGGGCCGACGGAATTCCGGCTGCTGGAATTCCTCATGCAGTCGCCCGGGCGCGTGTTCAGCCGCGAACAGCTCCTCGACGGGGTCTGGGGCCACGACGTCTATGTCGACGAGCGCACGGTCGACGTCCATGTCGGCCGCCTGCGCAAGGCGATCAACCGCGGCAAGGTGCGCGATCCGATCCGCACCGTGCGCGGCGCCGGCTACGCCTTCAACGACCAGTTCGCCCCCGTCCGCTGAATAAAGCGCGCGGAACGGGGCCGCTGAGCCAATCGACCATGACCGGACAGACGACACGCACGAAAAACGCCGCCGAAATCTCCGGCGGCGTTTTTCGTATCGGGTCTGGACCCGAAGGACGGGGCCCGGTGCCTAGTCCTTGTTCGGGCGCCTGTCGCGCCGCCGGTCGCCGACCGGCTGGTAGGCAACGCTGGCATGGTGGTCGCAATAGGGCTTTCCGGCTTCCTTGTGCCGGCCGCAGAAATAGAAATCCTCGCGGGTCGGATCGCCGATCGGCCACTTGCAGCGGTGTTCGTTGAGGCTGAGGATCGTCGCGCGCTCCTCCGGCGGAATCTCAAGCTCGTGCACCGGTGACGGACGCGCGACCACTACCGGGCTCGGAGCCGGCTCGTAGTCGGCCTTCAGCGCGGTATTGCCGACGCTGCGCGTCGGCCGTGGCCGCGCCGGCGTCGCGGTGTTCGTGGTGCGGGGCTTGCGTGCCTTCGGCTGCTGCGCCGTGGTCTTGCCGCGCCCGGACAGCCCGAGGCGATGCACCTTGCCGATTACCGCATTTCGGGTGATGCCGCCGAGTTCCGAGGCGATCTGGCTGGCGCTCAACCCCTCGGCCCACAATTTTTTCAGCAACTCAACCCGTTCGTCAGTCCAGGACATCCGCCTTCTCCTGTCTCATTTTCGGCGGCGGATCGGTTGGACTCCTTCCCCGGCCTCACGCTGGCCCAAGGCCTGCGAAAGGGAAACGCCCTACAACCAAAGACTTAAGTCCGCCGCACGAGATATCGTATCGATTTCACCGAAAGCTACTATATCGCGTGTATTTCTGGCAAGTCTGCGGCTGCCATGGCCGCCGCCCTTCGAGGAGTTTTCCCCATCATTCGAACCCGGCTCAACAACTCCGGCTGATTGCGTATACACGCCGGACAATTGACACAACACCGGAATTCGGCTCTAAAAGACTCTGAATCCGTGCCGCCGATTTGGGCGGCACTCTTTGTTTTAGGAGCCGGTCGGCCCGCGACAATACGCGCGCCTACCGAAACGCGAAGGGCGCCGACCGGACAACCGGAAACGCGGCGCCCTAAAACGTTGGTGCCGAGGCTTTCGGCACACGGGACGGGACCCATGTCGAATACGTCGCTTTACCCCACCTATGCGCGGGCCGATCTCACATTCGAGAGAGGCGAGGGCGTCTGGCTGGAAAGTTCCGACGGCACCCGCTATCTGGATTTTGCCGCCGGCATCGCCGTCAACGGCCTCGGCCACGCCCATCCGCATCTGGTCGCCACCCTGACCGGCCAGGCGGAAAAGCTCTGGCACGTCTCCAACGTCTTCCGCATCCCGGACCAGGAGCGCCTGGCCGAGCGCCTGTGTGCGGCGAGCTTCGCCGACCGCGTCTTCTTCACCAATTCCGGCAGCGAGGCGATCGAGGGCGCGATCAAGACCGCGCGCCGCTATCACTTCGTCACCGGCAATCCGGAACGCTACCGGCTGATCACCTTCGAGGGCGCCTTCCACGGCCGCACGCTCGGCGCGATTGCCGCCGGCGGCCAGGCGAAATATCTGGAAGGCTTCGGCCCGCGCGTCGAGGGCTTCGACCAGGTGCCGTTCGGCGACATCGAGGCGCTGAAGGCCGCGATCGGCCCGGAGACCGCCGGCGTCCTCATCGAGCCGATCCAGGGCGAGGGCGGCATCCGCCCGCTTCCCCATGGCGACCTGAAGCGCATCCGCGAGATCTGCGACGACAACGGCATCCTCCTGGTGCTCGACGAGGTCCAGTGCGGCATCGGCCGTACCGGCCGCCTGTTCGCCCATGAATGGGCCGGCATCGAGCCGGACATCCTCGCCGCCGCCAAGGGCATCGGCGGCGGCTTTCCGGTCGGCGCCTGCATGGCTACGGAGGAGGCCGCAAAGGGCATGACCACCGGCACCCACGGCTCCACCTATGGCGGCAACCCGCTCGCCATGGCGGTCGCCAACGCCGTCCTCGACGTCGTCCTGGAGCCGGGCTTTATCGAGCGCGTCAGCCGCCTCGGTCTGACCCTGAAACAGAAACTGGCCGGTCTCGTCGACAGCCACCCGGAGGTCTTCGAGACGATCCGCGGCGAGGGCCTGATGCTCGGCATCAAGTGCCGCGTCGCCCCGGCCGACGTCGTTGCCGCCGCGCGCGACCACCAGCTTCTCACCGTCGGCGCCGGCGACAACGTGCTGCGCCTGCTGCCGCCGCTCATCGTCACCGAACAAGAGATCGACGAAGCGATTGGCCGGCTCGATGCCGCGGCCACCGAAATCGAGACCCGGATCGCGGAAAACCGTAAGGGGGCCGCCGAATGAGCATGAACGGAGACGCCCGCCACTTTCTCGACCTCGACGCCGTTTCGGCGACCGAGCTGCGCCGCATCCTCGACGACTGCAGGGCGATGAAGGATCGCCTGAAGGCCGGCGACGCCGGCGATCGCCCGCTGGCCGGAAAATTCCTCGCCATGGTGTTCGAACGGGAGTCCACCCGCACCAGAGTCTCCTTCGATGTTGCCATGCGCCAGCTCGGCGGCGAAACGATCATGCTGACCGGCAAGGAGATGCAGCTCGGCCGCGGCGAGACCATCGCCGATACGGCCCGCGTGCTGTCGCGCTATGTCGATGCCATCATGATCCGGGTGCTGGAGACCGAGGCCCTCACCGAGCTCGCGCAATACGCCACCGTGCCGGTCATCAACGGACTCACCCGCAATTCCCATCCCTGCCAGATCATGGCCGACATCATGACCTTCGAGGAGCATCTGGGGCCGATCACCGGCAAGAAGGTGCTGTGGTCGGGCGATGCCAACAACGTTCTGAATTCCTGGATCCACGCCGCCGAGCGCTTTGCCTTCGAACTGCGCATTGCGGTGCCGGAAGAGCTGGCACCCGACCCGGCGCTGGTCGAAAAGACGCGCGCCGCCGGCGCCTCCATCGACGTCCTCAGCGATCCCTTCACGGCCGCCGACGGCGTCGATTGCGTCGTCACCGACACCTGGGTTTCGATGGGCGACGAGGAGGGCGAGCGCCGCCACAATCTCCTGAAGCCCTATCAGGTCAACCAGCGCCTGATGGATGCGGCCAATCCGAACGCCATCTTCATGCACTGCCTGCCGGCCCACCGCGGCGAGGAGGTCACCGACGACGTCATCGACGGCCCCCAGTCGGTGGTGTTCGACGAGGCGGAGAACCGGCTGCACGCCCAGAAGGGCGTCCTTGCCTGGTGCTTCGGAAAATGATCGATCCCGCTCCCGGCCCGGGCTTCCAGCTCGCCGGAGACGACACCGTCCTGCCCTACGCCGTCGAGCCGCTCGATGCGCGGGGCCGGGTGGTGCGGCTCGGGCCGTTGCTCGATGCCGTCCTCGGCCGCCATGACTATCCGCCGTCCGTGTCGCGCCTGCTCGGCGAGGCGATCGCGCTGACGGCGCTGCTCGGCAGTGCCCTAAAATTCCGCGGCCGCTTCATCCTGCAGACGTCGAGCGACGGGCCGGTCAGCCTTCTGGTCGTCGATTTCACCACGCCGTCCGACATGCGCGCCTATGCCCGCTTCGATGCCGACGCCGTCGCCGCGGCGGAGACGGAAGGCCATGCGGCGCCCCCCGATCTTCTCGGCACCGGGCACCTGGCGCTGACCATCGACCCCGGCGCCGGTCAGAACCGCTACCAGGGCATCGTCGCGCTCGCCGGCAACTCGCTGGAAGACGCCGCCCACGACTATTTCGCCCAGTCCGAACAGATCCCGACCCGCATCCGGCTTGCCGTTGCCGAAATGGTCGACCGCGATCCGGACGGCGCCCGCCGCCACCGCTGGCGTGCCGGCGGCGTCATGGTCCAGTTCCTGCCGGAATCGGAAGACCGCATCCGCGCCCGCGACCTCGATCCCGGCGATGCGCCGGAGGGCACCGAGCCGCATGGCGAGGCGGAGGACGATGCCTGGGTCGAGGCCCAGTCGCTGGTCGCAACCGTCGAGGATCACGAGCTCACGGACCCGGAAATCGGCGCCGAAAAACTCCTTTTCCGCCTGTTCCACGAACGCGGCGTGCGGGTTTTCGAACCGCTGGCGCTGAACGACCGCTGCGGCTGCTCGCGCGAAAAGGTCGCGGCCGTGCTGCGCGGTTTTTCGGCTAAAGAGCGGGACGAGATGACGGTCGACGGCGAAATCGTCGTGACCTGCGAATTCTGCTCGACCCGCTACCATTTCGACCCTGAAGGTGTCGGCGGCGACGCATGATTTTTGCCGCCCTGCGGCCATATGCGTAAATTAATATTACGTGAATTTAACTTGTCGCTGTGCTGATGCACTATATGACGGGAACCATGTTTGATCGGGCGAGGACCGAACGTTGAAGCCGATAGACCTCAACGTCCACCAGACGGCTGAGCTGAAAAAGCGCAGTCGCCTCTGGCTGATCCCGCAGATCCTCCTGCCGGTTCTCATCGTCGCTGCCTCGATTTTGCTGTCCGGCATGCTGGTCGCCACCAAGCCGGACGTGCCGCAGCGCCCGCCCCGCGAGCAGGTCTATATCGTCGATACCGAGCCGGTCGCGCTTGCCGCCAACCGGCCGATGCTGCAGGTGTTCGGCACGCTCGCCGCCGCCCGCACCGTCGAGTTGCGGGCGCTTGTCGCCGGCGAAGTGGTCTCCGTGATGCCGAATTTGGTCGTCGGCGCGTCCGTCAAGAAGGGCGAGACCCTCGTCGAGATCGACCGTTTCGAATATGAAGGCGCCGTCACGGAAGCGGACATCAACCTTGCCGAGGCCAAGGCCCGGCTCGCCGAAAACCGGGCTCGGCTGGCGCTGGAGGAAAGCAGCATCGCCCGCTACGCCGAGCAGCTCGACTTCGCCGAGAAGGATCTGGAGCGCGCCCGCAGCCTGTTGAAGTCCGGCAACATCACCCAGCGCGGCCTCGACGAGCGCGAACTGGTCGTCTCCCAGCGCCGTCAGGCCCTCGACCAGCGCCGCAACACCATCGACATCGAAAAGGCCAAGGTCGAGCAGCAGGCCGTCAGCCTGAAGCGGCTGGAATGGAAGCTGTCCCAGGCCCGGCGCAACCTCGCCAACACGAAGCTGGTGGCGCCGTTCGACGGCATCGTGACATCGGAGAACGTCGAGGCCGGCCGGCTCCTGAACGTCAACGACCTCGCCGTTGCGATGTTTGAGGACGACCGGCTCGAGGCGCGCTTCGTGCTGTCCGACCGGCAATATGGCGAGATCGCCCTCGACAGGGAGCCCGTCGTCGGGCGCGAGATCGACGTCGTCTGGCAGGTCGGCGGCGAGCCGGTCCGCTTCACCGCGGTGATCGACCGCGTCGGCGCCGAGATCGCGCCGGAGCGCGGCGGCGTCGAGGTCTTTGCCCGCATCCCGCAACAGGCGACCCGGGTCGACCTGCGCCCCGGCGCCTTTGTCGAGATCACCGTCCCCGGCCGCGTCTTCCCGGCGACGGCGCGCCTGCCGGAGACCACGGTCTACGGCAACGACCACGTCTTTGCCGTCGTCGACGGCCGTCTCGCCGAGCGCGCCGTCAAGGTCGAGGCCTATGACAACGGCTCGGTGATCGTCTCCGGCGACCTCAAGGACGGCGAACGGGTGCTGACGACCCGCATCGCCGAGGTCGGCGAGGGTCTGAGGGTGCGCGAGCCGGGAACGGCGAAACCGGCCGATGAAGACGTTGCGGCGCGATGAACTGGCCGCGCGATGACCGCTCCGGCGTGGTGTCGCTGTTCGTGCGGCACCCCAACGCCGCCAACCTCCTGATGGTCCTGATGCTGATGGCCGGCGTCTTCGCGCTCGGCCGCATCCCGATCCAGTTCTTCCCGACCCTTGAGGTCAAGAACATCACCATCACCGTTGCCTGGCCGGGCGCCAGCGCCGAGGACGTGGAGGCCAACGTCCTCGGCGCCATCGAGCCCGAGGTGCGCTTCCTCGACGGCGTCACGGATGTCGAATCCTCGGCCCGCGAGGGATCGGGATCGATCATCCTGGAATTCGACCAGCACACCGACATGCAAAAGGCCCTGTCGGACGTGGAATCGGCGATCGCCCAGGTCACCACACTGCCGGAGGACTCCGAGACCCCGAAGGTCAGCTTCCGACGATGGTTCGACCGGGTCGCCCGGGTGTCGATCTCCGGGCCGTTTTCCGAGGCGGCGATGAAGGCGTTCGCCAAGCGCATGCGCGACGACCTCATCGAGCGCGGCGTCGACCAGGTGACCTTCAACGGCATGCGCGACGAGGAATTCCGCATCGAGGTGCCGGAGCGCGAATTGCGCCGCCTCGGCCTGACGGTCTCCGACGTCGCGACCAAGCTCTCCGGCAACACCCGCGACCTGCCGTCGGGCCAGGTCGAGGGCGACGTCGAAAAGCAGCTCCGCGCCGAGACCGGCGGCGAGACCGTGGAGGGCCTCAGCGGCATCAACGTCAAGACCTTCCCGACCGGCGAGCGGGTTCTGCTGCGCGATATCGCCAAGGTGGAGAAGAGCTTCGACAAGGATGCCCTGCGCGGCTTTGCCTTCGGCGAGCCGGCGATCGAGTTGACCGTGTCGCGCTCCATCGCCACCGACACGCTGACCGCCGCCCGGATCCTCAACGACTACCTTCAGGAGGTGCGTCCGACCCTTCCGAGCACCCTCAAGGTCGCCGTCTATGACGACCGCTCGACCAGCCTGAAGGGCCGCATCGAACTGTTGTTCCGCAACGGCGTCCAGGGCCTCATCGTCGTCGTCGCCATCCTCTTCGTCTTCCTCAACGCCCGCATCGCCTTCTGGGTCGCCGCCGGCATTCCCGTCGCCATGATGGCGACCATCGGCTTCATGTATGTCAGCGGCCAGACCATCAACATGATCTCGCTGTTCGCGCTGATCATGACGCTCGGCATCATCGTCGACGACGCCATCGTCGTCGGCGAGCACACCGCGACGCGCTCCAGCCTCGGCGACGATCCGGTGACCGCGGCCGAACTCGGCGCCGGCCACATGATCACGCCGGTGATGGGCGCCAGCCTGACGACGATCGCCGCCTTCGCCCCGATCCTGCTCGTCCGCGACACCGTCGGCCAGATCATGGGCGCCCTGCCGCTGGTGGTGATCGCGGTCATCATCGCGTCCATCATCGAGTGCTTCTTCGTCCTGCCGGGACACCTCGCCCATTCCCTCGGTCGCCGCAGGTCGAGCCGCTGGTCGTTCTGGCGCCAGTTCCTGATCGCGCTCATCATCGCCGTCACGATCACCGTGCTGCCCGCCGATCTTGCCCTGCCGGGCGGTCCCAGCGACAAGGATTTCGCCGAGGCCGTGGCCGCCCTGACCGACGGCGCCGGCGGCATTGCGACGATGATGGGCGAGGCCGTCCGGCTGTTCTTTTCCGCCGTCAGCCTCGCCCTGCTGTGGCTCGCCTACGGCGCCCTCACGCTTGCTGTTGCCATCGGCCATGGCATGGCGGCGTTGCGCGCCGCCGTGCCGGTCTGGGCCGTGACCGCGCTCGTCGCCGTCGGCGCCTTCGGCATCGCCGGGCTGATCGAGGCCTTCTTCCAGGCCATGGGCCGGCGCCGCCGCCGCCGCGAAGGGCAGGGCAGCCGCGGCTTCCGCCGGGCCTTCGATGCCGGGTTCGGCCGCTTCCGCGACGGCCCGTTCAACAAGATGGTCACGGCCGCCTATCACTGGCGCTACATGACCATCGCCGTCGCCGCCTCGCTGTTGATCGTCTTCGGCTACGGCTTCGTCTTCGGCGGCCGGGTCGGCTTCGTCTTTTTCCCCTCGCCGGAAGCGGAGGTGATCCGCGGCACCATCGAGTTCAACGCCGGCATCTCCGAGGACCGGGCTATCGCCGGCATCCGCGACCTGGAAGCGGCGCTGCTGAAGACCGAAAAGCAGCTCACCGGCGGCAAGGAAGACCTGATCGTCGCCTCCTTCGTTACCCTCGGCAAGGCCGGGCGCGCCCGCGGCGACAACGTCGCCGAGGTCGACGTCCAGCTCACCCCGTCCGAGGCCCGTTCGATCCGAACGCCTGAGATCATCAAGGCCTGGCGCGAGGGAGCGCCCGATATCGTCGGCGTCAAGCGGCTCGCCATCTATGCCCGCCGCGGCGGCCCGCCCGGCCGCGACATCGACATCCAGCTCGTCGACGGGCCGCCCGAGACCCTGAAGGCGGCAGCGCACGAGGCGATCACCCTTCTGTCCGGCTTCCCGGGCGTCTCCGGCGTCGCCGACGACCTGCCCTACGGCAAGCCGGAACTGGTGATGACGCTGACCCCGCGCGGCGCGGCGCTCGGCTTCACCATCGAGGATATCGGCCGCCAGATCCGCAATTCCTTTGAGGGCGCCATCGCCCGGCGCATCGGCATCGGCGACGAGGAGGTGATCATCCGCGTCGTCAAGAAGATGCGCGAACAGGGCGATGCCCAGCTCCGCTCGCTGGAGCTGAGGACGCCGGCCGGCGATTTCGTGCCCCTGATGGAAGCCGTGAACATGACCGAGCGCCAGGGCTTTTCGGTCATCCAGCGCGAGGACGGCCGCTCCAGCGTCTCGGTCACGGCCGACGTCGATTTCGACGTCACCTCCAACCAGGAGATCATCGACAAGCTGAATGCCGGGCCGCTGCCGGAGCTGACCAATCGCTACGGCATCAACTACCGCTTCTCCGGCCGCGCCGAGGAGCGCATGAAGGCCTTCGAGGACCTCAAGATCGGCATCCTGCTCGCCCTCGGCGTCATCTACATCATCCTCGCCTGGATCTTCGCCAGCTACTGGCGACCCCTGGCGGTCATGCTGATCATTCCGTTCGGCCTCGTCGGCGCCGTCGTCGGCCACTATTTGATGGGCTTCAAGCTGACGGTGATGAGCCTGATCAGCCTGCTCGGCCTTGCCGGCATTTTGGTCAACGACTCCATCATCCTGGTCAGCCGCATCGACGAGCGCGCCCGCGACGGCGACGACCTGGAACACGCCGCCATCGGCGCCAGCCGCGACCGCCTGCGCGCCGTGCTGTTGACCTCGCTGACCACCATCGGCGGCCTTGCCCCGCTGATGACCGAGCAGAACATCCAGGCCCAGTTCCTCTTGCCGATGGCCATCACCATCGTCTTCGGCCTTGCCGTTGCGACGCTGCTTGTGCTGTTCCTGGTACCGGCGCTGATCGGCATCGGCGGCGACGTGCGCACGGGCCTCCGCGGCCTCTACGGCCGCCGCGACGGCCGCGGCTTCCTGCCGGCCGAGTAGGTTCCCCAAGTCAAACGGTCGTCATCGCGAGGAGCCGTAGGCGACGCGGCGATCCAGAGCAATTTGCTCGGAGCGTGCCGCCCCTGGATTGCCGCACTCGCTACGCTCGCTCGCAATGACGGCGGAGGGTTATGCGCGACGCCGCTTGAACGCAAATACCCCTCAGCCCCCGCCGAGACCCTCCACAAACCCCGAAATCGCTTCGGCCGTCTCACCCAGATTGCCCGTCCACGTCGCCTCGGCCTTGCCGCGCGGGGCGAGGTCGTGGTTGCCGTCCGACAGCCAGACGATCCGGCAATGGGCGGGAAGGTCGAGGGCCTCGATCTCGGCCTTTGTGCCGAAGGTGTCGCGCTCGCCCTGGGCGACCAGCACCGGCAGCCGCGCTTCCTCAAGGGGCGCCAGCCGCCACGCCTCCGGCTTGCCGGGCGGATGGAACGGATAGCCGAGGCAGGCAACGCCCTTGACCCGTGGCGACAGGTCGTCGGTGCCGGCAAGCATCGCCGCGACCCTGCCGCCCATCGATTTGCCGCCGATAAGGACCGGCCCGTCCGGCAGGTCGAGGCGGGCGAGCACTTCGGCAAGGGCGTCGGAAAACTCGCCGATCAACTTGTCGGCCCGCGGCGGCGGTCGCTTCTTGCCGCCGTCGCGGCGCTGCGCCATGTAGCCGAACTCGAAGCGGACAACGGCAATGCCGCGCGCCACGCAGCCGGCCGCGATCCGCGCCATGAACGGCGTTTCCATATTGGCGCCGGCGCCATGGGCGAGAACGAGCGTGCCCTTTGCGGGTCCCTCGGGCGCGTCGAAGAGCATGGCTTGCAGCCTTCCTGTTCACATGGATGTCAAAGCCTTTGAATGTCGCCTTTTGCCCGACCGAGGGTATATCATCAAATTCGAAAATACTTTCTCGCGGACAACAGGGGAGACATCGGTGCTGGAACAGATCCCGGGCGGCGAGGCGACCGTGCGCATCGGCGCCTTCGTCTCCGTTTTTGCGGCGATGGCGCTCTGGGAGATCGCCGCGCCGCGCCGGCCGCGCCGCGACACCCGCCGGCACCGCTGGCTCACCAATCTCGCCGTCGTCGTCATCGATAGCCTCACGCTGCGCCTGCTCGTGCCGCTGCTTGCCGTCGGCACGGCGGCCTACGCGGCTGAGAACGGCTACGGCCTCCTCAACCGGATCGCCCTGCCGACCGTCGTCGAGTTCGTCCTTGCCTTCGTCGTCCTCGACTTCGCCATCTGGCTGCAGCACGTCGCCGCCCACAAGATCCCGATCCTCTGGCGCATGCACCGCATGCACCACGCCGACATCGACATCGACGTCTCCACGGCCCTGCGCTTCCACCCCGTGGAGATCCTGTTGTCCATGCTCTGGAAGATGGTCGTGGTGCTGGCGATCGGCGCGCCGGTCGGCGCCGTCGTCCTGTTCGAGGTGGTGCTCAACGCCATGGCGATGTTCAACCACGGCAATGTCCGCGTTCCTGCCCCCGTCGATGCGGTCCTGAGGCGCATCGTCGTCACGCCGGACTTCCACCGCGTCCACCATTCGGTGATCCATCGCGAGACGGATTCCAATTACGGCTTCAATCTCTCCGTCTGGGACCGCCTGTTCCGCACCTACCGCGCCCAGCCGGAAGCCGGCCATCTCGGCATGACCATCGGCCTTGCCGAGTATCAGTCGAAGGCGGCGAGCGGCCTCTGGTGGTGCCTGATGCTGCCCTTCGACACCGGACGGACGAACGGCAAGGACCCTTCGGACCTCAATAAAAGCTGACGGGAAAATAGCGCAGGTAGAGTTCGCCGTAGCGGCCTTCCTCGTGCACCCGGTGGAGGGCGTAGTCGAGCGCGGCCCGCAAGGCCGTGTTGTCGCGGGCAACGGCGATGGAAAGCCCGCTGCCGAAATAGGTCGGGTCGAGATAGGCCCCGCCGAGGAAGTCGCAGCAGCCGTCGGCGGCATCGCCGGCGAGCCAGAAGGAGAGCGACAGGGCGCTGCCGAAAAACGCGTCGACCTCCCCGGCCTTCAAGGCATCGCGCGCGACCTGCGGTTCCGGATAGGTGATGATCCGGGAGTTGCTGAAGAAGGCATGCAGGAACGCCTCGTGGGCGGTATTGGCGACGGTCGCCACCCACTTGTCGGCAAGGCCTTCCGGCGTCGCTTCGAGGTCGCTGTCGCGGCGCGCGACGAAGCGCGCCGGAAGCCTCAGATAGACATCGGAAAAGCCGAGCGCCTTGCGGTTCTCCGCGGTCATCGCGAGCCCGGCGACGATGGCATCGCCCCGGTCTTCCTCAAGCGCCGTCTCCAGCTCCTCGAAGGGCCGCATCTGGATCGTGCATTCGGCCTCCAGCACCTCGCAGATGGCGCGGGCCAGTTCCACGTTGAAGCCGGAGAGCCGGCCGTCCGAGGAGACGAAATTGAACGGCGGAAAGCCGTCGCTGGTGAGGAACCGGATGGTGCGGATCGCCACGTCCGGCTTTTCCGGCCGGCTGTGCGGGTCCCAGTAGTTGGGGATCGTGACCGGACCGGTCGCTTCGAAGGGCGGGCGCGGCTCCAGCGGCTTCGGCTCCTCGGGCTTTTGCCCGTCGGGCGTCGTCGCGCCGTCCGCCGCCCCCGGCGCCTCGGTCGCGGCCGGCGTCTCCGCCGCCGGCGTTTGCGCCCGGGCCGGGGCGCCCGCAACGGCCGGAACGAGCGCAAGAAACGCCGCGGCAAACAGGAACAGGGGTCGCATTTTTACACGCAATGCACGAAATCCGGTCGCAGGGGTTGTAGCATTCTGGTACCGTTACTTCTGTCCAGTATCGGTGTTCCTTGCCGCGACTTTACGGGAGCGCCGTGTCGGGGGGAAGGGGC
>NZ_NPEV01000222.1 GCF_003258835.1 Rhodobium orientis | reverse complement strand
CCGGCGTCAAGGACGGCTTTCACCCCTACCGGTACGGCGATATTCGGTGAACAATGGCCGATTTTAAAGCCGGACAGCGCCGGTTTTCCTTCAGAGGCGATATAATCTTGGAAAACCTCTTTTAATGTGAGCGACTTATCGCGTTTTTTCGGGATGCAGTTATGAAAATCGCACAGCAGGATGCCGGCGGCGTCCGATAATTTCCCGGCCATTTTTAATTGATTCAGCATCCGGTCGATTCG
>NZ_NPEV01000221.1 GCF_003258835.1 Rhodobium orientis | reverse complement strand
GCGACAATAGGGGGCGGAAAAACAAACTTTGTGACGATGTTTTCGTTGGCGTCTTTTGTAGGCTTTGCCAAAATCATTGGCGACGTGATAAACAATACAGTATATCGTTTTGCGAATGTGCCGGAAGGGACTTCGTTTACATCTTTGCACGATGTTTTTTCGGCCGTCGAGCCTTATAAAAGCATATTGGGCGTGTTTGATATCTTTATGGTTTGGGCGCTTGTGTTAGCGGCTGAAGGTCTT
>NZ_NPEV01000220.1 GCF_003258835.1 Rhodobium orientis | reverse complement strand
AGTAGCTTAAAAACTTCGGCTGATCCAGCTCCGACAGGGCGAGATTAAACAGCACCGTTCCGGCGGCTGCCGCATAGTAGATCTTAACGGCTTTAGCGGAAAGCTTTTTGCCGGTTCTTTCGCGCGTTTTTGCCAGCCAGACCATGAGAGCCAGGTCCAGGAAAAGCGCGATGAAAACCGGATTGAACAGCTCCTGAAAACTGCTTCCAAGCCCCCCGAGGTTTTTTGCCTGGAACAGGACGG
>NZ_NPEV01000219.1 GCF_003258835.1 Rhodobium orientis | reverse complement strand
ACAATGGCAAAGGCTACACGACGGAAGCCGTCAAGCTGATGGTCGAGTTCGCATTTCACGATCTCAAGCTCCACCGCATTGAAGCCGGCGTCATGCCCCGTAATCTTGCCTCGATCCGGGTGCTGGAGAAGGCGGGTTTTCACAAAGAAGGCATCGCCCGGAAAAACGTCAAGATCAACGGAAAATGGGAAGATCATCAGCTGCTGGCTGTGATCAATCCGCATGATTAGCCGCTTCTTCGCCG
>NZ_NPEV01000218.1 GCF_003258835.1 Rhodobium orientis | reverse complement strand
GTTTTGAATCATTCATCATTCCTGACGATGTCGGGGGCCGCTTCTCTGTGCTCACAGCGGTCGGCTTGCTTCCGATCGCAGTCAGCGGAGCCGATATCGATGAAATGATGAAGGGCGCCCGCGATGCGAGCAAAGACTTCTCCACATCAGAGCTTGAAGACAATCCGGCTTATCAATATGCGGTCGTCAGAAACGTCCTTTATAACAAAGGCAAAACAATTGAAATGCTGATCAACTACGAGCCG
>NZ_NPEV01000217.1 GCF_003258835.1 Rhodobium orientis | reverse complement strand
TTTGATCCCGTCGGCGTCTGCAAGATCGCATACTTGATAAGAGACGGTGCCGCCGCCGAGTCCGTTCAGCTCTTCCGCGGCTTTTTTCAAGTCCGCTTCGTGTCTCCCGGACAGCATGACATTTGCCCCTTCTTTCGCAATGGCTTTGGCGATCGCATTGCCAAGTCCTTTGCTGCTTGCAGCCACAAGCGCTGTTTTGCCATTCATCTTTAAGTCCACAATGATCACTCCCTTCCTTCTTATAG
>NZ_NPEV01000216.1 GCF_003258835.1 Rhodobium orientis | reverse complement strand
ACGAGCTTTTGATAATGGTAGATTGTCGTTTCAAGATTTGTGACAAATTGCTGATAATGCCGCATTTCCTGAACGCTCATCCCCGTCTGCATCTTGATTTCCTTGTTTTTTTCCAGCGTTTCTTTTTGGCTCATGCTTTCATACAGCTTTTCCGCGACCTTTTCGAATTCGGAAACTGAGTGCTGATATTCAGCAAATGATTGGTCTTTTTCATTTTCTTTAAGCTCGAGGAGCTTTTGAAATTT
>NZ_NPEV01000215.1 GCF_003258835.1 Rhodobium orientis | reverse complement strand
ATTGGAGGAAGTTGTAAATAATCACAGGTTTAAAGACGTTCAGTTCAAAGTTCCCCTGGCTCGCGGCAAAGCCGATCGTTGCGTCATTCCCCATGATCTGGGATGCGACCATTGTCAGCGCTTCGCTTTGCGTAGGGTTTACTTTTCCAGGCATGATCGAGCTTCCCGGCTCATTTTCCGGGATAAGCAGCTCGCCGATTCCGCAGCGAGGTCCGCTCGCAAGCCATCTGACATCATTGGCGATT
>NZ_NPEV01000214.1 GCF_003258835.1 Rhodobium orientis | reverse complement strand
TTTACCTTTTTATCACCATTGTTGACGCGTATTGCCGTTTCCATACATCTAGATTCCGGCCGGCTTCCGCTCTCTGAAGAAGCGGATCGCTTCTTCTTTGTCTCTAGAAATCTGTTCGACAAGCTCGTCAACGCTGCCGAATTTTTTTTCGCTCCTCAGCCGCTTATACCATTCAACCTTGATTTCGGAGCCGTATATGTCACGGTCAAAATCGAATAAGTTGACTTCGATTGAAGGCTGACCCG
>NZ_NPEV01000213.1 GCF_003258835.1 Rhodobium orientis | reverse complement strand
CATCCATTGGATCAGCTGAACTCTGAAGGAATCGGCCCATCCGTAAAATTCATTTTCAGGGTCTGTCAGCCACGTGTCCGGCATTGTTATCATCTGCTCCGTCAATCCGGCCCTCAGCAAAAACTGATTTTTCTGCCGTGAATGATAGTAAAATACGCCGTTTTGGCCGTTGACCTCGATGCTGAAGCCGCACTCATCCGATTTTGTGCATTTTGACGTAATCATATTAACAAACACATGATTTTC
>NZ_NPEV01000021.1 GCF_003258835.1 Rhodobium orientis | reverse complement strand
CGACCTCATACTGGCTGTCCAGTTCGGCGAGGGCTCCGGCGACGTCGCCGGCCATCAGCCTGGCGAACAGGTCGATGACGCGGGCGCGGTCGGCAAGGCCGAGCATGTCGCGCACGTCCTCGGTGCGGATGCTGCCGCCGGCATGGGCGATCGCCTGGTCGAGCAGGGAGAGCGAATCGCGCGCCGAGCCCTCGGCGGCGCGGGCGATCAGGGTCAGCGCCTCCGGGACGACCGCGACGTTCTCCGCCGCGGCGATCTTGGCCATGTGTTCGACCAGGAGGTCGGCGTCGATGCGGCGCAGGTCGAAGCGTTGGCAGCGCGACAGCACCGTCACCGGCACCTTGCGGATCTCGGTGGTGGCGAAAACGAACTTCACATGCTCCGGCGGCTCTTCCAGCGTCTTCAGCAGGCCGTTGAAGGCCGCCGCGGAGAGCATGTGCACCTCGTCGATGATGTAGACCTTGTAGCGCGCCGAGACCGGCCGGTAGCGCACCTGCTCGATGATCTCGCGGATATCGGCGATGCCGGTGTGGGAGGCGGCGTCCATCTCCACCACGTCGACATGGCGGCCTTCCATGATGGCGGTGCAATGCTCGCCGAATTCGGGCATGTGGATGGTCGGCTGGTCGATCTTGCCGGCGATCTCGTAGTTGAGGGCGCGGGCGAGGATGCGGGCGGTCGTCGTCTTGCCGACGCCGCGCACGCCGGTGAGCATCCAGGCCTGGGCGATGCGGCCGGTCTCGAAGGCGTTGGAAAGGGTGCGGACCATCGGCGCCTGGCCGATCAGTTCCTCGAAGGTCTCCGGGCGGTATTTGCGGGCGAGCACGCGATAGGCGCCGGCGCTCCCGGCGCCGGAGGCTCCGGATTCGGGCGAAGGGGCACCTTCCGTGGGAGGGGCGCCGTCCGTCTGAGAGGTGCCGTCCATGCCGCTGTCATCACCGCTCGCCTCGCCCGGGGCGCCCTTGCCGGCGCCTTTCCGGGCGGACCTCAATGCCCACGCCGCCTCCGCGAACTGGTCTGCGGCGCGGCCGCCATCCCCTGGCAGCGGGCGGGTGGGAGGCTGAACAGTGACCCGAACCGATCTCGTTAGGGCTGCTTCCTTCCGGACCTGACCCGGTTGGCGAGTGGCACGTCCACAGCCAACCTCCCGCTCCCGATATGGCAGTTTCGGTGCCCGCGTGCAAGTCGTCTTGGCCGCGGCGACGCGGCCCTGCGGCCGGGAACGGTGCGACGGAGTTTTCGCCGCTGACCTACCGGAACGGTGTGCGCCGGCGCCGGGCGCGCCGAACGACGGCGGACGCCTTCGACAAGAACGGCAACCCTGTTGACCTTTGTACGGTATCGGCAAGAATCCACTGTATACAGAAGAACGGCCGAAAGACCTCGAATTTGGATAGAACTCTTACGCATGCAACCATTAGTATACTATCTTTACTTCGCCGACGGAGAAAAAATAAGGCTTTTCCCCTAAAGTACGATGTTTTTCGCGCGCTTTTTAGCCTTCTTTAATCAGTTAAAAGGCTAAATTGGCCAACCGTTGGGTTTGGAGATCAAGAAAAATGAACCTCACCATCCGCCAGCGCCTGCTCGGACAATTGGGCATTGTGTCCGTCGGGCTGATTGCGCTCATCGTCGTGTTCGCCCTGTCCTACCGATCTGAGATCATCGCGCAGACGCGTACCGGACTCTCGAACTATGTCCAGAACGCCTATTCCATCGTCGAGAGCTACGCCAAGCGCGCCGAAGCCGGCGAGATGACGGAGGACACCGCCAAGAAGCAGGCCATCGACGCCGTCATGGCGATGCGGTACGGCAGCGACGGCTATATCTTCATCCAGGACCTCGACAACGTCATGGTCGCCCATCCGATCAATCCGGCGCTGAACGGCAAGGACATGTCGAGCGTGAAGGACGCAAAGGGCAATCCGGTCACCAGCGGCATCAACGACGTCGTCCGCCAAAACGGCGGCTCGGGCTTCTACACCTACTACTGGGCGAAACCCGGCGAGCCGGCGGACCAGTCGTTCCCGAAAGAGTCCTATGCGCGGCTGTTCGCGCCGTGGGGCTACGTCATCGGCACCGGCGTCTATATCGACGAGCTCAACGCCAAGATCTTCAATGCCGTGCTGTTTGTCGGCGCCCTGGCGCTGGCCATTCTCGGTGCGGTCGGCTTCCTCGCCGTGATGATCTCGCGCTCGATCAACAACCCGCTCGGCCGCATCAAGACCGCCATGCTGCAGCTTGCCGACGGGCGCACCGATATCGAGCTCGACGACGCGCACATGCCGCCGGACATCAAGGAGATGGCCGACACGGTCGTCGTCTTCCGTGACAACGCCGTGGAGCGCCAGGCCCTGCGCGAAAAGCAGGATGCGGAGCAGAACCGCCGCCTGGAGCGCCAGCGCCGGGTCGAGGAACTGATCCAGATCTTCCAGGGCTCCAGCGAGGAAGCGCTCGCCGCCGTCGGACAGTACATGGACCAGGTGCAGAATTCGGCCAAGGCCCTTGCCGGCATCGCCGAGAGCACCTCGACGCAGGCGACGGGCGCGGCCGGCGCCTCCGACGAGGCCTCCAACAACGTCCAGACCGTCGCCGCAGCCTCCGAAGAGCTGGCCGCATCGATCTCGGAGATTTCCAGCCAGGTCGGCCGCACCAACCAGATCGTCGACCTCGCCACCTCCTCCACCGAGGCGGCGAACGAGAAGGTCGCGGCGCTGGCCGAGGCGGCCCAGAAGATCGGCGACGTGGTCAACCTGATCCAGGACATCGCCGAGCAGACCAACCTCCTCGCCCTCAACGCGACCATCGAGGCAGCCCGCGCGGGCGAGATGGGCAAGGGCTTTGCGGTCGTTGCCTCCGAGGTCAAGACGCTCGCCAACCAGACCGCCAAGGCGACCGAGGAAATCGGCTCGCAGATCGCCTTCGTCCAGGAATCGACCCGCGAAGCGGTCGAGGCCATCGAGGGCATCGCCAAAACCATGGTCGACGTCAACGGCTATACCTCGTCGATCGCCGCGGCGGTCGAGGAGCAGGGCGCGGCGACCAACGAGATCTCGCGCAACGCCGGCGAGGCCGCCTCCGGAACCCTGCGCGTCGCCCAGAACATGAGCGGCGTCATGGAACGGGTCGCGGAGACCAACCAGTCGGCCGACCAGGTCGAACAGCTCGCCCGGGAAGCCGCCGGCCAGGCCAACAATCTGCGCATGGCCGTCAGCGACTTCCTGCACAAGATCGCAGCGGCGTAACGCCCGCTTCGACGCGGAACCGGTGCCTTCCCTTCCTCCCCCCTCGGGTCGGCACCGGTTTTCGTTTGCAGGACGTCCCGTCGGCCGGACGACTCGGGTAATGTCCCGGCTCCAACCGGAGCCTCCCTTTCATGACCGACGCCTTTTCTCTCCATCCCCAGCTTGATGCCGACAGCAGCCCGGTCACCGACCTTGAGCTTTCCACCGTGCGGCTGATGGACGACGCCACCTATCCCTGGCTGCTGCTGGTGCCACGAGTGCCTGACGCGGTGGAACTGATCGACCTTTCGCGCGACGACCGGCTCCTTCTCATGGACGAGATCGCGGCGGCCGAGACGGCGCTTCGAGCTGTGACCGGCTGCGACAAGCTCAATGTGGGCGCGCTCGGCAACATGGTGCCGCAGCTCCATATCCACGTCATCGCCCGCTTCAGGGGGGATGCGGCCTGGCCGGGGCCGGTCTGGGGCAAGGTGCCGGCGCGGCCCTATGCGCCGGAGGAGAAATCGCAGCTCATCGCCAAGCTTGCCTCCACCCTTGCGGACGCCGGCCGATGAAGGGGCTCGTCTTTCCCGACCGCGAGGCCTCGCTGCTGCCGGGCTTTTGCGGCAACGACCTGGACCGTGTCGCCGACCGCCGGGAGGACCCGGCCTGGATCGACGCCCAGACCGCCCGGTCCGACATGCGGATCTATCTCTTCGACAAGGGGAGCGCCGTCGTCGACCGCTCGAAAGACGGTGCCGACGCGGTGCAGTTCGACCGCACGGCGGCGGACACACTCGGGCTCGATCCCGAGAGCCTCGTCTTTCTCGGCCTTGAGGCGTACCGGCCACGCTTCGCCGGCCGTCTTTTGCCCGGGAGCGTCGTTGCCGGCATCGTCATGGCGGACGGGGCCGGCTCCATCGAGGTCGCCGATTTCCGCGCCCTTGCCAGCTCCGGCACGCTTGCAGCCGGCATCGTCGGCGCGCTTGCCGAGGCGCGCTCGCTGACGCTCTGGCACGAGAGCCACGGCTTCTGCGCCCGCTGCGGCGAGACATCGGCGCCCGCCCCCGGCGGCTGGCGGCGCGACTGCGCGTCCTGCGGCGCCCACCATTTCCCGCGCACAGATCCGGTCGTCATCATGATGGCGATCGACGGGACCCGCGCCCTCTTCGGCCGACAGCCGCAATTCCCCGAGGGCATGTACTCCGCGCTTGCCGGCTATGTGGAGCCGGGCGAGACCATCGAGGCGGCCGTGCGCCGGGAGATCCTGGAGGAGGCCGGCATCACGGTCGGCCGGGTCGTCTACCACGCCAGCCAGCCCTGGCCGTTCCCCTCGACGCTGATGCTCGGCTGCTTTGCCGAGGCGACCAGCACCGAGATCACCATCGATCCGGAAGAGCTGGAAGACGCGCGCTGGTTCGACCGCGCCGAAATCGCGGCCATGCTCGACGGCGCGCATCCGGACGGGCTCAAGGCGCCGCATCCGCTGGCAATCGCCCATTGGCTGGCGCGGGCGTTCGTGGAGATGGGGTGAGGCGCGGTGTCCCCTTGCCGCTCTTGCGCCAATCCGGAACCTGACCACAGCCGTCCTGCTAGCGGCTAGCGCACTCCGGCATCCACTCACGCCGCGTCACCACCGGGCTCGACCCGGCGGTCCATGAGGCCTGTCCATTCGCATCGACTTTTGCGTTCGGAATCAATACCCTATGGATTGCCGGGTCAAGCCCGGCAATGACGCATGAGAGGCATTATCACGCGGGAGCAAACCCGCGTCCTGATTGGCCAGTCACCAAGGCCAACGGCCTCGGCACCGAACAACCCAGACTTCCTTAGCCGCCTAACTCTGCGCCTTGTGTCGGCTCGCGTCGGCGCCGTAGTAGTTGACGTAGCGCGGGTTGAGCTCGGAGACCGGCATGATGATGAGGGCGTCGACGGTGCCGAACTGGTGGTCGATCACCGCGCCGTCGCCGATCATCGCGCCGAGCCGGAGATAGCCCTTGATGAGCGGCGGCAGGGCGTGCAGCGCGGCGCGGCCGTCGAGCTCTTCCTTGGGGATCCGGTTCATTTCCGTGTAGCGCTCGTCGAGCGCGCGGACGCGCCACTCCTCCGGTGCCAGGAAGTTGTGGTGCAGGAAGGAGAGCGGCAGGGCGAGCCGGTTCGGATCGGTGCCTTCCAGGCTGGCGCAGCCGATCATGGCGTCGATCTTGTTCATCAGCACATAGGCCCAGATGCCGTGCCAGAGCAGCTCCATGGTGCGCTTGTTGCGGTAGGGCTTCAGCACGCAGGAGCGGCCGAGTTCCATGAAATTGAGGTCCGGCTTGCGGTCGAGCAGCGGCTGCAGATCGAACTCGTCGGCGGTGTAGAAGCCGCCGTTCATCTCCGCCACTTCCTGGCGCAACAGGCGATAGGTGCCGACGACCTGCGGCTTCTTGCGGCCGAGCGCCTTGGTCTTGACCTTGATGTCGTGGTCGAGCACCAGGAGGTGGTCGCAGAAATTGTCGAAGCTGTCGCTGTCGCGCCTTGTCGCGAGCGTCTGGGCGTCGGCGACGGCGGACATCTCCTCGTAGAAGACGTGGTAGCGGAGCTGCTGGGCGATCTTGATCTCGCCCCAGGAGCGCGCCAGGCGCACCTCCAGCGAGCCGATCTTGCCGAGCGTCGGTGCAGCCGCGGCGCGGGCGCCCGGCAGGATCCTTCCGGTCGGGCTGCGCAGCCCCGGGATCCAGCGACTGCCGGTGACCGGGCGTTTTCCGATCGGTGTAAAACGTCGAACGCCGCTCCTTTGCGGCTGCTTTTCGGAGCCCTTCATCTGGCCTCTTTTCTGCCGCCGATTGCGAAACTTCATCGACGGCCTCTCCCTCGCAGTGATGGCTGCCGTATTCGGAACTCTCCGGCCCACCTTCGTAGGACGACAGCTAAACGATAGTTTTCCGACGCTTGTATGACAATGATATGATAGCGGAAACGGACGCAATGGCGAGCTATTCCCGACATCGGCCGTTATTGCAAAAGCGAATCGCACTGCGGTCTTTTGATGCATCGGCGGCCCGAAACCGGGCGCCGGCCCCTTTCAACCGGGGTGCATCCGGGTCGAATCCCGACCCGGAATTCACCTTTTGGCGGACAGCGGACCTTACCGGAATCCGCGCGCCAGGCTTCACTGCCACGGACCCGGGATGCGTTCCGTCCAGCTATATTATACATTGTATACTATGGACGTATACGTCGTATGTGACGGTTGTCAGCCGGTCCGGCCGAATGCCCGATCGCGGTCGATCTCGGCTGCGATCGCCTCGGCGAGGCGGTCGCTGTCGAGCGGCTTGATGAGACGGCGGTCGGCGCCGGCGGCGCGGCAGGCCTCCTCCGTCTCGGCCATGGTATCGGCCGTCAGCGCCAGGATCGGACGGCGCTCCGTTCCCGCTTTTTCCTCCAGGGCGCGGATGCGGCGGATCGCCTCGAAGCCGTCGATGCCCGGCATGTGCAGGTCCATGAGGACCAGGTCGACGGGCCTTCCCGTTCCGGCAATCGCGGCCTCCACAGCGGTGACGGCCGCCTCGCCATTGTCGACGGCTGTGACGCTGTGACCGAGGCGTTCCAGGCCGGCGCGGGTCAGGAGCTGGTTGATCTCGTTGTCCTCGGCAAGCAGGACGTCGAGGCTGCGCTGGGCGGCGGGCGCGCTCAGCGCCGTTTCTTCCGCCATCATGCCGACATCGACCTCGCCGCGGGCAAGCCCGCCGACGATCTTGGCGAGCGAGCCGGCGCGAATCGGCTTGACGAGATAGGCGCCGGCGCCGGCGGCGCGGTATTTCGGCAGGTCGGGTCGCTCAGTCGGGGCAAGGAGGACGACCGTCGGGGCCGCGATGCCTTCCCGCTGCAGCCCGGCGAGCGCGGCCTCCACGCCGTCCCGGCAGGCGGCGTCGATGAGCACGACATCGATGCCGGAGGCATCGGTGAAGGCCGCCGGAGCACCGCCGTTGAGGACCGCGGCGCCGAGGTCTTCCAGACTCTTTGCCATCAAAGCGCCTTCGACCGGGCCGTCGGCGAGGATCGCGACGCGGATGCCGGAAAGGTCGCGCCCGGGCCGGGCGGCTTCCACCACCGGCACGGTGAGCGCGAAGGAAAAGGTCGAGCCGTGCCCAAGCGCACTTTCCACTGAAATGCGCCCGCCCATCAGCCCGACGAGGCGGCGCGAAATGGCAAGGCCGAGGCCGGTGCCGCCGAAGCGTCGGCTCGGACCGTGATCGGCCTGCTCGAACTCCTTGAAGACCCGGGCGGTCTGTTCCGGCGACATGCCGATGCCGGTGTCGCGGACGGAGAGTCGAATCTGGGCGCTGTCGTCGCTTGACGTCTTAGCCGCCGCGACCTCGATGGCGACGCCGCCGATCTCGGTGAATTTGATCGCGTTGCCGGCAAGGTTGAGGAGCACCTGGCGCAGCCGCGCCGCATCGAGCATTGCCCGCGCGGGCACGTTTGGGGCGATGTGGGTGGCGATCTCGATGCCCTTGGCCTGCGCGCGCGGGGCGACCAACTCCGCAAGTTCCTCGACCAGGCCGCGGATGTCGGTTTCGGCGGGGGCAAGGTCGAGCCGGCCGGCCTCGATCTTGGAGAAGTCGAGGACGTCGTCGATCAGCGACAGCAGCGCATCGCCGGAGGTGCGCACGGCGCGGGCATAGGTGGTCTGTTCGGCGGTGAGCCTGGTGTCCATCAGGAGGCCGGCCATGCCGAGGATGCCGTTGAGGGGCGTGCGGATCTCGTGGCTGACCATGGCGACGAAGCGGGACTTGGCGCGGTTCGCGGCCTCGGCCTGGTCGCGGGCGACGATGAGGGCGCGCTCCGCCTCGATGCTCTCGGTAACGTCGCGGATCACCGACTGCAGGAGAAGCTGGCCGTCGGGCGAGCGCACCGGCGCGTCGATCCAGGTGAACCAGCGCGGGCCGGCGACGGTCGCCAGCTTCACCCGGCGCTCGCCGTCCTGCAGGGTCTCGTGCTTTTCCTCCGCCTGGGGCAGCAACTCCAGCGGACCACCGATGGCGGCCTCCGCGTCGATGCCGAAGGTGCGGGCAAAGACGTCGTTGACGAAGACGATGCGCCCGGCGCCGTCGCGGCGGATGACGACGTCGCCGACGGAATCGATGACGCTGCGGTGGCGTTCCAGGTCCTCGCGCAGGCCCCAGACCTCGTCGGCAAGGCTCTCAACCCGCTCCCGCAAGCGCGTCGCGTCCTCCATGGTCTCGCGGCGGCTGGTGGAAAGCGCGTCGAGCCTTGGCGTGACGAGGCCGAGGCCGCCGACGGTGCCGGCGATCGCGGCAAGGACGACGAAGGCCACCGACAATACCGCGGGCGCGGTGACGAAGACGGCTCCGACGACGAGGAGTGCGGACGCGGCAAAGGCGAGGACGGGCACGACGACCCCTGCAAGGATGCGCCGATGGGGCGCGGTCCTGTCGTCATCGGCGGAAAACAGCGGCAGGGGCATGGGGTACTCCGGAACGCGGGGGCGGACGCGTCGAACGCTGGCGTCCTGATCCGGAGTATGCCGAAAGAGAATTGCGAAAGGCTTGACGCAATAGAACAGCGACGGAAACGACTGCGTTTCTGCTGATTTTTGGGTCCCATAGGAGCCCTGACCGGCGCCCGCCCGGCCGGCTCAGGCGGCGCTGGCCAGCGCCGTTGCGGCGCCGCGGTAGCTGAGCGCTTCGGCAAGGTGGATGCGGCCGACCCGCTCCGATCCGTCGAGATCGGCAAGGGTGCGGGCAAGCTTCAGCACCCGGTGGTAGCCGCGGGCCGACAGGTGGAAGGCATCGGCGGCCTCGCCGAGGAGGGTCCGGCCGCCGGCGTCGGGCTCGGCGATGCGCTCGATGACCGAGGGCGCGCACTGGGCGTTGGTGGAAACCGCAAGGCCGAGGTCGGCGAAACGCTCGCGCTGGATGTCGCGGGCCGCAGCGACCCGCTCGGCAACGGCGGCGGAGGGCTCGCTCAAGGCCGGGGCGATGAGATCGCCGGCGGTGACGGCCGGCACCTCGACGCGCAGGTCGATGCGGTCGATCAGCGGCCCGGAAATGCGCGCCTGGTAGTCGGCGGCGCAGCGGGTACCGCGCCGGCAGGTGTGGCCCGGCTCGCCGGCATAGCCGCAGCGGCAGGGGTTCATGGCGGCTATCAACTGGAAGCGCGAGGGATAGGTGACCCGGTGGTTGGCACGGGCGATCACCGTCTCGCCGGTCTCCAGCGGCTGGCGCAGGGAATCGAGCACCTGGGGCGTGAACTCCGGCAACTCATCGAGAAAGAGCACCCCGTTATGGGCGAGCGAGACCTCGCCCGGCCGGGCCCTTAGCCCGCCACCGACGAGCGCGGCCATAGACGCAGAATGGTGCGGCGCGCGGAACGGCCGGGCGGTCGACAACCGGCCATCGGAAAGGCTGCCGGCGATGGAATTGATCATCGCCACTTCCAGAAGCTCGCGCGGTTGCAGCGGCGGCAAAAGGGAGGGGAGCCTTGCGGCGAGCATCGACTTGCCGGCGCCGGGCGGGCCGATCATCAAAAGGTTGTGGCCGCCGGCGGCAGCGACTTCGAGGGCCCGCTTGGCACTCTCCTGGCCCTTGATGTCGGCAAGGTCCGGCAGCAGCGCGCCCTCGGACCGGATCTTCGGCTCCGGGCGGGAGAGCACCTGGGTTCCCTTGAAATGGTTGGCAAGGCCGATGAGGCTGCGGGCGGCGACGATCTCCATGTCGGCGCTCGCCCAGGCCGCCTCCGGCCCGCTTTCGGCCGGGCAGATCAGCCCCTTGCCGGCGCCGTTGGCGCCCATCGCTGCCGGCAGCACGCCGGCAACGGGCGTGATGGTGCCGTCGAGGGCGAGTTCCCCCAGCACAGAAAAGCCGGCGAGCTGATCGGCCGGAACGGCGCCCATCGCCGCCATCAGGCAGAGCGCGATGGGCAGGTCGTAGTGGCTACCTTCCTTGGGCAGGTCGGCGGGGGCGAGATTGACGGTGATGCGTTTTGCCGGCAGCGCGAGCCCGGAAGCAATGAGCGCGGAGCGCACGCGCTCGCGGCTTTCGGCCACCGCCTTGTCCGGCAGGCCGACGATGGTGAAGGCGACGACGCCGGGGCCGATCTGCACCTGGACGTCGACCGGGACCGCCTCGATCCCCTGGAACGCTACCGTCGTGACGTGACTGACCATCGCCTCACCCTTCCCTTTTACAACTCAGCCACAACCTTTTGGCGAAGTCAAGAACAATAAGAGAACAAATCCGGATCGTAGGCGGACGGCACCGGCGCGGACGCCGCCGGCCACGCGCAACCGGTGCCTTGACCGCGGCGGGGAAAACACGCGATAGGCGAAGGAGGGGCGGCAGACGGGGCGGAGGGAGAACGGTTCGGTGGAGGTCTTTTTCAGCCTGACGGTGCCGTTCTTTGCGGTCATCGGGCTCGGCTATCTCGCCGGCGCGCGGCGGCTGATCCCGCCGGCCGGCATCCCGCATCTCAACACCTTCGTGTTCTATTTTTCGATGCCGGCGCTGATCGTCGGCGCACTGGCCAGGCAGCCGGTGTCGGTTCTGCTCGACGGAACATTCCTTGCCGCCTGGATCAGCGCGGGCCTTTTGCTTTTCGCCCTCGGCGCCCTCGGAGCGCGGTTCGCCGGCATGAAAGGGCTCGCCAGCGCGGCGATCTCGGGTCAGGCGTCCGCCGTCGGCAATGTGGGGTTTCTCGCCCTGCCGCTTGTCCTGGTTGCATTCGGGCCCTCCGGCATCGGGTCTGTCGCTGCTGCCCTCATCATCGACCTCGTCGTCCTCATCCCGCTTTCCATCGGCCTCATCGAGGTCTCGCGCGGCAGCAACGAGCTTTCCGCAACGGCCAAGCGGGTGGCGCGCGGGATGGTGTTCAATCCGTTCCTCGTCTCCATCGTCGCCGGCGTGTTGCTATCGGCGACCGGGATCGGCATTCCGGCCGCGCTCGAGCGGTTCGTGGAGTTCCTCGGCGGGGCGGCGGGACCGACCGCGCTCTTTGCGCTCGGCCTGTCGCTCGCCGGGCGGCAGCTTCGGGGCGATCTCCCCGGCATTTTTCTGATGAGTCTCTTGAAGCTCATCGTCCATCCGGTCGTTGCCTATCTGATGCTTTCCGGTTTCGGGCTTTCGGCGGAAAAGGTCGCGGTCGGCACGGTGGTGGCGGCGATGCCGGTCGCCGGCAACGTCTTCGTCATCGCCGAGCAATACGGCGTCGGCGCCAGGCGGGTGTCGGCCGCGATCCTCGTTTCCACCGTGATTGCCGTCGTCACGGTGGCGCTGGCGCTGTGGTTCGCAAAGGGTTTGATTGGGGTTTGAGGGGGTGCTGGTCGGAGGGTTCGCGCGTGCAATTTCAATCGCTTCGGGTCGCCACCCAGATTCGCCCACGGCTGTCCGGTAGAGGCTTTCGCACGTCGGCATCCTAACACTCTGCGTCACCACCGGGCTTGACCCGGTGGTCCATGATGCGGCGCGGCAGATACCGGACTATCTTGTTGAAATCAAAGGCCTCATGGATTGCCGGGTCAAGCCCGGCAATGACGCGGAGTAGGTGGGCATGGGTGCGCAAACTCGCACGCGCCCGCACGATTCAAGCCGATTTCCGGAAAGTCGGATTCACAGAATAAACGGGATTCAATCCATTCGCATCGCGGTCTCTGCGAACTCTGTCAGCCGCGGCGCTTCTCGATGGAGTCCCAGATCATCGCGGCAACGTCGATGCCGGAGAGTTTCTTCACCGAGCGGATGCCGGTCGGCGAGGTGACGTTGATCTCCGTCAGGTAGTCGCCGATGACGTCGATGCCGACGAAGATGAGCCCGCGCTTCTTCAGTTCGGGGCCGAGGCGCTCGCAGATCTCGCGTTCGCGCGGCGTCAGCTCGGTGGCGATCGCCTGGCCGCCCTGCACCATGTTGGAGCGCAGGTCGTCGTCGGCCGGGATGCGGTTGACGGCGCCGGCGAATTCGCCGTCGACGAGGAGGATGCGCTTGTCGCCGGCGCGGACCTCGCTCAGATAGCGCTGGATCACCCAAGGCTCCGGATAGAGCCCCTCGAACAGGCTGATCAGCGAGCCGTAGTTCTGGTCGTCGGGATGGAGTCGGAAGACGGCGTTGCCGCCATGGCCGTAGAGCGGCTTGATGACGACCTCGCCATGCTCCTCGCGGAACGCCTTGATGGCGCTGCGGTCGCGGGTGATCAGCGTCGGCGGCATCAGGTCGGCGAAATCGACGACGAACAGCTTTTCCGGTGCGTTGCGGACTTCCACCGGATCGTTGACCACCAGCGTTTCCGGGTGGATGCGCTCCAGCATGTGGGTGGCGGAGATATAGGCGAGGTCGAAGGGCGGGTCCTGGCGCATGTGGATGACGTCGAAGGTTGACAGCTCCACGCGCTCGCCGGCCCCGAGCGTGTAGTGGTCGCCGGCGACGTCGCGCACCGAGACGGGCTCGGCGACTGCCGTCACCTTGCCGTTCCACATGGCCATGGTGTCGACCGTGTAGTGGAACAGGCGATGGCCGCGGGCCTCGGCCTCCAGCATCAGGGCAAAGGTGGAATCGCCGGCAATCTTGATGCCGGAGATGTGGTCCATCTGGAAGGCGACGGTAAGCGACATTTTTCGGGAAGCTCCTGGGGAGGGCAGTCGGTCGTTCGTTGATATGTGCGCTTGCGGCCCGTTTGTCCATGGCCGCATGCCTGCCCTGTCGCCCCGTCAGGCACCCTCAAAGGCGTTGACGAGGTGAACCGGCAGGCGGCCCGGCACGATCAGCACCACGTCGAAGCGATAGGTCGCTGCCGGGTCGTCCGGCTGGCGGGCGATCCAGGCATTGGCGGCGGCGGCGATGCGCGCGCGGGTGCGGGCATCGACCGCCTCGATGGCGGCCTCGGCGGTGCTGCGCGCCTTGACCTCGACGAAGGCGACGGTGTCGCCGCGCCTGGCGACGAGGTCGATCTCGCCACGGCCGGAGCGGAAGCGGCGGGCAAGGATGCGGTAGCCCTTGACGCGCAGGAACATGGCGGCGATGGCCTCGGCCGAGAGCCCGCGGCGGAAGGCGGCGCGGCGCTTGCCAGTGTCTTTTGCTTCCGACGTCACGAGGCTCCCTCGCCGCCGGTCGCCGCGGCCTTCAGTTCCACGGCGCGCTTGTAGAGCATGCGGCGGTCGCGGCCGGTGGCCTTGGCGACCTCGCCGGCCGCGGCCGAGGCACCGCTGCGCGACAGCGCCTCGGCAAGGGCGGCATCGATGTCGATCTCCGTCTCGGCGATCTCGCCCGGCGGGGCGACGACGATGACGATCTCGCCCTTCACCGATTCGCCGGCGTAGCCTTCGGCGAGGTCGCCGAGGGTCCCCCGCCGCACGGTCTCGAATTTCTTGGTCAGTTCGCGGGCGACGGCGGCAGGCCGGTCGGCGCCGAGCACCTCGGCGAGGTCTTTGAGCCCTGCCGCGAGGCGATTCGGCGATTCGTAAAAGACGAGGCTTGCCGGAATGCCCGCCAGCGCCTCGATGCGGCGCTGGCGCGGGCCGCCCTTGTTGGGAAGGAAGCCGGCAAAGAGCACCGTGTCGGTGGCGAGCCCCGCCGCAACCGTCGCGGCAAGGAGCGCCGAGGCGCCGGGGATCGGCACCACCCGGTGGCCGGCATCGAGGCTTTCGGCCACCAGCTTCAGGCCGGGATCGGAAATCAGCGGCGTGCCGGCGTCGGAAATGAGCGCGACGGCGGCGCCGTCGGCCAGCATCTGCAGCAGCTTCGGGCGCTGCTTTTCCGCGTTGTGGTCGTGATAGGCAAGGAGCCGCGTGTCGATGGCGTAGTGGTTGGTGAGGACGCGCGAGACGCGCGTGTCCTCGCAGGCGATGACATCGGCGCCGGTCAGCGTCTGCAGGGCGCGCAGCGTGATGTCGCCGAGATTGCCGATGGGCGTTGAGACCACATAGAGCCCCGGCTCCAGGCGCGGCGCGGCCACCGATGCGCCGAAGACGGCAAAGGTGCGTCGTGCGTCCTTCGTGGTCGGGGAAGCCATCGTTTTCCGTTTCCTTTCCGGCAAGGCTATAAATTGTCTTAATTATTCGAACTTATGCTAAGGACAGGGCCAATGCCCATAGGGTTTCATCGGGGCTCGAAAGGCGCGCGGGGACCGCGACCTTTGGCGTCCCGGACGCCCGCTTCGGCGGGCAAGACGAGACCGGTCTTTTCGAAGGCAAACTTCAGAAAAACCGGCCTCAGCGAAGAATTTAGGACCGGCCAATGTCCTTTGACATGGTCAGACAAGGCGTTCAGTATGCCGGATGGGGTCGGAACAATTTCCAGATTGCATCCTCATGCGGCAGGGGAGGCTAGTGTGTATCGAGTAAACCGTCTTTTTGCCTCACTTTCCATGCGCAATCTCAAGCGTGGCGCCGTCGTTGCGGCCGTGCTCGCCGTTGCCGCATGTGGCGGTGGCGGCGGCTTTTCCGGCTGGGGCAGCGGCCCGTCGCGCTCGTCGGGCCCGGTCGCGCCGAGCGGCGAGACCATCGGCTCCGGCTCCGTGCGGGTCGGCCTGTTGCTGCCGAACTCGGCCGGCGGCGACGCCAGTTCCGTGGCGCGGCTGTTCCGCAATTCCGCGGAGCTTGCGATCAACGACTTCCAGGGCGGCGACATCCAGCTCCTGGTCAAGGACACCAACGGCTCGTCCGAAGGCGGCAAGGCGGCCGCCCAGGCAGCGATTGCCGAAGGCGCCGAGCTGATCATCGGCCCGGTGTTCGCCCCCGCCGTCGGCGGCGCTGCCGCCGCAGCGCGCTCCTCGGGCGTTCCGGTCGTTGCCTTTTCCAGCAATTCCAGCGTTGCCGCACGCGGCGTCTATCTCCTCTCCTTCCTGCCGCAGAACGATGTGCGCCGGATTGTTTCCTTTGCCGCCAAGCGCGGCAAGAAGTCGTTCGCCGCGATCGTGCCGAGCAACGCCTACGGCCAGGTGGTCGAGGCCTCGTTCCGGCAATATGCCGGCGAGTTCGGCGTACGCGTCCTCGGCATCGAGCGCTATGACGGCACGGAGGCCGACATCCGCGCCAAGGCCGAGGCGATCGCGACCCTCGGCCCCCAGATCGACGCCGTGTTCATTCCGGACGGCGGCGGCGCGGCGCGGATCATCGCCGGCGTGCTCGCCCAGAAGGGCGTGACCAGCCAGACCGTCCAGATGCTCGGCACCAGCCAGTGGGACAATCCGGCGATCCTCGCCGATTCGTCGCTGCGCGGCGGCTGGTTCCCCGGCACCGACAAGGCCGGCTACCAGAAATTCGCGAGCCGCTACCAGGCGGCCTATGGCGTCAGCCCGCCGCGGACCGGAACGCTCGCCTATGACGCGACGATCCTTGCCGCAGGCCTTGTCCGCAGCGCCGGCGCGCGCCGGTTCTCCGAGGACATCCTGACCAATCCGGACGGCTTCCTCGGCATCGACGGCGTGTTCCGCTTCCGGCGCGACGGCACGAACGAGCGCGGCCTCGCGGTCTATGAGGTCGCCAGCGGCCAGGCCCGGATCGTCGACCCGGCGCCGAAGTCGTTCTCCGCCGGCTACTAGGGCCGTCCTTCCCACGACAGGAGCGCCCGGACCTTTTTTCCGGGCGCGGCCGAGCGGATATCTCCCATGCTGCAATCCCGGCGCATCCTCCTCATCGTCAGCGGCGGCGTCGCCGCCTACAAATGCCTCGACCTGGTGCGCCGGCTACGCGAACGCGGCGCTTCGGTGCGGGTCGTCATGACGGCGGCGGCGACGCAGTTCGTCACGCCGATGAGCTTTGGCGCGATCAGCGGCGACCGGGTCTTCACCGATCTCTTCGACAGGGACGACGAGCACGACATCGGCCATATCCGGCTGTCGCGGGAGGCCGACCTCATCGTCGTCGCGCCGGCGACGGCCGATCTTTTGGCGAAGATGGCGAACGGGCTCGCCAATGACCTCGCCTCCACCGTGCTCCTTGCCACGGACACGCCGGTTCTCATTGCCCCGGCCATGAACCCGAAGATGTGGGCCCATCCGGCGACAGAGCGCAACGTCGCGACGCTTCGCGGCGACGGCATTTCCTTTATCGGCCCCGCCGCCGGCGAGATGGCCGAGACCGGCGAGGCCGGCACGGGGCGCATGGCCGAGCCGATGGAGATCGTGGCCGCCATCGAGGCCCATTTCGGGGGCGCCGCCAAGCCGCTGTCGGGTCGCAAGATGGTCGTCACGTCCGGGCCGACCGTGGAGCCGATCGACCCCGTCCGGTTCCTCGCCAACCGCTCCTCCGGCAAGCAGGGCCATGCGATTGCCGCGGCCGCCGCCGCTGCCGGCGCCGACGTCACCCTTGTTTCGGGACCGGTTTCGCTTGCCGATCCGGCCGGCGTCAACACCGTTCACGTGGAGACCGCGCGGCAGATGCTTGAGGCGGTGGAAGCCGCCCTTCCCGCCGACGTCGCGGTCATGGCGGCAGCCGTCGCCGACTGGCGCCCGGCCACGGAGGTCACCGCGAAAATGAAGAAGACGCCGGGCAGCGGGCCGCCGGCGCTGACCCTCGTCGAAAACCCGGACATCCTCGCCACCATCGGCCGCCACGCCTCGCTGAGGCCCCGCCTCGTTGTCGGATTCGCGGCGGAGACGAACGATCTGATTGCGAACGCCACAGGCAAGCTGACCCGCAAGGGCGCCGACTGGATCGTCGCCAATGACGTGTCGCCTTCAACCGGCGTCATGGGGGGCGATGCCAACACGGTCCGCATCGTCCGCCAGAACGGCGTCGAAGACTGGCCGACGCTTTCCAAGGAAGACGTCGCCGCCCGGCTCGTCGCCGGGATCGCCGAGGCGCTTTCCAAGGCCGACGCTTCATGACCGCCCGCGTTGCCGTCAAGCAGCTCCCGCACGGCGCCGGCCTGCCGTTGCCCGCGTACCAGACCATCGATGCGGCCGGGCTCGACCTCCTTGCCGCCGTTGCCGACGATGCGCCGGTGACGCTCGCCCCCGGCGCCCGTGCGCTCGTCCCTACCGGCATTGCCATCGCCCTCCCGTCAGGCACGGAGGCGCAGGTACGGCCGCGCTCCGGCCTTGCCCTGAAGCACGGCGTCACCGTGCTCAATTCCCCCGGCACCATCGATGCGGACTATCGCGGCGAGATCGGCGTCATTCTCATCAATCACGGCGAAGAACCCTTCACCATCCGGCGCGGCGAGCGCATCGCCCAGATGGTGCTGGCACCGGTGCTGCAGGCGGACTTCGAGCCGGCCCTTGATCTGGAAGCTACAGTGCGCGGCGCCGGCGGCTTCGGCTCTACGGGCCGCGACTGATATTTTGCGCCGCAACAGGGTTTTTCGGCACCGCAGCGCAAGACCATTCTATTCAGGACAAAAATTTCAGAACAGATTGCCCCAATTGACCGTATACAGTCCGCGCGTCGCCCTCGCTCCTTGCGCAACCTTTCGCTAAAATTCCCGCCAACACACCGGCGTGCCGGCCGCCCTTTGGCGCGGCGCCGCCGGACTTCTTCCAGCTCGCATTTTTCAGAAAGGTCAGACCATGAGCAATGCCGCTGCCCTTGAGACCGAAGACGCCCCCGCCGCCGGTCGCGGCCGAATCTATTCGTCCATCATCGAGACCATCGGCGACACCCCGCTGGTCCGCCTCGACCGGCTGGCCAAGGCCGCCGGCGTCAAGGCCAACCTCTTGGCCAAGCTTGAGTTCTTCAACCCGATCGCCAGCGTCAAGGACCGCATCGGCGCGGCGATGATCGACGCCATGGAAGCCGACGGCAAGATCACGCCGGGCAAGACGACGCTGGTCGAGCCGACCTCCGGCAATACCGGCATCGCACTCGCCTTCGTCGCGGCCGCGCGCGGCTACCGGCTGATCCTCGTCATGCCGGAGACGATGTCGGTCGAGCGGCGCAAGATGCTGCGGCTGCTCGGTGCCGAACTGATCCTCACCGAAGGCCCCAAGGGCATGAAGGGCGCCGTCGCCAAGGCCGAGGAACTGGTCAAGGAAATCCCCGACGCGGTCATCCCGCAGCAGTTCGAGAACCCGGCCAACCCGGCGATCCACCGGGCGACCACGGCGGAGGAGATCTGGACCGACACGGGCGGCGACATCGACGCCTTCGTCTCCGGCATCGGCACCGGCGGCACCATCACCGGCGTCGGCCAGGTGCTGAAGCAGCGCAAGCCCGACGTGCGCATCGTTGCCGTGGAACCGGCCGACAGCCCGATCCTCAGCGGCGGCAATCCCGGCCCGCACAAGATCCAGGGCATCGGCGCCGGCTTCGTGCCGGGCGTGCTCGACACCTCGGTCTATGACGAGGTCGTCACCGTCTCCAACGACGATGCGTTCCATTTCGCCCGCCAGTCGGCAGCGGTGGAGGGCATTCCTGTCGGCATCTCGTCGGGCGCTGCGATCGCCGCTGCCATCCGCGTCGGCTCGCGGCCGGAAATGGCGGGCAAGAACATCGTCCTCATCATTCCGTCCTTCGCCGAGCGTTATCTTTCCACGGCCCTTTTCGACGGGCTGGAAGAATAGTCTTTTATAGGGCGTTCAGACGCCACGCAGGCTTTGCGGCGCACGAGCGCCGACGCGCTCTTGCGCTTGCCAATTCCCGGTGCGTTTCACGCTCCGAGAATTGGGATGGAGAACACTGGAAAGTGTCCCCAGATGCTGCCGGCGGTTGAATCCGCTTGATCGACCGCCGGCAACACGCCAATGCTTCGGAGTGACCGAGGATCGTAACCATCCCCTGAGGCTCGCCATCGGCGGGCTCATCGCGCTGGCGGCCGCAATGGGCGTCGGCCGCTTCGTCTATACGCCGATCCTGCCGGTGATGGTCTCCGCCCTCGGGCTCTCCAAGAGCGCGGCGGGCCTCATCGCCTCGTCCAACTATGCCGGCTATCTGCTCGGCGCGCTCATCGCCGTAACCCCCGTCATCAAGGGCTCGCGGCGCGGCTGGTTCCTCGGTGCGCTGGCGCTCAGCGCGGCGACGACCGGCCTGATGGCCGTCTCCGAATCCCTCGCCGCCTTCCTCGTCCTGCGCTTTATCGGCGGCGTCGCCAGCGCCTTCGTGCTGGTCTATTCCTCCGCGCTGGTGCTGGACCGCCTCGCCCGCGCCGGCCGCGCCGGGCTTGCCGCCGTCCACTTCGCCGGCGTCGGCCTCGGCATCGCCGGCTCCGCCGCGCTGATGGCCGTCATGGTGGCGAAGGGCGCCGACTGGCGGGCGCTGTGGTGGGCGAGCGCTGCCGTCACGGTCGTCGCACTCGCCGCCGTCGCCGTCCTCATCCCCGCGCAGCGCGCCGTGCCGTCCGCCCCGGTGAAGCGCGACGGCGGCCGCAACCCCGGGCTTGCCATCCTCATTGCCGCCTACGGGCTCTACGGCTTCGGCTATGTCATCACCGCGACCTTCATCGTTGCCATCGTTCGCGCCGCCCCCGACATCGCGCCGCTGGAGCCGGCGATCTGGCTCGTCGTCGGCCTTGCCGCCGCCCCCTCCATCGCGATCTGGAGCATGGTGGCGAGGCGGATCGGCGACCTTGCCGCCTTTGCCGCCGCCTGCCTGATCGAGGCGCTGGCCGTCATCGTCAGCGTCACGGTGCTCACCCCGCCGGCCATCCTCCTTGCCGCCATCCTCTTCGGCGGCACTTTCATGGGCATCGTCGCGCTCGGCATTTCCGCCGGCAGACGGCTCTCCAGCGGCGATGCGGAACGCATGCTCGCCCTGATGACCGCCGCCTTCGGCCTCGGCCAGATCGTCGGGCCGGCCTTTGCCGGCGTTCTCTTCGATGCCACCGGCAGCTTCCTCATTCCGTCCGCCGCCGCGTCCGCCGCCCTCGTGGTCGCCGGGGCGATGGCCTACGCCATCAAGAAGCTCTGACCCCTTCGCCCGAGCCGGGTGGCAATTGCACGATGGGCGGGCCGCGTGATAGAAATCCGATATATTGGATTTTCTCGGATACAAACGCCCCATGTCGACACCGGAGATCGGCCCCGTCCTGCAGCGCCGGCGCAAGGCCGAGGGCCTGACGCTGGGGCAGCTTGCGGAGCGGTCGAGCGTTTCCAAATCGATGCTATCGCAGATCGAGCGCGGCCAGGCCAACCCGACCTTCGCCGTCCTGTGGAGCCTGACCCGGGCGCTCGGCATCGAACTGGCCGACCTCGTCGACGGCGCGGTGCCGGCCAGTGCGGGCGGCACGATCGAGATCGTCTCGCCGCATGCGATCCCGGAAATGCGCAGCCCGGACGGGCAGTGCCGGCTGCGCATCTTCAGCCCGCCACAGATGGCGGGGATGACCGAATGGTACGAGCTGACCGTCGAGCCCGGCGGCGTCCTCGACAGCAGCGCCCATGCCCATGGCGCAACCGAGCATTTGACGGTCTATGACGGCGTCCTCACAGTAACGAGCGGCGGCGCCAGCGAGCGGGCCCATGCCGGCGATACGGCGCGCTATCCGGCCGACACCGCGCACAGCATCGCCAACCTGGGCGAGGCGGAGGCACGGGCGCTTTTGGTCGTCGCCTATCGCTGACGGCGTGCTGCCGACCGGATCAAGGCAGGCATTCGCCGCTTGACGCGGTCCGGAATAATAGATTATCCATTATATTGAACATGGAGATCGATATGCTGGACGATTTTGCCGCCCACCTCACCCGGACCCTTCAGGAGATCGAAGAGGCCGGGCTCTACAAGCGCGAGCGGCTGATCGCCGGGACCCAGGGCGGCCGCATCGAGCTCGCGTCGGATGGGGACACGCGCGAGGTCATCAATCTCTGCGCCAACAACTATCTCGGGCTCGCCAACCATCCGGAAATCGTTGCGGCGGCGAAGCAGGCGCTCGACGAGTTCGGCTTCGGCATGGCCTCGGTGCGCTTCATCTGCGGCACCCAGACCCTGCACCGCCAGCTCGAGGAACGCATCGCCCGCTATCTCGGCAAGGAGGACGCGATCCTCTTTGCCGCCTGTTTCGACGCCAATGGCGGGGTATTCGAGCCGCTGCTTTCCGAGGCCGATGCGATCGTCTCCGATTCCCTCAACCATGCCTCGATCATCGACGGTGTGCGGCTGTCGAAGGCCAAGCGCTACCGGTTCCCGAACGGCGACATGGACGCGCTGGAGGACCAGTTGAAGGCCGCCGATGCGGACGGGGCGCGGTTCAAGCTCATCGCCACGGACGGCGTCTTTTCCATGGACGGCGCGGTCGCCAACCTGCCCGCTATCTGCGACCTCGCCGAACGCTACGGCGCCCTCGTCCTGGTCGACGACTGCCATGCGACGGGGCATCTCGGCGACAAGGGCCGCGGCACGCCGGCGCTGACCGGTGCGGGAACCCGGGTCGACATCATCACCGGGACCTTCGGCAAGACGCTCGGCGGCGCCATGGGCGGCTTCGTTGCCGCCGACAAGCCCGTCATCGACCTTTTGCGCCAGCGGGCGCGGCCCTATCTCTTTTCCAACAGCCTGGCGCCTGCGGTCACCGCCGGATCGCTCAAGGCCATCGACATCGCGGAGACCGCCGACGACCGGCGCGCGACGCTCGCCCGGCACACGAAGCGGTTCCGCAAAGGTCTTACGGAGGCCGGCTTCGACCTTCTGCCGGGAGAAACGCCGATCATCCCGGTGATGCTGGGCGATGCGGCGCTTTCCCAGAAGATGGCGGCGGCGCTCGACGAACGCGGCATCTACGTCACCGGCTTCTTCTATCCCGTGGTGCCGAAGGGCAAGGCCCGCATCCGCTCCCAGATGTCGGCCGCGCTGACCGACGCCGACATCGACACCGCACTCGAGGCCTTCGTCGCGGTCGGCAACGACCTCGGCATCCTGTAGAAATATGAGAATGATGACCGCGCCTTCGTCATCGCGAGGAGCCGCAGGCGACGCGGCGATCCAGGGGCCACCAGCTCGGAGCGTGCGGTCCTGGACTGCCGCGCTCGCTTCGCTCGCTCGCTATGACGACGGCAGGTGTCGAATGATCGGCAACGGCCCCAGAACACCGGAGATCCCATGAAAGCGCTTGTCAAATCGAAGGCGGAACCCGGCCTCTGGCTCTCCGACGAACCGAAGCCGGAGATCGGCCCGGACGACGTCCTCATCCGGATCCGCAAGACCGGCATCTGCGGCACGGACATCCATATCTTCAACTGGGACGACTGGGCGGCGGGAACCATCCCGGTGCCGATGATCGTCGGCCACGAATATGCCGGTGAGGTGGTCGAGGTCGGCAAGGACGTCACCAACGTCGCCGTCGGCCAGCGCGTCTCGGGCGAGGGCCATGTGGTCGGCAAGACGAGCCGGGCGGCGCGCGCGGGTCGCTTCCACCTCGACCCGGAGACCAAGGGCATCGGCGTCAATATCCCCGGCGCCTTTGCCGAATATCTGAAGGTGCCGGCCTTCAACGTGGTCGCGCTGCCCGACGACGTCGACGACGAGCTCGGCGCCATCCTCGACCCGCTCGGCAATGCGGTCCACACCGCCCTCACCTTCGACCTCGTCGGCGAGGACGTGCTCGTCACCGGCGCCGGGCCGATCGGCATCATGGCCGCGGCCGTTGCCCGCCATGTCGGCGCCCGGCACGTGGTCATCACCGACATCAACCAGGCCCGGCTCGATCTCGCCGCCAAGGTCGCCGATGTGCGGCCCGTCAACGTCGCGAAGGAAACCGTGCGGGACGTCATGGGACGTCTCGGGATGCGCGAGGGCTTCGATGTCGGGCTGGAGATGAGCGGCGCGCCGGCCGCCTTCGACGACATGCTGGAGCACCTCATCGTCGGCGGGCGGATCGCCATGCTCGGCCTGTCCGCCGAGCCCTATCCCGTCGACTGGTCGCGCTTCGTCCTCAAGCAGCTCACCGTCAAGGGCATCTACGGAAGGGAAATGTTCGAGACCTGGCACAAGATGCTGGCGATGCTGCAGAGTGGCCTAGACATCCGGCCGGTGATCACGCACCGGTTCCCCATCGACCGGTTCGAGGAGGGCTTCCAGGCGATGCGCTCGGGCCAAAGCGGCAAGGTGGTGCTGGACTGGACGGCGTAAGGGCGAGGGCACGGTGAGGCTGTACAGATGATCCCGTTCCTCGCCGCACTCCTTGTCTTTTTCCTCTTCCATGCCGTCCCGGCGCAGCCGGCCGTGCGCCGGCGGTTGGTGGCGATGCTGGGGCGGAAGACCTACCTTGCCGCCTATTCGGTGCTCTCGACGCTGCTGCTTGCCTGGCTGATCGTTGCCGCCTGGGCCGCGCCCTATGTGCCGCTGTGGGCGCCCGAGCCGTGGCAGGCCGGGCTTGCCGTCGCGCTTGTCCCCATCGGCCTGTTCCTTGCCGTCGCCGGTGCGGTCTCCGCCAATCCGTTTTCGGTGACACTCACCGCCGCGCCTTTCAGTCCCGAACGGCCGGGCGTCGTCGCCCTCACCCGCCATCCGGTGCTCTGGGGCCTCTTCTTTTGGGGGTTCGCGCACACCATCGCCAATGGCGATGCGGTCGGGCTCATCCTCTTCGGCACCCTCACCGTCTTTGCGGGCACGGGGACCCTCGTCGCCGACCGGCGGGCGCAGCGGCGGCTCGGCTTTGAGGAATGGTCGGCGCTCGCCCGGGGCACCTCCAACCTGCCGCTCGCCGCGCTTCTCGCCGGCACGACCCACTGGACTGCCGACCGGGCGCAGGCCCTTGGCCTCCTCGTCTCCGTCGCGACCAGCCTTTACCTGCTCGTTGCCGGCGGCCACGTCGCCCTTTTCGGCGTCGACCCGCTGATCTGGTGGCGCTGAGCCCTACGGGCCACGCCCCCGGCCGCACGCAACTCCGCGCACCGGGTCTCCCGATCCGGCCGAAGCCTTAGTCGTCTTTCTTGGTCGGCCCGATCTCCGCTGCGATCTTCTCATAGGCTTCGTTGGCGCCGTCCGGGAGTTGGTGGGCGATGCCGCGGTGGCAGTCGATGCAGGTCTTGCCCTCGTCGAAGCCTTCCTCGTGGCGGTCGGCGCTGCGCGACTCCTGGGCTCCGAAATCCATCGACACATCGTCGTGGCAGTTGCGGCATTCGCGGGAGTTCGTCTCCTTCATGGTGCGCCAGACATGGCTCGCCAGCTCCAGCCGCTTGGCCTGAAACTTCTCGCGGGTGTCGATGGAGCCGATGACCTTGTGATAGAGCTCGTTGGAGGCCTGCACCTTGCGCACCATCTTGTGGATCCAGTCCTTCGGCACATGGCAGTCGGTGCACACGGCACGGACGCCGGAGCTGTTGTAGTAGTGGACCGTTTCCGTGTATTCCTCATACACGTTATCGCGCATTTCGTGGCACGAGATGCAGAACGTCTCGGTGTTGGTCAGTTCGACCGCCCAGTTGAAGCCGCCCCACAGGACGACGCCGGCGGCGATGCCGAGGATGAGAATGGCGCCGAAGCCCCAGCTCCGGCTCGGCCGCCAGAAGCGGCGCCACATGCGCCCGAAAACCCCGGGCTCCCGGGTGTCCCGCTCGTTCATTTTCCGACTTCCCTTTTTCTCGCGCCGGGGCCCGCGGCTGCTGCGCCGGGCCGGCGCATGTGTCTTTGGCCGTGCTTCCGCCCGTAGCGGCCCGGCAGACCGAGGCGACGCCGATCGCCGCCGTTCGGCTCAATTGCCGCCGAAGGTGTTCTCCACCAGCGGCTTCACGTCGGCCTGGGGCACGTGGCACTGGCTGCAGAAATGGCGCCGCTGGTTCATGGTCTCCAGCACCTTGCCGTCGGCGTCGACGAAGTGGCTGTCGCCGATCCGCGGCGCCTTCTCCTTCTTGAAGGTTTCCGGGCCGTGGCAGTTGAGGCAGGTGTTTTCGCGGATCGTGATGCGGTCGTTGTCGATGTTGTGAGGGATGGTCGGCGGCTGCAGGTCCCACGCCCGGTCGAAACCGCCGCTCGCCGTCATTGCCCGCTTGCGGTCGAACGCGTCCGATTCGGCGGTCAGGGCCTTGTCGCCGCGCAGCGACACGACGTCGGTGGCGCGCGCGGCGGGAGCCGCGGCCACGATGCCCAGGGCCAGTGCCGCCAGGGTGGTTTTTGACAAGAGTTTCATCGCATCCTCCATGCGTTCGATCTCATGCGATCTTTCGGTCGTCCTGAACGTTCGAAGCGAAGCCCGGGGCGCTGTTGCGGGGATGGTCCGCCGGCAGCGGCCGCGGGGTGACGAGGGCCCGGCCCCGCAGGCCGAAGGCGTAGACATCGTTGGGGCAGATATCGATGCAGCGGCCGCAATTGGTGCAGGCACCGGACAGGATCACCGGGCTGCCGCCGGCCGCCGCGCTCTTGACCGCGGGCGGGATCACCTGCGGTTCGGGGCAGACCTCGTAGCACTCCATGCAGTCGTCGCAGTTGTCGCGCCCGTCGGCGCGCACGCGAACGAGGCTGGCGCTTCCCAGAAGCCCATAGAAGGCGCCCATCGGGCAAAGATGGCCGCACCAGCCGTGGCGGGCGACGAACAGGTCGAAGAGGAAGATGGCCGCGATCACGGCCCAGCCGATGCCGATGCCGAAGATCAGGCCGCGGTGGAGCATCGACACCGGATTGACGAGTTCGAAGGCGAGCGTTCCGGTCGCCGCGGAGACGACGAGGGTGAGGCCGAGCATCCACCAGCGCGCGGAGGGCTTCAGGCGGGCGCTCTGGCGGATGTCGAGGCGGCGGCGCAGCCAGTGGGCGCCGTCGGTGACGATGTTGACCGGGCAGACCCAGGAGCAATAGGCGCGGCCGCCGACCAGCACGTAGAAGACGGCGACGATGGCGGCGCCGAGGAGCGCGGTCGAGGCGAGGCCGACGAAACCGGCGGCGAGCATCTGCAGCACCAGCAGCGGATCGGTCAGCGGCACGGTGTCCAGCACCGTGCTTGCGGCGAGGTTGCCCTTCAACAGCCAGAGGCCGGCCCAGGGGCCGATAAGGAAGAGAACCAGGATGCCGACCTGCGTGGCGCGCCGCAGCAGCAGCCATTTGTGAGCGCCGAACCAGCCCTTGACGGCGATGGCGTCCTTGCCGAGGTCCTTCAGCGGGGTAACCATCACTTCGCTCCCCCTATGCCGCGGTTCAGGGTGTCGAGCGGATTGGACGAGAACGGCGTGTCGCCGGCGCCGGGCGCCGGCGCGGCCGGCTCGTCGACGACGAGGCCGCGGCCGGAATGCTCGTAGTGGACGCCGTCCGGCAGGTTGTAGCGGTGCTCCTGATCCGGCGTGACGAGGGGCCGGCCGGCCTCCCCCTGCTGCTCCCAGCCGAGGCGGTAGTGGTGGCCGAGGGCGCCCCTGGCGAGGGCGATCGGCAAGACCTTGATCGCCGCCGCCTCAAGGATGCAGGCCTTTTCGCACAGGCCGCAGCCGGTGCAGTCCCCGGAATAGACCACGGGCACGAACAGGGCGTGCTTGCCGGAGCGCTTGTTGGCCCGGTACTCCAGCTTGATCGCCTTGCCGCGGACCGGACAGGTGTTGAAGCAGATCTCACAGCGAAGGCCCTGGAAAGCGATGCAGGACTCGTGGTCGACGACGACGGCAAGGCCCATGCGCGCCTTCGCGATGTCCTTCAGCCCGGTGTCGAGGGCGCCGGTCGGACAGTTGACGATGCAGGGGATGTCCTCGCACATCTCGCAGGGGCCGGTGCGGGCGGTGAAATAGGGCGTGCCGGTCGCCACCTCCTCGCCGAGGGTGGCAAGCTTCAGGATGTCGTAGGGACAGTCGCGCACGCAGATGCCGCAACGCACGCAGGCGGCAAGGAAATCGTTTTCCGGCAGGGCGCCCGGCGGGCGCAGCGCCGTCGGCGGCAGCGCCCTGGATTTTTCCGCGTAGAGCCCGACGGCAAGGCCGAACAGGCCGACCCCGCAGGCGGTCCTGGCCATATCGGCGAGGAACTTGCGGCGGCTCTTCAGCCAGTTTGCCGACGTCCCTGAGGTTTCCTTGTCCGTGGACATGGTGCTCGCCCGTTACGCGTTCTGGTTCTTCGCTGTCGAAAGGGCCGCCCGCGCGAAGACAGCGGGAGACGCGGGCGGCCGCTCCCGGCGTGTCAGGCCTTTTCGACCTTGCAGGCACACTTCTTGTAATCCGTCTCCTTGGAGAGCGGATCGGTGGCGTCCAATGTCAGCTTGTTGACCAGCCGGCTGGCGTCGAACCACGGCACGAACACCAGGCCCTCCGGCGGCCGGTTGCGGCCGCGGGTCTCGACCCGGGTCACCAGTTCGCCGCGGCGCGTCGAGACCGTGACCTTGGAGCCGTCGCGCAGGCGCCGTTTGCGGGCGTCCTTCGGGTTCATGTAGACGACCGCGTCCGGCACCGCCCGGTAGAGCTCGGGCACGCGCCGGGTCATGGAACCGGAGTGCCAGTGCTCCAGCACCCGGCCGGTGCACAGCCACAGGTCGAACTCGTCGTCGGGGCTTTCCGCCGGCGGCTCGTAGGGTGCGAAGATGACGTTGGCGCGCCCGTCCGCATTGCCGTAGAACCTGACGACCGTCTCGTCGCCCTCGACATGCGGGTCGTAGCCGCCGCGGAACCGCCACAGCGTTTCCTTGCCGTTGATGACCGGCCAGCGCAGGCCGCGGTTCTTGTGGTAGGCGTCGAACTCCGCCATCTCGTGGCCTTTCTTCGGGATATCGGCGGCGGAGTTGAACAGCCGGTATTCCTCGAACAGGCCCTTCTGGACGTAGTAGCCGAAGTACTCCGACTCGTCGTTGGCGTATTCGTTGCCGCGGTCGTCGACGATCTTGCCCTCATAGGGGAACTTGTCGACCTGGCCGTTGGCGAACAGCACGTCATAGAGCGTCTTGCCGCGGTATTCCGGCATCTTGGCGATCAGCTCTTCCGGCCAGACCTCCTCGACCGTGAAGTATTTGGCGAACTCCATGGTCTGCCAGGCATCGGAGCGGGACTCGCCCGGTGCCTTGACCTGCTGGCGCCAGAACTGGGTGCGCCGCTCGGCATTGCCGTAGGCGCCTTCCTTCTCGGCCCACATGGCGGTCGGCAGGATCAGGTCGGCGGCCATCGCCGAGACCGTCGGATAAGGGTCGGAGACGGTGACGAAGTTGTCCGGGTTGCGCCATCCCGGATAGCTTTCGTCGTTCATGTTGGCGGCGGCCTGCATGTTGTTGTTGCATTGCTGCCAGTAGCAGTTCAGCTCGCCGTCCTTCATCTTGCGGTGCATCAGCACGGCGTGGAAGCCGACCTCCGGATTGATCGTGCCTTCGGGCAGCTTCCAGGTCTTTTCGGCAAAGGCCCGATGGGCGTCCTTGCCGACGACCAGGTCGGCCGGCAGGCGGTGGGCGAAGGTGCCGACCTCGCGGGCGGTGCCGCAGGCCGAGGGCTGGCCGGTGAGCGAGAACGGACCGTTGCCGGGCTCGGAGATTTTGCCCATCAACAGGTGGATGTTGTAGACGTTGCCGTTGACCCAGACGCCGCGGGAGTGCTGGTTGAAGCCCATCGTCCAGTAGGACGAGACCTTCTTTTTCGGATCGGCATAGGCCCTGGCGAGCTTTTCGAGTTGGTCCTTGGGCACGCCGGAGAGTTCGGCGGTGTAGTCGAGCGTATAGGGCTCGACCAGCCTGGCGAATTCCTCGAAACCGACCTTCTCGAATTTGCCCTTGCCGGGATTGGCCGCCTTCTGCTCCAGCGGATGCTCGGGCCTGAGACCGTAGCCGATGTCGGTTGCGGTCTTGTTGAAGTTGACGTGGTTTTCCACGAAGTCCTTGTTGTAGGCCTCGTTCTGGATGATGTAGTTGGCGATGTAGTTGGTGATGGCGAGATCCGTTTGCGGCACGAAGACGATGCCGTTGTCGGCGAGCTCGAAGCAGCGGTTCTCGAAGGTCGAGAGCACATGGACCTCGCAGCCCGGCTTGGTCAGCCGGGTGTTGGTGAGGCGCGACCACAGGATCGGGTGCATCTCGGCCATGTTGGCGCCCCACAACACGAAAGCGTCGGCGTGCTCCAGGTCGTCGTAGCAGCCCATCGGCTCGTCGATGCCGAAGGCGCGCATGAAGGCGCCGACGGCCGAGGCCATGCAATGGCGGGCGTTGGGGTCGAGGTTGTTGGACCGGAAGCCGCCCTTGATCAGCTTGGAGGCGGCATAGCCCTCCCACAGGGTCCACTGGCCGGAGCCGAACATGCCGACGGAGGTCGGCCCCTTGGCCTTCAGGGCCGCCTTCCACTTGTCGGCCATGACGGTGAAGGCCTCGTCCCAGCTTACCTCCTCAAAGTCGCCGTCCTTGGCGAAGGCGCCGTTCTTCTTGCGCAGCAACGGCTTCGTCAGGCGGTCCTGGCCGTACATGATCTTGGTCAGGAAGTAGCCCTTGATGCAGTTGAGGCCGCGGTTCACCGGAGCGTCGGGATCGCCCTGGGTCGCGACCACGCGACCGTCCTTGACGCCGACCAGGACCGAGCAGCCGGTGCCGCAGAAGCGGCAGGCGGTCTTGTCCCAGCGGATGCCGGTATCGTCCTCGGCGGCCAGGACTGGCGCGGCCGGCACGGCGACACCCGCCGTCGCCGCGGCGGCGGCCACGGCGTTTGCCTTGATGAAGTCACGGCGAGAGAGCGACATCGGTCATTCCTCCTTGACTGAATCCGTCGTGCTTATTCGTGGTACTCGTAGACCAGGGCCGTATTGATCACGCCGGGCACGGCGCTCAGCCCCATGATCGTTTCGCTGCATTGCCGGCGGTCGGCATGGTCGACCGTGACCACCAGCTTGCCGCCGGGATCGGTGGCATGGATTTCGATGCCGGCAAGGCCGGCAAGCTTGAGCGCCACGGCGTCGGTGTTTTCCGGTTTGGCGTAGACGACCAGGCTGCAGATGGTCATGCTGCTGCTTCCTCGTTGGCGGGCGCGGCGACGTCGATCGCCCCCTTCGGACAGGGGGCGATGCAGGCGCCGCAGCCGGTGCAAAGTTCGGGATCGATGAGGATTTCGGAACGCCCGCCCAGCGCCGGGCGGAAGCGGATGGCGCGCGGCTCGCACCAGGCTTCGCAGGCGCGGCAGGCGATGCCGGAACGCTCCAGGCAGGCATCGCCGACGCTGGCGCGAAGGCGCCACGGCGCGCCCGCGGGGTCGCCGAGCGCGCCCTCAGTGCAGGCCTCGGCGCAGGCGCCGCAGAAGGTGCAGGCGCCGCGGGCAAAGTCGAGAACGGGATAGTTGCCGCGGCCGGCGCCGAGGATGCCTTGCGGGCAGGCCCTGATGCAGCGCCCGCAGCCGGTACAGCATTCGACGAAGGCGTCTTCCTGCAGCGCGAAGGGCGGACGCAGGACGGCGTCGGTGCCGCCGATCCGGTTAAAAAGCTCGCGTCGTGAGAATGTCCTGGGCATCACGGCACCAAGTTGATGGCGCGATGCTTCTCCCGCGGGGTCTTATTCTCCTTGACGAAAGTCAAGCGTGCGCGCCAGCGTCGCAAAACCGGGCCGTGTGGCGACGCGCGCTCAACACGACGCGGTTTTCATATTCCAGATCGGCGAACCGTAAGAAGGACGGGTCGGGCGGACCGGCGGGCCGACGCAATTCGCCGGCCTCCTCGTCGATCTGACGACGCTGGACCGGGACCAAACAAAAAGGCCGGCGATGTCGCGCCGGCCTTTCCGTTCATTTGGCAGATCGGTCTTTTGGCTCAGGAGCCCGGGCCGTCGTCGAAGGCGACCTCGTCGACCAGTTCGGAGGCGCGCTTGCGGTATTTCGCGACCTCGATCAGCGGCAGGTCGTCGGCCTTGAAGTCGCCCCAGGATTTGACGAGGTCGGAGGGCTCGACCTCCGGATTGACCGGGTATTCGTAGTTGACGCCGGCATAGATGTGCTGAGCCTCGTCGGAGGCGAGGAATTCCATCAGCCTGACGGCGTTCTCCCGGTTCGGCGCATTCTTGGCCATGACCATGCCGGACATGTTGACGTGGGTGCCGCGGCCTTCGGTGTTGGGGAAGAGGATGTGCACGGAGGCGGCCCAGTCCTTCTGCTCCGGCTCCTTCTCGTTGGTCATCATCTGGCCCATGTAATAGGTGTTGCCGAGCGAGATGTCGCACAGGCCGCCGAAGATGTTCTTGACCTGTGCGCGGTCGTTGCCGGCCGGCTTGACCGCCAGATTGTTCTTCACCTTCTTCAGCCAGTCCCGCGTCGCCTCCTCGCCATTATGGGCGATCAGCGAGGCGACGAGGCCGATGGTGTAGTCGTGCTGGCCGGAGCGGGTGCAGATGCGGCCCTTCCATTTCGGATCGGCCAGTTCCTCATAAGTGATAGCATCCTGCGGCACACGCTCGCGCGAGGCATAGACGACGCGGGCGCGGGTCGTCAGGCCGAACCAGTGGCCCTCCGGATCGCGGTATTTGGCCGGGATGCTGTCGTGCAGCACGTCGCTTTCGACGCTCTGGGTGATGCCCATCTGCTTGGTGGCATCGAGCCGGCCGATATCGGTGGAGAGCAACAGGTCGGCCGGCGAGTTGCGGCCCTCGATGCGGATCCGCTCCTCAAGCCCCTTCTTGGCGAAGATGACGTTGACCTGGATGCCGGTCTCGTTCGTGAAGGCATCGAGCAGCGGCTTGATCAGATAGGGCTGGCGGTAGGAATAGACGTTGACGGAGCCGTCGGCGGCGGCCGGCGCGGCGACGCCGAGGGCGAGGGTCGCGGCGAGGATGCCGCAAAGCGCGCCGGTCCGGCAAATTCGTTTCAACATACGTCGTTCTCCCTGAAGTCGTGCCCGGACAGTGCGCGGCAGGCCGCGGTCCTTGCCGCCTCGTGCCGCGCTGCGACCGACATCCCCTCGGCGGTCGCTTCATCCGGCAGATCTTTTCCGTCTGCCATAAAGGGCGTTTCGGTGCCACCCCGTTCGGCCTCTGGATATTGCAATTGCAACTGATTTGCAATCGCGAAAAGTTCCGAAGCCAGCGTGGCAGGCCGTGCGGCAGAAAAAACGCGCCCCGCGACTGGCGCGGGACGCGTCTTTTAAAGGGGCCTGTCGGGGAACGGCCCCTTTTCAGGAACATGGGGGCTGCAGACAGGTGGCGATGGCAGCCCGCGGTTCCCTTCCTGGCGCTACGACCGGCAATCGTGTCCGGCCGCAGCTTGCGCGCAGACGATTCTAGAGCTTCGTGCTGTCGGGTTCGCCGCTTTCGGTCGCGCCGTCGTCCGACGGGTTTTCCTCAGGCGCCTCATCCATCATGCCGCTACCGTCGTCGTCACCGGGATCATCGGCGCTGTCGTCGGTGTCCCAGGGGTTCTGGCCCATCTGCGGCGGGCCACCCCAGCCGGGACCGCCCCATCCGGGGCCGGGACCATAACCGGGACCCGGACCATAGCCGGGACCCGGGCCGTAACCGGGGCCATCCCAGCCGCCGCCGGGGCCGAGTCCGCCCCAACCGGGGCCTCCCCAACCGGGACCGCGCCCATAACCAGGACCGGGGCCATAACCGGGACCGGGGCCGTAGCCGGGACCCGGGCCGAAACCGGGGCCGCCGCCATAGCCCGGACCGCCCCAGCCGCGCATGCCGCGTTGGCCGCGCCAGCCACGGCGGCCGCCACGCCAGCCGCGGCGCATGTTGTAGAGCGCCTGTTTCTGGTCGTCCGAAAGGCTGGCAAAGAGCTTTTCGAGTGCCGGGCGAATTTCCTTGATCGCGGCGAGCCGGGCCTCAAGGCGCTTTTCGACCTGGGCGAGCCGCTCCGGCGGGGTCGCGCTCGGGCCGGGCCAGCTCTTGCAGGCCTCCTGCACCTTGGCACGGGCCTTGTCCATCGCCGAGCGCAGATCCGCGATCAGCGGCTTCTGCTCTTCGGTCGGATCGATCGCCGCCTCGGCGCGATCGAGCATGAAGCCCATGCGCGGGCTGGCCGTGCTGCGACAGGTCATGGCCATCATCGGGCCGCCCATCATCATGCCGCGTCCGCCCCCCGGACCGCCGCGCGGGCCATAGGGGCCGCCGAAGGCGTGGGCGCCGACGGCGCTTGCTCCGAGCGCAGCGGCAACGAGGCCGGCGGTCAGAAGCTGGGTTCTCCGTCTCATGACGTTTCCCTTCCTGTGAATACTTTTTCGTCGTGCAAAGCGTGACATTTGAAGCGTGCGCTCCCGCCCTGGCAGTTGTCAATTTGGCCCCACATTAAGTTTTTGTAATGGCACGGTAATCTTGCGTTCATTCAGGCCTCTTCCTTGGGCGCATTCTAAATTCCGGTCGCCAGGATTGCCGCCATCGCGGCCCTTGCCGGCCCGCCTTGCCGCCGGTGCGAGCGGCATCTTCCAGGCGCGGGCTTTCGCCGCGGCGCGCCCCGGTTGTCCCCTGGCGCCTTCTCCCCCATCTCGGCGGCGACACCCGCAGCGGGTGCCAAGCGGGACCGGGACGCGTAGGATGGCCGGCGTGATGACAATGACAGAACGGAACGGGCACCCGGCCGAAGCGGCCGCCGGCCCTGTCTTTCGCACAGACGGCCTCGTCAAGGTCTACAAGACCGGCGCGGTGGAGGTTCAGGCGCTGCGCGGCGTCGACTTCACCGCGGCCGCCGGCGAGTTCGTCGTCCTGCTCGGCCCGTCCGGCTCGGGCAAGTCGACCTTTCTCAACATCGTCGGCGGGCTCGATACGGCGACGTCCGGCACCGCCTTCTTCCGCGACACGGAACTGACCGCCCTCGGCGACCGGGAGCTGACCCGCTACCGGCGCGAGCATGTCGGCTTCGTCTTCCAGTTCTACAATCTGGTGCCGAGCCTGACGGCGCTGGAGAACGTCGCGCTCGTTACCGAGATATCCCGCGCGCCGATGGCGCCGGAGGATGCCCTGGCGCTCGTCGGGCTTGCCGAGCGGCTCGACCATTTTCCGGCCCAGCTTTCCGGCGGCGAGCAGCAGCGGGTGGCGATTGCCCGCGCGATTGCCAAGAACCCGGACGTGCTGCTCTGCGACGAGCCGACCGGCGCCCTCGATTCCAGGACCGGCATCCAGGTGCTCGACGCCCTCGTCAAGGTCAACGAGGACCTCGGCACGACGACGCTCGTCATCACCCACAACGTGGCGATCCGCGAGATCGCCCACCGCGTGGTGCGGTTCGGAGACGGCCGCATCGTCGCCGAGGAAACGATCGAGACGCGCAAGCGTCCGGCCGACGTGACCTGGTAGGCTGTCGGCCAAGGGGACCGAGAAGGTCTTGGGGAGGAAGGAAGACGCACCATGGTGCGGAGCCTTGACCGCAAATTGCTGCGCGACCTCGTCCGCCTGTGGCCGCAGGCGCTGGCGATCGCCATGGTGATGGCGGCGGGCGTCGCGACGTTGATCCTCGCCGTCGGCGCCCATCAATCCCTCGACGAGACGCGCGCCGCCTATTACGAACGCAACCGCTTCGCCGACGTCTTTGCCGAGGCAACGCGGGCGCCGAACCGGCTCGGCGACGCCATCGCGGCGATCCCCGGCGTCAGCGCGGTGGAGACCCGCATCGTCGAGGTCGCCCTCCTCGACATCCCCGGCATGAGCGAGCCGGCCTCGGCCCAGCTCGTCTCGCTGCCCGATATCGGCCGGCCGGTGCTCAACCGGCTCTATATGCGCGAGGGACGGCGCCCGATCGTCGGCGACGAGAACGAGGTCGTCGTCAACGAGGCCTTCGCCGAGGCGCACGGCTTTACCATCGGCTCGCGTTTCAAGGCGCTCCTGAAGGGCGCCAAGCGCGAGGTCCGCGTTGTCGGCATCGCCCTGTCGCCGGAGTTCATCTACACCATCGGCCCCGGCGACCTGATGCCCGATCCGCGCCGCTTCGGCATCGTCTGGATGTCGGAAAAGACGCTGGCCGCCGCCTACGACCTCGACGGCGCGTTCTCCAACGTCGCCGTGGCGCTGCTGCGCGATGCCAACGAGGACGCGGTCATCGACGCCCTCGACGACCTCCTCGCCCGCTATGGCGGGGCCGGTGCCTATGGCCGCAAGGACCAGATATCCCACGCCTTCATCGATGCGGAGCTGGAGCAGCTCGCCGCCATGGCGCGCGTCCTGCCGCCGATCTTCCTCATCGTCGCCGCCTTCCTCGTCAACATGACGATGTCGCGGCTGGTGGCGCTGGAGCGCGAGCAGATCGGCCTCCTGAAGGCCATCGGCTACGGCAACGGCGCCATCGGCATGCACTATCTGAAATTCGTGCTCGCCATCGCCGTCGTCGGCACTCTGATCGGGGCGATCGCCGGCACCTGGCTCGGCATCGGCCTTGCCCGGATGTATGGCGACTTCTTCAACTTCCCGTTCCTGATCTTCCGAAAAGATCCTTCCATCTACGTCATCGCCGTCCTCGTCACCGTGGTGACCGCCGGCGTCGGCGCGCTGAAGACGGTCTCCGGCATCGCCAGGCTGTCGCCGGCCGTTGCCATGGCGCCGCCTGCGCCGGCCATCTATTCGCGCTCGCCGTTCTGGCGCATCGCCCGGCTGATCGGCCTGCCGCAAAGCCTCACCATGGTGATCCGCCACCTCGTCCACGTGCCGGTGCGCACCGGCTCGGCGATCCTCGGCATCGCGCTTGGCGTTTCCATCGTCATCGCCTCGATCTGGGCCTACCCGTCCATCGACTTCATGGTCGACGTGACCTTCTTCCGCGCCGACCGGCAGGACGCCTCAATCAGCTTTTCCGAGACCAAGCGCATCGCCGCCGCCTATGAGGTGGCGCGGCTGCCTGGTGTGCTTGCCGTGGAGCCGTTCCGCTCGGTTCCAGTGCGGATCCGCTTCGGCCACAAGGAACGGCGGGTCTCCGTCCTCGGCAAGCCGGCCGATGCGACGCTGAGCCGGGTCATCGACATGGATTTGCGGCCCTTGACCATGCCGGAGACCGGGATTGTCCTCTCCGACATGCTAGCGCGCACCATCGGGGCACGGACCGGCGACATCGTCGAGATGGACCTCCTTGAGGGCGACCGGCGCACCGTGCAGGTGCCGGTGACGGCGACCGTGGAAGGGTTCATCGGGCTTTCCGCCTATATGGAGCTTTCCGCCCTCAACCGGCTGAAGCGCGAGGGGGCGCTGATCTCCGGCGTCTATTTCAGCCTCGATACGGCCAGGCAGGACGCGCTCTATGCCGAGATCACCGACATCCCGGCCGCCAATTTCATCGCGCTGCAAAAAGTGTCGCTGCAGAAATTCCGAGAGACGCTGGCGGAGAACATCTTCATCATGACCTTCGTCTACGTCACGCTCGCCTCTATCATTGCCTTCGGCGTCGTCTACAACTCCGCCCGCATTTCGCTGTCGGAGCGCGGTCGGGAGCTGGCGAGCCTGCGCGTCCTCGGCTTCACGCGGGCCGAGGTCTCGCGCATCCTCCTTTTGGAGTTGGCGATCGTCACCTTCCTTGCCCAGCCGCTCGGCTGCCTCATCGGCTATGGCTTTGCCTATGCCATCGTCACCGGTTTCGAGAGCGAGCTCTATCAGGTCCCGTTCGTGCTGACGCCGGACATCTTCGCCTGGTCGAGCATCGTCGTTCTGTCCGCCGCCGCCATTTCCGCCCTCATCGTCCGGCGGCGGATCGACCGCCTCGACCTCATCGAAGTTCTGAAAACCCGGGAGTGATGCCATGGGCACGCTTGTGCGCCGGTTCGTCTACCTTGTTGTCATCGCAGCTGTTGCCGGCACCATCGCCTGGGCGATGTGGCCGCGTCCGGTCTCCGTCGATACCGCGGAAATCGCCCGCCAGCCGCTGGAAGTGACCGTCGAGGACGAGGGCGTCACGCGCATCCGCGAGGTCTATACGGTCTCCGCGCCGATCTCCGGCAAGGTGACGCGGGCGCCGCGCGAGGTCGGCGATGCGGTGACGGCCGGCGATACCGTCGTCGCGGAGATCATGCCGACCGACCCGACCTTCCTCGATGCGCGCAGCCGGCGGGTCGCGGAAGCCGCGGTGGAAGCCGCGCGGGCTGCCGTGCAGCTCGCCGAGGCCGAGGTGAAACAGGCAACGACCCAGCTCGACTTCGCCAGGAGCGACCTCAGCCGGGCCGCGCGGCTCGCCGAGCGAAAAACGATTTCCGCGCGCACGCTGGAAAAGGCGGAGGTCGACGTGACGACGGCCGAGGCGCAAGTCGCCAGCGCCAGGGCCTCGCTGGAAGTGCGCCGGCGCGAGCTGGAAAGCGCCCGCGCGCAGCTCATCCAGCCGGGCGCGGAGGAAGAGCTGGGCGCCGGCTGTTGCGTCAATGTGCCGGCGCCGGTCAGCGGCCGGGTGTTGAAGCTGATCACGGAGAGCGAGACGGTGGTGACGGCCGGGACAGGGCTTTTAGAAATCGGCGATCCGCACGACCTTGAGATCGTCGTCGACCTCCTGTCGCGCGACGCCGTCAGGGTCACGCCCGGAGCCGAGGCGCAGATCGTGAACTGGGGCGGGCCGAAGCCCCTCAAGGCCGTCGTCAAGCGGGTCGATCCGGCCGCCTTCACCAAGATCTCCGCGCTCGGCATCGAGGAACAGCGGGTCAAGACCATCCTCGACCTGACGAGCCCCGAAGAGGACTGGGCCTCGCTCGGCCACGCGTTCCGGGTGGTCGCCCGCATCGTCGTCTGGCGCGACGAGAATGCGGTCACCGTTCCCCTTGCGGCCCTTTTCCGGCGCGGCGAGGACTGGGCCGTCTTCAAGGTGGTGGGCGGCACGGCGACACTGCAGAAGGTCGAGATCGGGGAAAGGAACCTGCAGCTTGCCGAGGTGAAGGCCGGGCTTGCACCGGGCGACACGGTCATCGTCCATCCGAGCGACACGGTTGCCGACGGCGTTGCCATCGAGGACCGGGGGATGCTGGAGACGGAGGAATGATCCAGGGCGGCGGTCGCTGCTACCCGTAGGGCGGTGTGCCGGCAGCACGTCGCGTCTCTGTCGCGGTGGCTCTGCGTCGCCTGTCACTCGGCGCGATTCATGGGCGTCCTTGCGGCGACGAACCTCCGGTTACCCTCCGCGTCCCACCCCACTCCGCGTCATTGCCGGGCTTGATCCGGCAATCCATTCGGCCTTTGATTTCAATCTCTTAGGGTGGTATATGCCGCTCTTCATCATGGACCACCGGATCAAGTCCGGTGGTGATGCAGAGTGGGGGAAGCGGCCGAGTACACCCAACGCACTCAACATGACCCGCGGGAAACCTATTCCGGCGGGGTACCGTTGAGGTCGAGAGCCTCACCCGCCAGATAAAGCGAGCCGCAGATGAGGATGCGCGGCGGGGCGTCGAAGGGCTCGGCCGCGAGGTGCCGGAGGGCGGCGCCGATGGAGCCGAAGGGGCGCGCCGGAAGGCCGACGTCGCGGGCGGCATCGGCGAGCTCGCCGGGGTCCACCGCGGCCTCCACCTCGGCGATCGGCACGGTGAGGACGTCGCGGGCAAGGCCGGCGAAATGGGAAAAGAAGCCGACCGGATCCTTCGTCGACAGCATGCCCGCAATCAGCACCAGCGGCCGCGGCGCGCGGTCCTGGAGGTCCGCCATGACGGTGGCGACGGCCTGGCCGGCGGCCGGATTGTGGCCGCCGTCGACCCAGAGCTCGGCGTCCTCGGGCGCTTCTTCCACCAGGTTGCCGAAGGAGAGCCGCTGCATCCGCGCCGGCCAGTCGACCTTCGCCAGCCCGGCTTCGACCTCGGCCGTCGGCGGCATGCGGTCGAGCGCGCGAAGGGTCGCAAGGGCAAGGCCGGTGTTGACGAACTGGTGATCGCCGATGAGCCGCGGCGCCGGCAGGTCGAGGAGACCGCCCTCGTCCTGGTAGACGAGCCGGCCATGCTCCTCATGGGCCATCCAGTCGCGGCCGCCGAGCACCAGCGGCGCGCCGATCTCGTCCGCGCGGGCCTCGATCACCTCGGTGACCGCGTCGGCCTGCGGGGCAACGATGGCCGGCACGCCCTTCTTCAGGATGCCGGCCTTTTCGCGCGCGATGTCGCGGATGTCGGAGCCGAGATAGGCCTCGTGGTCGAAAGCGATCGGCGTGATCAGGGTGGCGAGCGGCCTGTCGACCACATTGGTGGCATCCAACCGGCCGCCGAGGCCGACTTCCAGCAGCAGATAGTCGGCCGGGTGGGCGGCGAAGAGGTCGAAGGCGGCCGCGGTGGTGATCTCGAAGATGGTGATCGGAGATCCGCCGTTGAGGTCCTCGGCCTTCAGCAGTGCCTCGGCGAGCGCGACGTCGGAGACGAAGCGGCCGCCGCCCTTCGCTCCCAATCGGACGCGCTCGTTGAAGCGCACCAGGTGGGGCGAGGTGTAGACATGGACGGACTTTCCGGCGGCTTCCAGGACCGCCTTCAGGGTCGCCGAGGTCGAGCCCTTACCGTTGGTGCCGGCGATGTGAATCACCGGCGGCAGACGCCTCTCCGGGTGGTCGAGGGCTGCCAGCACCTGCCACATCCGGTCGAGCGACAGGTCGATGCTTTTCGGGTGGAGCGCGACGAGACGCTCCAGAATCGCGTCGGCCGTCTCGGGGATCGTCGGCAGGTTCATGGTCGCTCGGGGTTGAGAGGCGAGTGTCCCGGCGCCGCGGCCCGGTGAAAAGCCGCGTCGCACGCGGTCGGAAAAATAGGGCGGCAGGGCGGCGACGGCCATGGGCCGGCAAGGCCGCGGCTGTTCTCCGCCGGCCGGCCTATTCGGCCGCTTTCGATTCGGCCGCCTCAACCGGTGCCGGCTCGGGTGCTTTCATCGGCTTTTCCGGCGCCGCGTCCGCCTTTGCAGCTTCAGCGTCGGCGCCCGTCTCTTTCGGCGCCTCGGCGGGCTCGTCGGGCGTTGCCGGCACAGCCTCTGCAATTTCCGCCTTTGCCGGATAGCCGAGCAGGATGCGGCAGATCTTCAACAGCGTCTCGCGCAGGGCCGAGCGCTCGACCACCATGTCGACCATGCCGTGCTCGAACAGATATTCGGCGCGCTGGAAGCCGACGGGCAGCTTTTCGCGGATCGTCTGCTCGATGACGCGCGGGCCGGCAAAGCCGATAAGGGCGCCGGGCTCGGCCAACTGGATGTCGCCGAGCATGGCGTAGGAGGCGGTGACGCCGCCGGTCGTCGGGTTGGTGAGGACGACGATATAGGGAAGGCCGGCTTCCTTCAGCGCCGAGACGGCGACCGTGGTGCGCGGCATCTGCATGAGGGAGAGGATGCCCTCCTGCATGCGCGCGCCGCCGGACGCGGCAAAGAGGATGAAGGGTTTTTTCTCGGCGCGGGCGAGATCGGCGCCGGTGATGATCGCCTCGGCGGCGGCCATGCCGAGCGAGCCGCCCATGAAGTCGAATTCCTGCACCGCGCAGATGACGCCGATCTCGTCGATGGCGCCGCGGGCGACCAGCACCGCGTCCTCAAGCTCCGTCTTGGCCTTGGCGTCGCGCAGGCGATCGGTGTAGCGCCGCTCGTCGCGGAATTTCAGCGGATCGACCGGGACCTCGGGGGTCTCGATCTGGACCCAGGCATCGGTGCCGAGGATCATGTCGAGGCGCTTGCGGCAGGGCATGCGCATGTGGTGGCCGGAACTCGGCACCACCCAGTTGTTGGCCTCCAGATCCCGGTGGAACACCATCTCGCCGGTATCAGGGCACTTGATCCAAAGCTTCTCGGGCACCTCGCGCTTGTTGAGGAGCCCCTGAATCTTCGGGCGAACGACGTTGTTGATCCAGTTCACGTGTCTTCGATCCGTTTTTCTTAGAGCGTTTCAGGCGATTACGGAATCGCCTGAAACGCTCTAACTTTTTGTTTTGACGCGTATTCTTATCCGAAAACCGGTTCCCACTTTTCGGGAATACGCTGTAGTCCGGCGCCAGGAAGACAGCGCCAGCATCTGGGTAGCCTGCAAATCCGGCCGAATTCCGGCCGCGCGGCGTGCGTGGAGATCGCCGGTCAGGCGTCCTGAAGCCGCGCCGACCGTACGCCCTCGGCAAGGGCGCTGACAAGGCGGGTCACGGAAGGCACCGTCTCGGCGGTCGCGCCATTCGCCGCATCGAGGCTGGCGCGGATGGTATCGACGATGGCCGAGCCGACGACGACACCGTCCGCCGCCGCGCCGATGGCGCGGGCCTGTTCGGCCGTCCGGACGCCGAAGCCGACGGCGACCGGCAGGTCGGTCTTTGCCTTGATGCGGCCGACCGCACGGCCGACAGCATCGGCATCGGGCGCGGCCGATCCGGTGATGCCGGTGATAGAGACGTAGTAGACGAAGCCGGAGGTGTTTTCGAGGACGGCCGGCAGCCGTGCCTCGTCGGTCGTCGGCGTGGCGAGGCGGATGAAGTTGATGCCGACCTCCATCGCCGGCAGGCAGAGCTCGTCGTCGGCCTCGGGCGGCAGGTCGACGATGATGAGGCCGTCGACGCCGGCGTCCTTGGCGTCCTTCAGGAAGCGCTCATTGCCGTAGGAATAGATCGGGTTGTAGTAGCCCATCAGGACGATGGGGGTCGTATCGTCGCCTTCGCGGAAGCGGCGGACCATTTCCAGCGTCTTGACCATCGTCTGGCCGGCCTTCAGGGCGCGGAGGCCGCCCGCCTGCACGGCCGGGCCGTCGGCCATCGGATCGGAAAACGGCATGCCAAGCTCGATGACGTCGGCGCCGGCACCGGGCAGCGCCTTGACGATTTCAAGGCCGGCCTCGAAGCCCGGATCGCCGGCGGTGATGAAGGTGACGAGGGCCGGGCGGCCTTCCGCTTTCAGCGCGGCGAATTTTCTGTCGATGCGGGTGGTGGTCATCGGGGTCGTGTCTTTCCAATAGCGGCGGATACCGTCGCCGGGATCATGCGGGTTGGTCGGCCTCAAATGCGAGGCCGTCGTAAAGGTCGACGAGCGCCAGTCCGGCGCCGAGTTCGGGCAATTCCACGACGCTGTCGAGGCCGATGAAATCGCGACTGTCCCAGAGCCGGGACGCATCGCGGAAATAAAGCTTGGCGCGCGGCGCGTCGGTGTCGAGGAAGAGCACATAGGCGAGCGTATCGAGCGCCTTGTATTCTTCGAGCTTCTGGACCTGATCGAAGGCGCGGGTCGATTTCGACAGCACCTCGACGACCATGCGCGGGTCGTTGGCCTGAAGATCGGTGCCCACGAACGCGCCGCAATCGACGGTGACGTTGGGACGGCGGACGTTAGCGCCGTGTCCCGTGAAGACTGTGATGTTGTCGGTCGTCGGCCAGCACGGCGATCCACGCAGGGCATTGCGAAGTTCGACAAGCGTATTGACGACAACCTGATCGTGCCGGCGCGTCGCCCCGGTCATCATCTGCACCGGAAAACCGCCGACGAGTTCCCACTTGTCGTCGCGTCCCTCGTGCCAGGCGAGGAACTCCGCAGCGGTCATCTGAACATGCGCCATTTCGCCCATGGGCATCACACCTCAGGCAGCCGATCCGGGATGTTGCCGGAAGCTTATCATATGTCCATGCCGAGATGGCCGGCGACGGCGAAGACGTCCTTGTCGCCGCGGCCGCACATGTTCATGACGATGATCTGGTCCTTGTCCATGGTCGGCGCCAGCTTCATGACATGGGCGAGTGCGTGGGCGGGTTCCAGCGCCGGGATGATGCCTTCCAGCTTCGTGCAGAGCTGGAACGCCTCCAGCGCCTCGTCGTCGGTCGCCGGCACGTAAGTAACGCGGCCGATGTCCTTCAGGTGCGAGTGCTCCGGGCCGATGCCGGGATAGTCGAGGCCGGCCGAGATCGAATGGCCTTCCAGGATCTGGCCGTCGTCGTCCTGGAGGAGGTAGGTGCGGTTACCGTGCAGCACGCCGGGGCGGCCGGCGTTCAGCGAGGCGCAGTGCTCGTCGCCCTCAAGGCCCTTGCCGCCGGCTTCGACGCCGTAGATGGCAACGCTGGTGTCATCGAGGAAGGGATGGAAGAGGCCGATGGCGTTGGAGCCGCCGCCGACGCAGGCGACCACCGCATCGGGGAGCCGCCCTTCGGCCTCGGCAAGCTGGGCCTTTGCCTCCTCACCGATCACCGACTGGAAGTCGCGGACCATCTCCGGATAGGGGTGCGGGCCGGCGGCCGTGCCGATCAGGTAGTAGGTGGACTCGACATTTGTGACCCAGTCGCGGAGCGCCTCGTTCATGGCGTCCTTGAGGGTGCCGGCGCCGGCGGTCACCGGGACGATCTCCGCGCCGAGGAGCTTCATGCGGAAGACGTTGGGCTTTTGCCGCTCGACGTCGGTGGCGCCCATATAGACGACGCAGGGAAGGCCGAAGCGGGCGCAGACGGTGGCGGTGGCGACGCCATGCTGGCCGGCGCCGGTCTCGGCGATGATCCGGGTCTTGCCCATGCGGCGGGCGAGCAGGATCTGGCCGAGCGTGTTGTTGATCTTGTGCGAGCCGGTGTGGTTGAGCTCGTCGCGCTTGAAGTAGATCTTTGCACCGCCGAGATGCTCGGTCAGCCGCTCGGCGAAATAGAGCGGGCTCGGACGGCCGGCATAGTCCTTGGAGAGCACCTTCAGTTCGGCGGCGAATTCCGGATCGGCCTTGGCCGCGGTCCAGGCCTCTTCCAGGCTGAGGATCAGCGGCATCAGCGTCTCGGCGACGTAGCGGCCACCGAAGATGCCGAAAAAGCCCCGCTCGTCGGGTCCGGAACGGTAGGTGTTCGGCTGAACGGTCACGACAAGCTCCTTTTCGCTGCGCCTTACTGCGGCGCAAATTTCGCATCGGCGGCGACACGGGTCGCGGCGACGAAGGCGCGGATCATGTCCGCGTCCTTTTCCCCCGGCGCGCGCTCCACTCCGGACGAGACGTCGACGCCGATCGCCCGGGTGCGGCGGACCGCCTCTGCAACGTTCGCCGCATCAAGCCCGCCGGAAAGCATGAAGTCAACTGCGGGGTCAAGGGTGTCGAGCAGCGACCAGTCGAAGGTTTCTCCAAGGCCCCCGGGCCGGGTGGCACTCTTCGGCGGCTTGGCGTCGAACAGCAGGCGGTCGGCGATGCCCGCATAGGCGCCGGCGCGCTCAAAGTCTTCGGGCGAGGAGACGCCGAGGGCCTTCATCACCGAACGGCCATGGCGCGCCCTCACCTCGGCGACCCGTTCCGGGCTCTCCGTGCCGTGGAGCTGCAGCCAGTCGGGTGCGACCGTTTCCATCACGGTATCCAGCAGGGCGTCGTCCGGGTTGACCGTCAGCGCGACGATCTCGGCCCGGCCGCGGGCTTTTTCTGCAAGGCGGGCGGCCGTCTCAGGCGCGACATGGCGCGGGCTTTTGGGAAAGAAGACGAGGCCGATCATGTCGGCGCCAGCCTCCAGCGCCGCGTCCATGGCACCGTCGGTCTTCAGGCCGCAGATTTTTATGATCAGAGACATGGGTGTCCGAGCCCGCCTACCAATCCACCATCACACAAACGGCGACGTGGTTTTCTGGATTGCCACGTCGCCTTCCCGGGGTCGCGTCACGCGCCGCTCCCCGTCCTACGGACCCTCGCAATGACGCCGAGAGGGGTTGAACCGTTCCGGCAAACTGTCATTGCGAGCGCAGCGAAGCAATCCAGGAACGGCCACACCGTGCGCAAAAAGCTCACGCCGCAGCCATATCCACTTCCGCCAGCCGCCGCGCCTTTTCGCCGTCGTCGAGGAAGGAGCCGGCAAAGGAATTCTTGACCAGCGCTACGACGTCTGCCTTCGACAGGTCGAAGGCTTCGGCCACGGCCTTCAGGTTGTCGCCCACATAGCCGCCGAAATAGGACGGATCGTCGGAGTTGACGGTGACGCAGAGGCCCGCATCCAGCATCTGCTTCACCGGGCTTTGACCGACCGTGTCGATCACCTTCAGGGACAGGTTGGAGAGTGGGCAGGAGGTGAGCGCGACGCCGCGCTCGGCGATCTCGCGAACGAGGTCCGGATCCTCCATCGCCCGGTTGCCGTGGTCGATGCGGTCGACGCCGATCTCGACCAGCGCCTGGCGCACATAGTCGGGCGGGCCCTCCTCGCCGGCATGGCAGCAAAGCTTGAACCCCAGCTCGCGGCAGCGCGCGAAAAGCCTGGCGAAGTCGCGCGGCGGATGGCCAAGCTCGGAGGAATCGAGCCCGAAGCCGGCGAACCGGTCGTACCAGGGCTCGGCCTCCGCCAGCGCCTTGAAGCCGTCCTCTTCCGGCAGATGGCGCAGGAAATTCGGGATCAGCTTCCAGGTGATGCCGTGGCGGGTCTCGCCGTCTTCAAGGCCTTTCAGAATGCCCTCGACGGCGACGGCGAACGGCACGCCGCGGCCGGTATGGGCCTGCGGGTCGAAGAAAACCTCCACATGGACGACGTTGTCGGCGGCGACGCGGTCGAGATAGGCGCGGGTGAGATCGAAGAAGTCCTCCTCCTCGCGCAGCACGTTCATGCCCTGGTAGTAGAGGTCGAGAAACTCCTGGAGGTTTGAGAAGCGATAGGCGGCGTGCAGTTCCTCCACCGAGGCATAGGGCAGCTTGAGCCCGTTGCGCGCGGCGAGCCGGAACATCAGCTCGGGCTCGAGCGAGCCCTCGATATGAATGTGCAGCTCGGCCTTCGGCAGGCGGTGGATCATTCTTTTGTCTCACGGCAGCTCGCGGGCGCTCGCGCCTCCGACGGGGCGGCCTGACCGGCCGGCGCCCGTTCGGGCTTGCGAACCCTGCGGGTTCGGTCTTGCGCCGCTTGTCTCACGGCAGCTCGTGGGCGCTCGCGCCTCCGACGGGGCGGCCTGACCGGCCGGCGACCGTTCGGGCTTGCGAACGCTCCGCGTTCGATGTGATGCCGTATGTCTCACGGCAGTTCGCGGACGTTCGCGCCTCCGACGGGCGGCCTCATCGGCCGGCGACCGTTCGGGCTTTCGAACGCTTTGCGTTCGGTACCGTGCCCAATCCGCGCACGTACCGCTTTCTTTTTCAGATTATAGAGCCTTGGACGGTGGCGAACACCTGCCGAACCGGGCGGCCGCTGCCTTTAGTGCGCTGCCGCGCCGGCGTCGGTCTCTTCCTCGACCTTTTCGGCTTCCTCGCGCCTTTCCTCGGCCTTCAGTTCCCCGAGCCGCGGCATGGAGACGATGGAATAGCCGGAATCGACGAAATGGACCTCGCCGGTGACGCCGGTGGACAGGTCGCTCAGAAGGTAGAGGGCCGTGCCGCCGATCTCCTCAAGGGTGACGGTGCGGCCGAGCGGCGAGTTCTTCTTCTGGTAATTGTACATCAGCCGGGCATCGGTGACGCCCGAACCGGCAAGGGTCCGCACCGGGCCGGCGGAAATGGCGTTGACGCGGATGTCTTCCAGGCCGAAATCCATGGCGAGATAGCGCACCGAGGATTCCAGCGCCGCCTTGGCGATGCCCATGACGTTGTAGTTGGGCATGATGCGGGTCGAGCCGCCATAGGTCAGCGTGATCATCGAGCCGCCGTTCGGCATCATCGCGGCGGCGCGCTTGGCGACCTCGGTGAAGGAAAAGCAGGAGATCAGCATGGTGCGGGAAAAATTCTCCCGGCTGGTCTCCGAATAGCGCCCCTTCAGCTCGTTCTTGTCGGAATAGGCGATGGCGTGGACGATAAAGTCGATCGATCCCCATTTCTCGGCAAGGGTCTGGAAGACGGCATCGACGGACGAAATATCCTCCACGTCGCAGGGCAGCAGCATGGTCGAGCCGATCGATTCGGCGAGCGGCTTCACCCGCTTGCCGAACGCATCGCCCTGATAGGTGAACGCCAATTCCGCGCCGTGCTCGCTCAGCGTTCGGGCAATCCCCCACGCGATCGAGTTGCGGTTGGCGACGCCCATGACAAGGCCCCGCTTGCCCTCCATCAAATTGCTCATCCGTCCTGCCCAAACGTTCGTGAAAAAGGGATCTCGCGGTCAGCCGTTGTAGCGCTGCAGCGCCAGCGTGGCGTTGGTGCCGCCGAAGCCGAAGCTGTTGGTGATCGCAAGGTCGATATCGACATTGTCGATACGCTGGCGGACGATGTTGGCGTCGGCCACTTTCGGATCGATTTCGAAGATGTTGGCGCTTTCGGCGATGAAGCCGTTCTGCATCATCAACAGGGTGTAGATGGTCTCGTGGACGCCGGCGGCGCCCTGGGCGTGGCCGGTCAGCGATTTGGTGGCGCTGATCGGCGGCATGTCGTCGCCGAACACCTCGCGGATGGCATCGATCTCCGGGCCGTCGCCGACCGGTGTCGACGTGGCGTGGGGATTGATGTAGTCGACCTTCCCGCCGACTTTTTCCAGCGCCAGGCGCATGCAGCGCGCGCCGCCCTCGCCGGAGGGCGCGACCATGTCGGCGCCGTCGGCGGTTGCGCCGTAGCCGACGATTTCCGCATAGATCTTGGCGCCGCGGGCCTTGGCGTGCTCCAGCTCCTCCAGGATGACTATGCCGCCGCCGCCGGTGATGACGAAGCCGTCGCGGTCCTTGTCATAGGCGCGCGAGGCGGTCGCAGGCGTGTCGTTGAAGTTCGCCGACATGGCGCCCATGGCGTCGAACAGCACCGACAGCGTCCAGTCCAGCTCCTCGCCGCCGCCGGCGAACATCACGTCCTGCTTGCCCCACTGGATCATTTCCGCGGCGTTGCCGATGCAGTTGGCGCTGGTCGAGCAGGCCGAGGAGATCGAGTAGTTGACGCCCTTGGTCTTGAAATAGGTGGACAGGTTGGCCGAGCAGGTCGACGACATCGCCTTGGGGACGGCGAACGGGCCGACGCGGCGCGGGCCCTTGTCGCGGGTGACGTCGGCGGCGTTGACGATGGCGACCGTGGACGGGCCGCCGGAGCCGACGATGAGGCCGGTGCGCGGATTGCTGACCTCGCTGTCCTCCAGGCCGGCGTCGGCGATCGCCTGTTTCATGGCGACGAAGGCATAGGCCGCGCCGTCGCCCATGAAGCGGCGCGCGCGCCGGTCGACGACCTCGTCGAGATCGATCTTCAGGCTGCCGTGGACCTGGCTGCGAAAGCCGAGCTCCGTATACTTCTCGGCGGCAACAATCCCCGACCGGGCATCCCGGAGGCTTGCCAGCACTTCCTGGCAGTTGTTGCCGATCGACGACACGATCCCCATTCCCGTGACGACTACCCGTCTCATCTCGGTCTCCCGGTCACAAATCTATTTTCCGCACGGTTTACGCCACGTCACGCACCGGCCCAAGGGAAATGATGTCCTCCCTGCCGGCGCGGCAGGGATCACCATTTTCGGTCCGGGTCGGGGACGCGGCCACGAAATCCTCACGGCGACGGCCCGGGACGCCAACGGACCCGGGCAACGCCGCCAATTTCTTACGGCGATCCTAGAACGCCTCGGCCTCGGCGGTAAACAGACCGACACGCAGGCCCGCCGCCTTATAGATGGTGTTGCCGTCGGCCTTAAGCCAGCCGTCGGCGATGCCGAGCACCAGCTTGGAGCGCATGACCCGCTTCAGGTCGATGCCGTACTGGATGTGCTTCACCTTCGGCGTGACCATGCCGGAGAATTTCACCTCGCCGACGGAGAGCGCGCGGCCGCGGCCGGGCTCGCCGAGCCAGCCGAGGAAGAAGCCGAGCATCTGCCACAGGGCATCGAGGCCGAGGCAGCCCGGCATCACCGGATCGCCCTTGAAGTGGCAGGGGAAGAACCACAGGTCCGGCTTGATCTCGAGTTCGGCGCGCACCTGGCCCTTGCCGAACTCGCCGCCCTCCTCGCTGATCGCGGAAATGCGATCGAACATCAGCATCGGCGGCAACGGGAGCTGAGCGTTGCCCGGCCCGAAAAGCTCTCCGCGGCCGCAGGCCAGAAGGTCTTCATAGTCGTATTCCGAACGGCGTTGTTCCATTCCAGCTACCGTACCTCAAAAATCGCGCGCCTTTTCGGCGCGTGTGACTGGTTCATCCGACAAATCGGGCCCTACCTAACACACGTCTCCGTCCCGGTGAAAGGGTTCGGATAGCGCGGCAAAGCTGATATGTGAACTGCAAGCTTGCTTATTGGAATGAGAATTTTTATTTTATATGTGTATATCGCTTTCTGTTGACATATGACGCCGGTCCGGGGACAGCCGACGTAGCCACTGGATGGGATCTGAACGTTGGACGCGATTTCGACTATCAAGGCTCGCAAAACCTACTCCGCCGCGCCGAGGCGCCGCGACGGCGTGGACGTCGTCGGACTCCTGCGCTCCGCCGGCCTCAGGCCGACGCAGCAGCGCCGCGCGCTGGCCGAACTGCTGTTTGCAGGAGGCGGCCGCCACATCACCGCAGAATGCCTGCGGGAAGATGCGATGAAGGCCGGCATTCCGGTCTCGCTGGCGACAATCTACAATACTCTCAATCAGTTCACCGATGCAGGCCTGCTTCGCGAACTGGCGATTGACGCCAACAAGACCTATTTCGACACCACCACCCACGAGCACCATCACTATTTCGTGGAAGGCACCGACGAGGTGTTCGACATCCCGGAAATGGAACTGTCGATCACCGACCTGCCGGAGCCTCCGGAGGGGATGGAAATTGCCCGCGTCGACGTGGTGGTGCGGCTGCGTCCCAAGAGCTGACGCCAGAGACGACGAGATCCGGCGGCCCGGTTTCGCGCGCCTGCGCGTCCGGGCCGATTCTTATCGGCCGTGAAGCCGGCTATTTGATCTTTTCGTCGGGATAAACACCCCAGAGCTGGGTCTGATCGATCCATCCGGACCAGTTTTCGGCGCCGATGCGGCACCATGTCCCATCGCACTCATAGACATTTGCAAGGACGCCCGGCTGGACGAAGGCGGCGGCCGGCGTCGCCGGGTCCGGCTCGCGGTGGACGGTCAGGGATTCCGTCTTTTCCCAGGGCGCGACCAGGGCAGACCGGCGCCCGGACAGCAGGCTGTGGAAGACCCAGCCCTCCTCCCCTTCGGAATCGCGGATGCGGCGCCAGTTCTCGAATTCCTGCACCACCTCGACCGGCAGGCCGGCGCGCACGAAGACCCAACTCACCGCGTGGTCGCGGCCGGGCCCGCGGCGGACATTGATGCGATCGGACTTGAGGCTGACGAAACGGGGCAGCGGCAGGCCGCTCGGTCCGGTCTTGACGTTCTGGGCGTGGGACATCGACGGCACCGAGACCGCGCCGAGGCCGACGGCAAGGGCGATCGCCAGCGGCGTCACCGCGATCCGGCGCGGGCGGCGGGGTGCCTTGTCCTTGCGGCGCGCGCGGCGATCCGCACGCTCCTTTGCAGCCGAAAGATGACGAAAAAAACGCAGCACGATATCCAAACCTTGCAATCGACGGTGTGACGGTATGACAGTCGTTTTCCGCGCCGGCCGGCGGCCACCCGCCTGTCCGGTTTTGCGGCGCGGAACCCGGCATTTTCCTGTCATGCCGATATGGTCAGAATGTGAACTGCGGCAGTCTCACCGGTTTGTCATTTCACGTCGATCTGCTACAGAAGACACCGGTAAAAAAGACGCGCCGCTCCACGCCCCGATGAGGCCGTGGAGTGTGGCATGTTGTCAGTTAAGGACCCCTCAACGGGTCCGGCCGGAAATGCAAGGCGAGGCGGATGGCGAAGAAAAAGCCCCTGGTAGTTGTGACCCGAAAGCTTCCGGACGTGATCGAGACCCGGATGCGCGAATTGTTCGACACGCGCCTCAACGAGACCGATCAGCCGATGACCCAGGCACAGCTTGTCGATGCTGTGAAAACCGCCGACGTCCTGGTGCCGACGCTGACCGACCGGATCGACTCCGCCCTGCTGTCCCAGGCCGGCGAGCAGCTCAAGCTGGTTGCTACCTTCGCCAACGGCGTCGACAACATCGACGTCGACACCGCCAACACCCGCGGCATCACCGTGACCAACACGCCCGGCGTCCTCACCGAGGACACCGCCGACATGACCATGGCGCTGATCCTTGCCGTGCCGCGCCGGCTGGCGGAAGGCATCAAGATCGTCGAGGAGGACGCCTGGAGCGGCTGGTCGCCGACCTGGATGCTCGGCCACCGGATCTGGGGCAAGCGCCTCGGTGTCGTCGGCATGGGCCGCATCGGCACGGCCGTTGCGCGCCGCGCCAAGGCGTTCGGCATGTCGATCCACTACCACAACCGCCGCCGGGTGCCGGCGCCGGTGGAAGAGGAGCTGGAGGCGACCTACTGGGAGAGCCTCGACCAGATGCTGGCGCGCATGGACGTTGTCTCGATCCACTGCCCGCACACGCCCGGCACCTTCCACCTCCTGTCAGCGCGCCGGCTGAAGCTGATGAAGGCGGAGAGCTACATCGTCAACACCGCCCGCGGTGAGGTCATCGACGAGAACGCGCTGGCCCGCATGCTCGATGCCGGGGAACTGGCCGGCGCCGGCCTCGACGTTTTCGAGCACGAGCCGGCCGTCAATCCGCGGCTCGCCAAGTCGCCCCGCGTCCTGCTGCTGCCGCATATGGGCTCGGCCACCATCGAGGGCCGCATCGACATGGGCGAGAAGGTAATCATCAACATCAAGACGTTTATGGACGGCCACCGCCCGCCCGACCGCGTGCTGCCGAGCATGCTCTGATTTTTGGCCCTGAACGGTTCGCCGGACGGGGCCCCTCCTCCCGCATCCCCCAGATCCAGGCCGGCGCCGTTCGGCGCGCCGGCTCGTTTTTGCGCATGGCGACAGCCGCCTGATCCCGCGCCTCGGTCAACGCGTGGGCCTGGTGGTGTGGCCGGTCTCACCCGAGCCCTGGCTCCAGCGTCTCGGCGCTCGCGACCGCGAACTTCTCATCCGACCCATGAGCACAACCGTCCCGGTCCCGAACAAGGCGCTGGACGTTGCCCTATATATGCGTGCATTTCACATATTATAGGTCTGAAAGCCGGCCTGCATCCGACCTTTTCCGGGCTTCGGGTGGACCCTTGCCCCTTGCCGGCCTATGCTGGCGCCGCAATCCGATACCGTGCCCGCTGGCCGCGGCCGTTTCTCGCCGCGCACCGGGCGGCATTCCGACAACCGCATTTCGCGGCCGACTGCCCCACCGGGCAGCGTTTGAGGGATGCCAAATCAACAACGGAGAGAGAGGAACGATGTCAAACAACGACCTGACGAAACTCCTGCAATATGAAGGCCTGACGCGCCGCCGCTTCATGCAGCACGCGGCCGCGCTCGGCATCACCGCCAGCGCCGCCTCGGTCTTCTGGGGCCAGTCGGTGCGCGCCGCCGAGCCGCAGAAGGGCGGCACCTTCCGCCTCGGCATCGGCCACGGCTCGACCACGGACTCCCTCGATCCGGCGACCTTTGAAAACCTCTATATGCAGGTGGTCGGCAGCACCATCTACAACTGCCTGACCGAGGTCGCCAATGACGGCTCGCTGGTGCCGGAACTGGCGGAGTCCTGGGACGTCACCGAGGACGCCAAGACCTGGACCTTCAAGCTGCGCCCCGGCGTTACGTTTCACAACGGCAAGACGATGGACGCGGGCGACGTCATCGCCTCGTTCCAGCACCATATGGGCGAGGACTCCAAGTCGGGCGCCAAGCCGATCGTGGAACAGATCACCGACATCAAGGCCGACGGTGACGACAAGGTCGCCTTCACCCTGAAGGAAGGCAACGCCGACTTCCCGTTCATCGTCAGCGACTACCACCTGGCGATCCTGCCGGCCACGGACGGCAAGGTCGACGCGACGGCCGGCATCGGCACCGGCGGCTACACGATCGCAACCTACGATCCGGGCGTGCGCACCGACCTGAAGCGCTTCGAGACCTACTGGAAGCCGGACCGGGCCCATTTCGACGCCGCCCAGGTGCTCGTCATCATCGACCCGGCGGCGCGCACCAACGCGCTGACCACCGGCGAGATCGACGCCATGGACCGGGTCGACCTGAAGACCGCCCATCTCCTGAAGCGCAACCGCAGCGTCAAGATCGAGGAGGTCAGCGGCACCCAGCACTACACCTTCGCGATGCGCTGCGACATCGCCCCGTTCGACAACAACGACGTGCGGCTGGCGCTGAAGAACGCCATCGACCGCGAGGCGCTGGTCAAGACCATCCTGCGCGGCCACGGCGTCGTCGGCAACGACCATCCGATCGGCCAGTCCAACCGCTTCCACGCCGACGACCTGGAGCAGCGCACCTACGATCCGGAAAAGGCCAAGTACCACCTGAAGCAGGCCGGCCTTTCGGAACTGAAGGTCGATCTTTCCGCCGCCGACGCCGCCTTCCCGGGTGCCGTCGACGCCGCCGTGCTCTACCGCGAGCATGCCGCCAAGGCCGGCATTGACATCAATGTCGTGCGCGAGCCGAACGACGGCTACTGGTCGAATGTCTGGCTGAAGAAGCCGTTCTGCGCCGTCTATTGGGGCGGCCGGCCGACCGAGGACTGGATGTTCTCCACTGCCTACGCCAAGGGCGTGCCGTGGAACGACACCCACTGGGACAACGACGCGTTCAACAAGCTCCTGATCGAGGCCCGTGCCGAGCTCGACGAGGACAAGCGCCGGCAAATGTATTACGAGATGCAGGAACTCTGCCGCGACGATGGCGGCACCATCATCCCGATGTTCGCCAACTACGTGATGGCGACCAGCGACAAGGTCGGGCACGACGAACTCGGCGCCAACTGGAGCCTCGACGGCTTCCGCTGCATCGAACGCTGGTGGTTCGCCGGCTGATCCGCACGGACATCGCTGTGAGACTGGAAATGGCACTGCGAAAGCGGTGCCATTTCTTTTTGGCCTATTGGCATCGGGCATTTGCGGGGCGAGAGTGAGACATGTCCGCCTCGCCCGACGACATCATCGGCCTCTATCAACGCTTCGCCCGCCGCTTCGACGAGGTGCGCGGGCGATATCTGATGGAACGGCGCTGGCTCGACGCCTTCCTGAACCTGATCCCTGCCGGCGGGATTATCCTCGATCTCGGCTGCGGCAGCGGCGAGCCGATCGCTCGTCACATCGTCGATCGGGGATACAAGGTCACCGGCGTCGATAGTGCGCCGGCGATGCTCGCCATGTGCCGGGAGCGGTTTGCGGACCATTCCTGGATCGAAGCCGACATGCGCAGGCTCGGCCTCAGAGCGCGGTTCGACGGCATTATCGCCTGGGACAGCTTTTTTCACCTGAGCGGCACGGACCAGCGAGCGATGTTCCCGATCTTCCGGGCGCATGCGGCGGCGCGGGCGGCGCTGATGTTCACGAGCGGACCGGTGGCGGGCATCGCCATCGGTGACCTCTTCGGCGAACCGCTCTTTCATGACAGCCTCGACCCGCAAGACTATCGTCGGCTGCTTGAGGAAAACGGATTTTCCGTCGTCGACTACGTCGCCGAGGATCCCGATTGCGGCGGCCATACAATCTGGCTGGCGCAATCAATCGGGACGGAATCAGCCGGCACCTAAATCCGCCGCTCGACCATCATCTTCTTGATCTCGGCGATCGCCTTGGCGGGGTTCAGCCCTTTCGGGCAGGCCTTGGAGCAGTTGAGGATGGTGTGGCAGCGATAGAGCTTGAACGGGTCCTCAAGCGCATCGAGGCGGTCGCCGGTGGCCTCGTCGCGGCTGTCGATCAGCCAGCGATAGGCCTGCAGGAGGATGGCCGGGCCGAGATAGCGGTCGCCGTTCCACCAGTAGCTCGGGCAGGAGGTCGAGCAGCAGGCGCACAGGATGCACTCGTAGAGGCCGTCGAGCTTGTCGCGGTCCTCGATCGACTGCTTCCATTCCTTCTGCGGCGTTGGCGTCGTCGTCTTCAGCCAGGGCTCGATGGAACGGTGCTGGGCGTAGAACTGGGTGAGATCCGGAATGAGGTCCTTGACCACCGGCATGTGCGGCAGCGGATAGACCTTCACCGTGCCCTTGATCTCGTCCATGCCCTTGGTGCAGGCGAGCGTGTTGGTGCCGTCGATGTTCATGGCGCAGGAGCCGCAGATGCCCTCGCGGCAGGAGCGGCGCAGCGTCAGCGTCGGGTCGACCTTGTTCTTGATCCAGAGCAGCGCGTCGAGGACCATCGGGCCGCAGTCCTCGGTGTCGACATAGTAGGTGTCGAGGCGCGGGTTGCGGCCGTCATCGGGATTCCAGCGATAGATCTTGTATTCGCGCAGCGACGTTGCGCCTGCCGGTTTCGGCCAGACCTTGCCGTCCGTGATCCGCGAATTCTTCGGCAGGTTGAACTGAACCATAGTCGGGTATCCCTGTTCTTGTCGGCGCAAACCGGCGCTCAGGCGCGGCGTTGCAGGACAACGTTCTCCGTGGTTTCCAGAACGGCGGCAAAGCCGGCTTCCCTCAGGCGGGCAACGGCATCGTGTTGCCACAGCGCGCGGTGCTCGGTCTCCAGCTGCAGCCGGCGCGGCCAGGCTTCCTGCGGCAGGGCGAGCACGGCATCGACGATGCGATCCTCGAACCCCTCCACATCGATCTTCATGGCGGCTATCGCCTCGATCCCCTCGTCCTTGAGGAGTTCGGCGAGGGGCAGTGCCTCGACGGTGACGGCAACGCCGCTCTTGCCGGCGCCTTCGGCCAGCAGCGACGACTGCCCGGCATTGGAGCCGGCATTGGCGAAAAGCGTCACGGTACCGGCCTTCTCGCCGACGGCAATCTGGCGCAGGCTCACGTCGCCGATCCGGCCGCGGTTGGCGGCAGCGTTGGCGGCGAGCTTGGCGTGGGTGCGCGGGGACGGCTCGACGGCCAGCACCTTGCCGCCGGGTGCCATGCGGCGGGCGGCATCGAGGGCGTAGGTGCCGATATTGGCGCCGATGTCGACGACCACATCGCCGGCCTCAAGCCCCTCGAACAGCGCCTCGTGTTCCTCCACCTCCGGCAGGCGCCGGCGGGCAAGGACGATCCGGTCGCAATAGTTCTCCGCCGGCCACAGCCGCCAGCAAAGGCCGCCGGCCATCACGTCGAAGGGACCAGGAAAGGCGCGCGCGGCAAGGCGCCGGAGCGGCTTCTTCAGACCCTTGCGGAGGCCGCGGCGCATGGCCAGACCCCACGCGGCGCGGGCGAAGAACCCCGGGCGCAGGGACCCGAAGGGCGCATCGGCCTCAGCGGGCATGACGACAGGCAGGGATGCGGCTTTCGCCGATCCGTTCTTTCCCGCCATGGCCAGGGCCGTTCCGCTCATGCCGTTCGTCGTTCCTTCGCTTCGCTTAATAGACGCGCGCCTGGGGCTCGATATAGGCGATGTCGTTCGACATGGTGAAGGAGTGCACCGGCCGGTAGTCGATGGTCACCTTCTTGCTGTCGGTGTCGGCAAAGACCAGCGTGTGCTTCATCCAGTTCTCGTCGTCGCGGTCCTTGAAATCCTCGCGGGCGTGGGCGCCGCGCGATTCCTTGCGGTTGGCGGCGGACTCCATGGTCACCACGGCCTGCTCGATGAGGTTGCTGAACTCCAGGGTCTCGATGAGATCGGAGTTCCAGATCAGCGAGCGGTCGGTCACCTTGATGTCGGCGGCCGCCGACCAGACGTCGGCGATCAGGCCGCAGCCCTCGTCCAGGATCTCGCCGGTCCTGAACACCGAGCAGTTGGACTGCATGGTCTTTTGCATGTTCATGCGTAATTCGGCCGTCGGCGTGCCGCCATCGGCGTAGCGGGCCGCATCGAGGCGCGACAGCGCCAGGTCGCCAGCATCGGCCGGCAGATCGCGGTGCTTCTGGCCGGGCTCGATGGTCTCGGCGCAGCGCAGGCCCGCGGCACGGCCGAAGACGACGAGGTCGATCAGCGAGTTGGAGCCGAGCCGGTTGGCGCCGTGGACGGAGGCGCAGGCCGCCTCGCCGACGGCCATCAGGCCCGGGACCACGTGATCGACGTCGCCATCGATCGGGCAGACCACCTCGCCGAAATGGTTGGTCGGGATGCCGCCCATGTTGTAGTGGACCGTCGGCAGCACCGGGATCGGCTCGCGGGTGACGTCGACACCGGCGAAGATCCGCGCCGATTCCGCGATGCCCGGCAGGCGCTTGTGGATGATCTCCTGGTCGAGATGGTCGAGGTGCAGGAAGATGTGGTCGGATTCTTTGCCGACGCCCCGGCCCTCGCGGATCTCGATGGTCATGGAGCGCGAGACGACGTCGCGCGAAGCGAGGTCCTTGGCGCTCGGCGCGTAGCGTTCCATGAAGCGCTCGCCCTCGGAGTTGACCAGATAGCCGCCCTCGCCGCGCACGCCCTCGGTGATCAGGCAACCGGCGCCATAGATGCCGGTCGGGTGGAACTGGACGAACTCCATGTCCTGCAGCGGCAGGCCGGCGCGCAGCACCATGGCGTTGCCGTCGCCGGTGCAGGTGTGGGCGCTGGTGCAGGAGAAATAGGCGCGGCCGTAGCCGCCGGTCGCCAGGATGACCTTGTGGGCGCGGAAGCGGTGCAGGGTGCCGTCGTCGAGATTGATGGCGACGAGGCCGCGGCAGGCGCCGTCCTCCATGATCAGGTCGATCGCAAAAAACTCGATGAAGAACTCGGCGGAGTTCTTCAGGGACTGGCCGTAGAGGGTGTGCAGGATGGCGTGGCCGGTGCGGTCGGCAGCGGCGCAGGTGCGCTGCACCGGGGGGCCCTTGCCGAAATTCTGCATATGGCCGCCGAACGGGCGCTGGTAGATGCGGCCCGATTCGGTGCGCGAGAAGGGCACGCCGTAGTGGTCGAGCTCGTAGACCGCGGCCGGCGCCTCGCGGCACATATATTCGATGGCGTCCTGGTCGCCGAGCCAGTCGGAGCCCTTGACGGTGTCGTACATGTGCCAGCGCCAGTCGTCCGGGCCCATGTTCTGGAGCGAGGCGGCGATGCCGCCCTGGGCGGCGACGGTGTGCGAGCGGGTCGGGAACACCTTGCTGATGCAGGCGGTCTTGAGGCCGGCTTCGGCGCAGCCGACGGTGGCGCGCAGGCCGGCGCCGCCGGCACCGACGACGACGACGTCGAAGGTGTGGTCCTCGAAGGTGTAGGCGCGTCCGTTGACGCCGGGCGCCGAAGCGCCGTTGCCCTTGCTGTCGGCCATGGGGTCAGGCTCCGAAACTGATTTTCAGGATGGCGAAGACGCAGGCGATGCCGACGAGCACGGCAAAGAACACATTGCTCATCAGCGCCAGCACCTTCAGGCCCTCGGAATGGACGTAGTCCTCGATGATCACCTGCATGCCGAGCACCATGTGGTAGAGGCCGGTGAGCACGAAGAACAGCATCAGGATCGCCGCAAACGGCGAGGCGAGCGTCGCGTGGACGTTCTCGTAGCCGGTGCCGGAGGTGACGATGAGGATGACGAGGAAGGCGACCGTCAGCGGCACCAGCGCCACCGATGTCAGGCGCACGATCCAGAAATGCCCGGTTCCTTCCCTGGCGGAGCCGGAGCCGCGGGCGCGGCCGAGCGGGGTTCGCATTGTCATGGTCCGTCTCCCCCTAGCGTACGATGTAGGCGATCACCCAGATCGCGAGCGTCAAAACGAACGAGCCGTAGAGCGAGGCCTGGGCGAGGATCTCGCGCCCGGGGTGCTCCAGTCCGCGGCCGAAGTCCCAGATAAAATGGCGGATGCCGCCGAGCAGGTGGAGCATCAGGGCCCAGGTATAGCCGAACAGGACCAGGCGCCCGAGGAACGATCCGGCAAGGCCGTCGACGAAGGCGAAATAGTCGGGGCCCGCGGCCGCCGCGATCAGCCACCAGGCCAGCAGCACGGTGCCGAAATAGAGCGCCGTACCCGTGATGCGATGCAGGATCGACATCATCATCGTCAGCAGCGGCCGGTAGATCTGAAGGTGGGGAGAGAGCGGCCGGGCGGCCTTCAGTTCGGTGTCGGACATGGTCCTCATTCCGTTGGGGCGAATATCAGAATATTCTAATGTAATCGCCTGAAGAAAAACGGCGACTCCGGTTCCAGTTAGTTTCTAGCGCCCTTGTGCAGCGCAGTCAAAGCAGACGAAGGGAGGGTGCGGGCGACGCGGAACGGCGCGGCGGCGCGCCGCCGTTACCGCCACCTGGCCGAACTCCGCAGGAACAAAAGGCCCTGCCAACCGTTTCGAATAATCGAAATTGAGCGGGGTCCATGAAAGCGATTCTGAACCCGCCATGGCCTGCAACGGACGAAATCGCAGGCTCAACCCAATCGTTGAACGGGCCGTTCAGGCGACATTCACCTCTCGTCTGTGATGTGTATGGCCTCGAAAATGTTCCTTGAAAACGGAAACGCAGAAATGACAAAGATAATTGCCAGTCTGGGGGGCCTGATCGTGGCAGCGCTGGCGCTTGCTTGCGGTCCGGCATCCGCGGCGGTGACACAGAAGGCCTCCGGCCTGAACGCGGTCGCGGAAGCGCCGATCATCCTTGCGCAACAGCACAATCAAAAGCGCAGCAACCGTCAGCAGCGCCGCAAGCAGCGCGCCAACCAGAATCAGCGCCGGAACCAGAACAAGGTCCGCCGCAACCAGCAGCGCCGGGACCAGAAGGCGCGTCAGAACCAGCAGCGCCAGAAGGCGCGGCGGCAGCGCCAGCGTCAGCAGGCCCAGAAGCAGCGGCGCCAGCAGCAGCAGACCCAAAAGAGGCGCCAGCAGCGGCAGGCGCAGCAACAGCGTCAGAAGCGGCAGGCCCAGCAACAGCGTAAGCAGCGCAAGGCCCAGCAACAGCGCCAGCAGCGTAAGGCCCAGCAACAGCGCCAGCAGCGTAAGGCCCAGCAGCGGCGCCAGGAGCGGCAAGCCCAGCAGCGGCGCCAGGACCGCCAGGCCAAACAGCGGCGCCAGGAGCGCCAGGCCAAACAGCGGCGCCAGGAGCGGCAGACCCAGCAACGGCGTCAGGATCGCCAGGCCAAACAGCGGCGCCAGGAGCGGCAGACCCAGCAACGGCGCGCCGACAATCGTGATCGTCGTTTCCGCCGCCGGGTCGACCGACGTCCGGGCCGTCGCCGCGGCGTGGAGTTGCGTCGTCGTCGTTTCGAAGGCCGTCGCGGACGCCCGCGGTTCTATCGCAGCCGCCGGGTCTATGTGGTCGACCGGCGCTACCGCAACCGGTTCCGTCGTGGTCGCAGCGTCTACTACCTGCCGCCGCGCGGCGCAGACATTGCCGCCGCAGCATTCGTGATCGGCGCCTCCGCAGCGTCGGCCGCGGTGATCTATGACGCCCTGTCGGCCCCGCCGGTGGTGGAACCGCCGCGGCGCTACACCCTCGACGAGATCGTCGAGGACCCTGAGGTCCGTCACTATGTGCGCGCCGTCGACGTCGACACCATCAACTTCGCCAGCGGCGAATCGGAAATCACGCCTACGGAACTGGGCAAGCTCGACAACATCGCGGGCGGCATCCAGCGGGTGGTGAAGAACGATCCGGGCGCGCTGTTCCTGATCGAAGGCCATACCGACGCCGTCGGGGACGAAGAGTCCAACCTCGTCCTGTCGGAAGACCGCGCCCTTGCGGTCAAGGTCGCCCTTGTCGAGGAATACGGCATCGACGAGAGCAATCTGGAGGTGGCCGGCTACGGCGAGCAGTACCTGAAGATCGACACGGACGGTCCCTCGCACGAAAACCGGCGCGTTACCGTGCGCAACATCTCCAACCTGATCGCGCAAGGCTCCGCCGACGACGAGGCCGGTTCGGCCGAGTCCGACGAAGGCTTCGCCGACGATCAGGGCGAGGATTTCCAGGACGACCAGTTCCAGGACGACAATGGCGGCGGCCAGCAGTAAGGCCCTTCGCTAGACGCCGGACCCTCTCCGGCGCAGTGTCCGAAACGAACAAGGCCGGGCGGTTCTGCCGCCCGGCCTCTTTTTTCGGGATTTTCGACGACCTGCCGCGCTACGGCATCATCCGCACGCGATCGGAGGCGAGCGCCGGCGCCGGCATGCGCTTGTGCAGCCGGACCATGAAGGCGGCGGCAAACAGCGGCGTGACGAGGTTGAGGATCGGCACCGCCATCAGCGCGGCAATGATCAGGCCGGCCACGAAGATCTGGCCGGTATTGTCCTTGCGCAGCCTTTTCGTCTCGGCCTCGGAGCGGAACCGCCTTGCGGCAAACTCGAAATATTCCCGCCCCAGGAGGTAGCCGTTGGCGATGAAGAAGGCGACGATGTTGATGCCCGGCAGCAGCAGCAGGAGGAGCACCAGAAGGTTCACCGCGATGACGACGCCGGTGAACTTCAGCGCCATCCAGACGCCTTGCAGGATCGGCATCGCCCGCCCCGGCGGATCGCCCGGGAACCGGGTTTCCTCCACTACCTCGGCAACCTCGTCGAGGAACAGACCGGCAAAGATCGAGGCAACCGGCGCGATCAGGAAGCTGAGGCCGACGACCAGGCCGAGGCCGGCGACGATGCCGATGATCGTCTCCACATAGGGGATCGACAGGTCGACGAAAAAGCCGAGCGCGGCCTCCGCGCCGATGAACAGCACGACGAGGAGGGCGAGCGTCAGGCCGAGGGATTTCCAGAGCACGCCGCGGAACGGCGGCGTGAAGACATCGCGAAAGGCATCGATAGCGTCTGAGAGCATGGCTTTTTTCATTGCTAACTGAAACGCAGTTCACATAGGGAGGAGGCCCCGGCGTCGCAAGCGGCCCGGTCCCGGCCCGGGCACCGAGCCTCGAATGTCGCCTGCGGCGGATGTACGCGTATTCCCGGATTCCACCCCGTGCCGCTTGCCGCCGACGGGGAGCCGCCGCACTCTCCCCGCCTGACCACTCCGGAGTTATCCATGTCCGCCAGATACCTTTATCATCCGGCCGCCCATGACGGTGCGCAGCCCGTTCGGTCCTACTGGGAGGCCATCACCGGACCGCTGCGGCGCGAGACGCCGCCGCTTTCCGGCGCCGCGCAGTGCGACGTGGCGGTGATCGGCGCCGGCTATACCGGCCTTGCGGCGGCAGAGGCGCTTGCCGGGACCCATGGCATGGACGTGCGCGTGCTGGAGGCCGGGACGCCCGGCTGGGGCGCCTCGGGCAGGAATGGCGGCTTCTGCTGCCTCGGCGGGTCGTCGTTTTCCACCGAGGACCTCATCCGCCGCTTCGGGAAGGACGCGGCAAGCCGGTTCTACCAGGTCCAGCTTGAGGCCATCGACCAGGCGCGAGCGTTCCTCAAGGCGCGCGACTGCGTCGACGGCTTTGCGCCGTCGGGCGAGATGGTGCTTGCCCACAAGCCGAACCGGATGGCGGAGCTGCGGCATGAGGCGGAGCTCATCAAGGACCTCCTCGGCCTTGAGACGCCGCTCTATTCGCGCGAGGAGCTGGTCGACATGGGCTTTGCCGGCCCCGGCTTTTACGGCGGCGCGCTGGAGCCCTACGGCTTTCCGCTGAACCCGCTCGCCTATGCGCGGATGCGGGCCGAGGCGGCGATCGATGCCGGCGCCAGGGTGCACAGCTTCAGCGCCGTGCGCGACTGGAAGATGGACGGCGGCCGGCACCTCCTCTCCTGCGACACCGGCACGGTCAGCGCGCGCTACGTGCTGGTCGCCACCAACGGATATTCCAGCGAGGCGCTGCCGGAGTGGATGTACGGCCGCACCCTGCCCGTGATGTCGAACATCCTGGTCACCCGCCCGCTCACCGCATCGGAATGGGCCGCGCAGGGCTGGACCACCGACCGCATGTCGTTCGATACCCGGATCATCCTGCACTATTTCCGGAGGTTGCCGGACGGGCGGTTCCTGTTCGGCGGGCGCGGCGCGCTCGATGCCTCGCCGGAGGCAAGGCCGGGCCTGGAAGCCGGGCTGCGGCGCCGCTTCGAGAAGCTGTTTCCGGCCTGGAAAGCGGTCGAGACGGAGTATTGCTGGCAGGGCTTCATCTGCCTTGCCCGCAATTTCGTGCCCTTCGCCGGCCCGATCCCGGGCGTTGAGGGCGCGTTCGCGGCGCTCGCCTATCACGGCAACGGCGTTGCCTTTTCCGGCTGGGCCGGCCAGGCGATCGCCGACCGCATCGCCGGCAAGGACGGCGCGGAGGACGCCGTGCCGGAGATCATGCGCACGCCGCTGAAGCGCTTCGAGACGCCGAACCTGAGGCTCTTGGGCCTCAGGCTGGCGCTCGCACGATATGACTTTATCGACCGGTTCTTGTAAGCGGGCCCGTCAGAGCTTCTCGATCGCCATGGCGATGCCCTGGCCGCCGCCGATGCACATGGTGATGAGGCCGATCTTGCCGCCGGAGCGCTCAAGCTCGTAGAGCGTCTTGACGGTGAGGATCGCGCCGGTGGCACCGATCGGGTGGCCAAGCGCGATGGCGCCGCCATTGACGTTGGTCTTTTCCGCCGGAAAGCCGAGGTCCTTTGCGACCGCGCAGGCCTGGGCGGCGAATGCCTCGTTGGATTCGATGACGTCGAAATCGTCGACCGAAAGGCCGGTGCGCTCCATCAGCTTCCTGACCGCCGGGATCGGGCCGAGGCCCATATAGTCCGGGTCGACGCCGGCATGGGCGTAGCCGAGGATGCGGGCGAGCGGCTTCTTGCCTTCGCGCTCGGCCTTTCCTGCCTCCATCAGCACCACGGCGGCGGCGCCGTCATTGATGCCGGACGCATTGCCCGGCGTCACCGTGCCGTCCTTCTTGAAGGCCGGCTTCAGCTTGGCCATGTCGGCATCGGAGACCTCGGTGCGGACATGCTCGTCGGTATCGAACATCACCGTGTCGCGGCGTACCTTCACCTCGATCGGCAGGATCTGGTCCTTGAAGCGGCCCTCCTTGATGGCCGCTGTCGCCCGCTTGTGGCTCTCGACGGCGAAGGCGTCCTGTTCGGCGCGGTCGAGGCCGTAGCGCTCGGCGACGTTTTCGGCCGTGATGCCCATATGGCCGTGGCCGAAGGGGTCGTTGAGGGCACCGAGCATCATGTCGGTCATCCGCGCATCGCCCATCTTGGTGCCGGAGCGGGAGTTGAGCTGGGCGTGCGGCGCGCGGCTCATGGACTCCGCGCCGCCGGCGAGCGCGGCGTCGACGTCGCCGAGCATGATCGACTGGGCGGCCGAGACGATCGCCTGCAGGCCGGAGCCGCAGAGCCGGTTGACGGTGAGCGCCGGCGCTTCTGCCGGAACCCCCGCCTCCACGGCGACGACGCGGGAGATGTACATGTCCCGCGGCTCGGTGTGGATGATGTTGCCGATGACCACATGGCCGATGGCGTCCGGCGAGATGTCGGCCCGCGACATCGCTTCCCTGGCACAGGCGGCGCCGAGCGCCGATGGCGGGGTGTCCTTCAGCGCGCCACCGAAGGTGCCGATCGCCGTGCGCACCCCGGAGAGAATAACGACATCGCGTGCTTGATCTGCCATGGATTTTTCCTCCCTAATCCTTGCTCCCGCCGGTCTCGTTGTTGTCGCGTGCGGGTTGCATCCAAGAAATCCAGCACCGACCATAGCGCGGCCCGACAGCAGAAAACAGCGTGGATTCCCGGAGGCGTGGGGCATCCGGTGGCGACAGGCCGGTTCACCGATCCGTGTTGGAGCGTGACGGCAAGAACGGTTGGACGGTGAGCGCGCAGAAGCTAAAAGCGTCCGGTCAACAGGAGGAACGGCATGGGACGGGCGAGACGGTTTTTTTTAACGGCGGCCTTTGCGGGTCTCGTCGGCGCCGGCCTTGGCGGCGTGGTGCAGGCGGCCGACGCGCCCGATCCGGGCGACTGGCAGTCCGTCCTTGAGGACGCCGGGGGCGAGACCGTCTATTTCAACGCCTGGGCCGGCGAGGCGCGCATCAACGACTTCATCGCCTGGGTCGGGAACCGGGTGAAGGAGGAGTACGGCGTCACCCTCGTCCATGTGAAGATCGACGATGCGGCGGCCGTCGTCTCGCGGGTGCTGGCCGAAAAGACCGCCGGCAAGACGGAGGGCGGCTCGGTCGACCTGATCTGGATCAACGGCGAGAATTTCGCCGCCATGAAGCGGCAGAACCTTTTGATGACGCCCGGCTGGGCCGACAGGCTGCCGAATTTCAAGGACGTCGACGTCGAGGGGAAGCCGACCGTCGTCAACGATTTCACCGTGCCGACCGAGGGGCTGGAGGCGCCCTGGGGCATGGCGCAACTCGTCTTCTATTACGATAGCGCACGGCTTCCCGAGCCGCCGCGCTCGCCGGAGGCCCTGCTTGAATGGGCGAAGAAAAATCCCGGCCGCTTCACCTATCCGCAGCCGCCGGACTTCACCGGCTCGACCTTCCTGAAGCAGGCGCTCATCGGGCTGGTCGACGACCCGGTCGTTCTGCAGAAGCCGGTGGAGGAGGCCGATTTCGACGCGGAGACGGCGCCGCTCTTTGCCTTCCTCGACGAACTCCACCCGGTGATGTGGCGCTCCGGGCGGGCCTTCCCGCAGAACGCCTCGGCGCTGCGCCAGCTCATTGCCGACGGCGAGACCGATATCGCCTTTTCCTTCACCCAATCCGAGGCAAGCTCCGCCATCGCCCGGAGCGAGCTGCCCGACACCGTGCGCTCCTTCGTGTTCGAGGACGGCACCATCGGCAACACCCATTTCGTCGCCATTCCCTTCAACGCCAACGCCAGGGCCGGGGCGCTGGTCGTCGCCGATTTCTTGATGTCGCCGGAGGCGCAGGCCGAAAAGCAGAAGCCGGAGGTCTGGGGCGACTTCACCGTGCTCGACGTCGCGGGATTGGACGCCGACGACCGGGCGCTGTTCGACGACATCGACCTCGGCGTTGCAACCCTGTCGCCGGCGGAGCTCGGTGCCGCCCTTCCCGAACCGCACCCCTCCTGGATGGTGCGGCTGGAAGAGGCGTGGACGAAGCGCTACGGCGCGCAGTGAGGCGGCAACAACAACGGGGCGGGACGGCAGGGGCAAGGGCCGCCAAGGGAATCGGCCGTTCTTTCAGGTATGCGGCCTGATGCTCCGCCTCGTCCCCTTTCTCGCGATCCTCGTCCTCGTCGGCCCTGTCGCTGCCGGGCTCGCCGGGGCGGCTCTTCCGGCTTTCGGCTACCTGCCCGCCCTCGGCGGCACGGCGTTTTCCCTCGACCCGTTCCGCGCGGTGTTTGCCGCGCCGGGCATCTGGACCTCGATTGGGCTCAGCCTCGGCGTCGGGCTGACCTCGACGGCGATTGCCTTTCTCGCCGTCGTCCTGTTCGTTGCCGGCTGGCAGGCGACGCGGGTCTTTACCGTCCTTACCCAGATGCTGTCGCCGCTCCTTGCCATGCCGCATGCGGCGGCCGCCTTCGGTCTCGCCTTCCTGATCGCGCCGTCCGGCTGGCTGGTCCGGCTCGCCTCGCCCTGGGCGACGGGCATTGCCCGCCCGCCCGACCTCCTCATCGTCAACGATCCGCTCGGCCTTGCCATTGTCGCCGGGCTCGCCCTCAAGGAGATCCCGTTCCTCTTCCTGATGACGCTCGCCGCCCTGCCGCAGACCGACGCGCGGCGGCTGACGGAGGTGACGGCCAGCTTCGGCTATGGCCGCACGGCCGGCTGGATCGTCGCCGTCCTGCCGCGGCTCTATCCGCAGATCCGGCTGCCGATCTTTGCCGTCATCGCCTTTGCCTCCTCGGTGGTCGACGTCGCCCTCATCCTCGGGCCGACGACGCCGGCGCCACTCGCCGTCAGGCTTGTCACCTGGATGAACGATCCCGACCTTGCCATGCGCTTCCAGGCCTCTGCCGGAGCACTCGTTCAATTGGCGACGACCGCTTGTGCCCTCCTGATATGGATTGCCGGCGAAAGATTTTTGGGACGGCTTGCCGGCCCGCACCTTGCCTCGGGCCGCCGGCATGCGAATGACGGACCGCTGCGCGCCGCCAGCGCCGGCGTCATGGTGCTGGTGGTCATCGCCGTCGCCCTCGGCATTGTCGTGCTGGCCGTCTGGTCCTTTGCCGGCTACTGGCGTTTCCCGGACGCGCTTCCCGGTGCGACTACGCTCGCCAACTGGGCGCGGCAGGTGCCGGGTATTTTCGGCCCGCTGGAGACGACCGTCGTCATCGGCATCGCCGCCACGGTCATTGCGCTCGCTCTTTCCCTCGGCGCGCTGGAAAACGAAAAGCGACGCGGCCGGGTGGCCGGCAGCCGGGCCTTGACGCTCCTCTACCTGCCGCTGATCGTGCCGCAGATCGCGTTTCTGTTCGGCCTGCAGGTGCTGTTCATCGCCGCCGGGCTGGACGCCACCGGCGCCGCGCTCGTCCTCTCCCACCTCGTCTTCGTCATGCCCTATGTGTTCCTGTCGCTGGCCGATCCCTGGCGCGCCTTCGACGAGCGCTATGCCACGGTCGCAAAGGGGCTCGGCAGTTCGCCGACCGGCATCTTCTGGCGCGTGCGCCTGCCGATGCTGATCCCCGCCGTGCTGACGGCGGCGGCCGTCGGCTTTGCCGTCAGCGTTGGGCAGTACCTGCCGACGCTCCTCATCGGCGCGGGACGCTGGCCGACCGTGACGACGGAGGCCGTGGCGCTCGCCGCCGGCGGCGACCGGAGGGTGATCGGCGTCTATGCGCTGTTGCAGATGGTGCTGCCGTTCCTCGGCTTTGCCGTCGCGACGCTGGTGCCGCTCCTGTTGTTTTCCCGGCGCCGGGGGCTTGCCGCATGACCGAACGGAGCGCCTCGGGCCTTGTCCTTGAAAACGTCCGCATCAGCCTCAAGGGGCGCATCCTCGTCGATCTGTCACTTGGCGTCGCGCCCGGACGGGTCGCCACCGTCATGGGACCTTCCGGTTCCGGCAAGTCGACGCTGCTCGCCTATGTCGGCGGTTTTCTGGAACCGGCCTTCACGGCCGAGGGCACCGTGCTCCTCAACGGCACGGACATCACCCGTCTTGCGGCGCACCGGCGCCATGTGGGCATCCTGTTCCAGGACGACCTCCTCTTTCCCCACCTCTCCGTTGCCGGCAATCTCGCCTTTGCCCTGCCGGAACGGGTGCGCGGGCGCGCGGCGCGGCGACAGCGCGTGGAGGACGCGCTTATCGAGATCGGGCTGGAAGCCCATGGCGAGCGCGATCCGGCGACCCTTTCCGGCGGCCAGCGGGCGCGGGTCGCGCTGATGCGGGTGCTGCTCTCCGAGCCGCACGCCCTCCTCCTCGACGAGCCCTTCTCCAAGCTCGACGCCACCCTTCGCGCGCAAATCCGCGATCTGGTCTTTGCCAAGGCGCGCGAGCGCGAGCTGCCGGTGCTGCTGGTCACCCACGACCCGGCGGATGCGGAAGCCGCCGGCAACCACGTCGTATCGCTCTCCTCGCCCTGACGATGGTCATTGACAGGGAGTGGTAACCGGCGGTCAAACTCCTACCTTCATGGGAGACTTTTCCCCCTTTGCGGCAAGCCGCCCAGCGAAAGACATGAATGTGCCTGAGAACAGCCAACGCAAGACCCTGGTCCTGACCGGCGCAAGCCGCGGCATCGGCCACGCCACCGTGAAGCGGTTCTCCGCCGCCGGCTGGCGCGTCATTACCTGCTCGCGGCAGGCCTTTTCGGACAAATGCCCGTGGCCGTCGGGACCGGAGGACCACCTCCAGGTCGACCTGTCCGATCCCGACAATCTCGGCATGGCCGTTGCCGAGATGCGCGACCGGCTGGAGGCGAGCGGCGACCGGCTCGATGCGCTGGTCAACAATGCCGGCATCAGCCCGAAGGGCGAGCACGGCGAGCGGTTCGATTCCGTGACGACGCCGATGCATGTCTGGCGCCAGGTGTTCCAGGTCAATTTCTTCGCGCCGATCATGCTGGCGCGCGGCCTCTTCAACGAGTTGAAGGCGGCCCGCGGCTCCATCGTCAACGTCACCTCCATCGCCGGCGGCCGGGTCCATCCCTTCGCCGGCACCGCCTATGCCACCTCCAAGGCGGCGCTCGCCTCGCTGACGCGCGAGATGGCCGCCGACTTCGGCCCGCACGGCATCCGCGTCAACGCCATCGCGCCGGGCGAGATCGACACCTCGATCCTGTCGCCGGGAACGGAGGGCCTCATCGAGGGCATCCCGCTTCGCCGGCTCGGCACGCCGGAGGAGGTCGCCGACACGATCTTTTTCCTGTGCACCGAGCCGAGCTCCTACGTCACGGGCGCGGAAATCCACATCAATGGCGGCCAGCACGTCTGATCGACGGACCGGGCCTTTTCGATGTCCCGCAGCAATCCTCCGGCGCCCGGCCTGCCCGACTGGCTCGGCCAGCTCGACGAAGGCCGTCGCCAGAACTTCGCCGCCGGCGAGATGATTTCGCAGCCGGAGGCGGACGACAACCGCCTCTTCGTCTTGACCTCCGGCCGGGCGCGGATCTGGCTTGCCGGCGAAAGCCGGGCATTGACGCTCGCCCTTCTGGGACCCGGCGGCATCTATGTCACCCATACGAGGGCCTGGGTGGAGGCGCTGGAGGCGGCGGAAACGCGGAGCTGGCCGCTGTCGGAGCTGCGCGCGCTCATTGCGGAGCGCCCGGAGCTGGCGATCGCCGCCCTCGGCGAGATCGGCCAGGTGCTCAGCGGCGCGATCACGCTGATCGAGGACCTGGCGTTCCGGCGGGTCGAGGCCCGCCTCGCGCGGCTCCTCATCACTGAGGCCGGGCGCCAGGGAACGGACGTCGTCCACCTGCCGGAAAGTACCGAGACGCTCGCCAGCCTCTGCGGCACGTCGCGGCAGACGCTCTCGACCCTCCTCAACCGCATGGTCCGGACCGGCCTTATCGCCCGTCCGGACCGGCGCCATCTGGCGATCGCGGACCCGGCGGGCTTGCGCGATATCGCCGAACTGTCAGATGGCTGACAGATCGCCCGAACGGGAGTTGCTATAGCTCGCCGCTCGGAACGTCGCTTTCTGAAGGAGGGAAGGTTTGTCCGAAAAACCCGAAATCGATCGCTACGTCACCTTCAAGGGGCTCGACTGCGATGGCGACGCCGACCGGCTGATCGCCCGGCTGAAGGAGCTGAGCGGGCGCGGCACCGGCTCCAGGTGGGAAGCCTATTTCACAGACAAGCTCGCCCAGAACGCCCGCATGGGCCAGGACCACCTGTTCTTCGTCGGCGCCCACGTCAACACGCTGCGCAGCTTCTTTGAGGAATGCGACGACGCGGACGCGCTGGAACTGCTCGACCATCTGGAGCTGAACTGCTGCTGAGGGCCGTGTTTTTTTCGGGATCGGACAAGAGAAAAGGCGGGCCGCAACGACCCGCCTTTGTTTTCGACCGACGTCGTGATGGCCGGGATCAGCCCGCGGCCTCAATCGCCCGCTTGGCCATGACGACCACCAGGTTGGCGCGGTAGTCCGCCGAGCCGTGGAGGTCGGAGAGCATGTCGTCCGGCGATACCGATGCGCCAGATACCGCGTCAGACGACCAGTTGGACGACAACGCGTCTTCCATGCCGGCATGGCGGAACACGCCCTCATTGCCGGCGCCGGTGACGGCAACGCGGACCTGGCCGTCCTTCATCTTCGCCGCCATCACGCCGCACATGGCATAGCGCGAGGCCGGGTTCGGGAACTTGGCGTAGCCCGCCTTTTCCGGCACCTGGAAGACGACCTTGACGATGATCTCGTCCTCATCCAAAGCCGTTTCGAAGAGGCCCTTGAAGTAGTCGGCGGCGGCGATTTCGCGCTTGTTGGTGACGACGGTGGCGTCCAGGCCGAGGACGGCGGCGGGATAGTCGGCCGCCGGGTCGTTGTTGGCGATGGAGCCTCCGATGGTCCCCATATGGCGGACATGCGGGTCGCCGATCTTGCCGGCAAGAGCGGCCAGCGCCGGGATGGCGCCCTTGACGGCGTCGGAATTGGCGACGTCCGCATGGCAGACGGCGGCGCCGATGGTGACGGTCCCGCCGGAGACGTCGATCCCCTTCAGCTCGTCGAGATTGCGGATGTCGATGACGTCCGAGGGCGCCGCCAGGCGCTGCTTCATGGTCGGGATCAGCGTCTGGCCGCCGGCCAGCAGCTTGGCGTCCTCGTTGCCGGCGATCTGCGAAGCGGCGTCGCTAAGGCTGGACGCGCGATGGTAGTTGGTTTCGTACATTGTTCGGTCCTCTTCTCGCTCACGGGCCGCACCGCACCTTCGGTGCTGGCCCTCCGCGGGGGCGGCCTGACCGGCCGGCGCCCGTTCGGGCTGGCGAACCCGTGACCGGGTTCGGGGGGTTATCACTTACGGGCCTTGCCGCACCTGCGGCGCTGGGCCTGCGCGGGCGCGGCCTGGCCGGCCGGCGCCCATTCGGGCTGGCGAACCCGTTTCGGGTTCGGACATTTCGTAGGCGCGGGC
>NZ_NPEV01000212.1 GCF_003258835.1 Rhodobium orientis | reverse complement strand
GGTTGATCTGATATTGCTGGATATGCAATGTATCCTTTGAAAACTCCGGAAAATTGATCACCAAAAACAGAACGAGCAGTACGAGCGTGATGCCCGATCCCGCGACTATGAAAATCAGCTTCCAGTTCACGCCTGATAAAAACACCATAACGGCGACAAAGAACATGCAGATACCGGCCGTACCGGCGTCCTGCATTAAAATCAATCCGACCGGAACCGCCGACACTCCCGCGATTTTCAGCAACA
>NZ_NPEV01000211.1 GCF_003258835.1 Rhodobium orientis | reverse complement strand
ACCTTGTCCCTGTATCAGGAATGGAAGACATCAATGTCGGAGAAACCGTCTGCCCGATTGAGCATCAAGAGGCGCTTCCGGTTCTTCGCATTGACGAACCGACGCTTCAAATGACGTTTGCGGTTAACAACAGTCCTTTTGCCGGTCGCGAAGGAAAATATGTCACGGCCAGGAAGATTGAAGAGCGGCTTGAACAGCAGCTGCAGACAGATGTCAGCCTTCGAGTCGATCCGACGCCATCTCCTGA
>NZ_NPEV01000210.1 GCF_003258835.1 Rhodobium orientis | reverse complement strand
GGGATTAAGTATGGCAAATGAACATTCATTTTTGACACAGGGATTTGAAAGGTATATAATAAAACGTAATTATTACGTTTTGATAGGAGGAATGGCATATGAAACCAAATATTCATCCGAAAACTTATCAAGTGATCTTTCAGGATGTAAACAGCGGGTACCGTTTTTTAAGCCGCTCAACTAAAACTTCCGATGAGACGGCCGAGTGGGAAGACGGCAAGACGTATCCCGTTATAAAAGTTGAGGTG
>NZ_NPEV01000209.1 GCF_003258835.1 Rhodobium orientis | reverse complement strand
AAAGCGGCCGGGCTCCTGAATCAGTGGTACACCATGATCAAGCGCCATGAAGCGCTCCAGGCTGTATCTTTGAGGTACGAGATCCAAAACCTGCTTTCTAAAATGGAGAAAAGCGGAGATCTGGAGCTTTATTTTCAGCTGTTGGACTATCGCTGCAAATTGATGATGGAGCAGTTTGCAGAATCAGCCGAGCTTTTCCGGAAAATTAAAAGGCAGAAGGAAACGGTTAAGAGCGCGGATGACATCATTC
>NZ_NPEV01000208.1 GCF_003258835.1 Rhodobium orientis | reverse complement strand
CCTTGTCGTATACTGTAAGCTTGGCTTCTTTTTCAACCGTCTGGTCGACGCCCTCTAAATTGATCGTCGCCTTGATGTTCTGGATTCTGTCGATCACGGCTTTTGAGCCGGTGACGCTGACGTTTTTCGGGTTGATGATCGGCAGCTCCGGCGTGTAGCCGTCTTTCATTTTGTTTTTATTATAAAAATCAACCTCGACCGGGAATTCCTTCGTCGTTTTTTCTTCGATCGTCACGGTTGTCACCGATGGAT
>NZ_NPEV01000207.1 GCF_003258835.1 Rhodobium orientis | reverse complement strand
TTCCACTAGGAGGCTTGCTCCCTTCAGATCTTCAGCACTGACAAGCGTCGTCAAAGACACTTCTTTTTTCTTTCCGTCTTTAACAAGATAATATTTCGTTTTCACTTCGAGCGTCTTCTGAAGATCGTTTAAAATGGACAGCATTTCAGCGATATCCTGAGCTGACAGCTCTGATACAGACTCGAAATCGGCTACCGCTTCAAGACGTTCTCCAAGAGCCATCAAGTCATTTTCAAGGTTCGGATTGTTATC
>NZ_NPEV01000206.1 GCF_003258835.1 Rhodobium orientis | reverse complement strand
GTAAACTCTTTTGCGTCCAGAGAAAGAAGCTGAGGAATCGTCTTTGCGCTCAAATCAGCTCCGGCTTTCAGCATATCTAGTCCATAGCTGTCAGCATCAACGCCGGCAATCGCAGCCAATTCTTTTGCAGCTTTGACATCTTCTTCCGTGCATGTCGGGGATTTGAATAAGAGGGAATCTGAGATGATCGCCGACAGCATCAGCCCCGCAATATCTTTTTTAATTTCAACGCCGTTTTCTTTATAGAGCTTGT
>NZ_NPEV01000205.1 GCF_003258835.1 Rhodobium orientis | reverse complement strand
CGGAAGCTTCCGCGCCGTTCACAACCCCTAAGGGAAGAAAGTACACGTTATATACAGGGGATGCAGATCGCCTGAATGGTACATTTGAGACTGATGACGGGCTTCATTTGGAGCCGGTGGTCGATCAAAAAACGGGCATGTATTATCAGATCGTGCAGGATTCGGACTGAAATGAAACAAAAATGCTGTCGGGTTGTTCCCGACAGCATTTCATTTTTTACGATTTCTTTTTCCGCACTGTCAAGAGCAGCGC
>NZ_NPEV01000204.1 GCF_003258835.1 Rhodobium orientis | reverse complement strand
GTTCATACCTGCGACAGGCTTTCCGGCAGCCAAAAATTCAAACAGCTTTAAAGGAAATACCGCATTGTTATATGGCGACGGTTTATACGGCATGATACCGATATCCACTACATTCATATAAGCTGGTACTTCTGACGGCGCAGCGGGGCCCGTCCAGATGACATTATCTTCTTCAAGAAGCGCTTTAAAATCTTCGTCTCCGTTTGTCCCGTCAGGACCGACAAATAAAAATGTCCACTCTTTTTTTGTTCTG
>NZ_NPEV01000020.1 GCF_003258835.1 Rhodobium orientis | reverse complement strand
AGCGGGCCGAGCCCGACGCCATGGCGGACCTGACCGCGCCGGAGCCCGAGCCGCCGGCACCGGCACCACAGGCCGCCGGGATCGCGCTCGCCTCGCTCGCCGATGTCGCCGCACTTGCCCGCGAGCGCCGCGACCTGAAGCTGAAGGACCAGGTCGAGACGCTGCTGCATCCGGTACGGTTCGAGCCCGGCCGCATCGAGGTCGAGCTTGAACCCGATGCGCCGACGGGCCTTCCCGGCGAGCTCGGCGCCCGGCTCAGCGACTGGACCGGCATGCGCTGGGTGGTCACGGTTGCCCGCGAGGGCGGCGGCGCGACCCTGCGCCAGCGCCGCGACGCCGAACGCGACCGCCTCCTTGCCGAGGCGCGGGACGACCCCAACGTCGCGGCCATCCTGACCGCCTTTCCCGGCGCGGAGATCGTCGGCGTGCGCGTCACCAGACCCGAGCCTGAGGCAGTCGACCCGGACGCAGGCTCCGCCGATGGCGATACGGATGACGACGCCGACTGACCGGCCGCCGATCACGGGCAGCCTTTTGAACCGATACCAGTCGACACCAGCGAGGACGCGATGGATTTTCTGAAGATGATGAAGCAGGCCAAGGACCTGCAGGGCAAGATGGCCGAGATGCAGCAGCAGATCGCCGAGATCGAGGTGGAGGGCAGCGCCGGCGCCGGCCTCGTCACAGCAAAGCTCTCCGGCAAGGGCGAGTTGAAGGCCCTGAAGGTCGATCCCTCGCTGGCGAATCCCGAAGAGATCGAGATCCTGGAAGACCTCGTCATGGCCGCCGTCAACGACGCGCGCACCAAGAGCGAAGAGGTCATGCAGGAAAAGACCAAGGAGATGATGGGCGGCATGGGCCTGCCGCCGGGCATGAAGATGCCGTTCTGAGGAGCGGGCAACGGGACGGGTGGTTTCTCAACAGACGCCCCTATGTTCACCGTGTGCGTGCCGGGCTTGAACGGTGCCGTCTTCTCCCGTCGTCGCCCCTCACGCCGCGTCACCACCGGGCCTGACCCGGTGGTCCATGATGAGGGAGCGGCAGGTGGCACGGCCCGATGGATTGCCGGGTCAAGCCCGGCAATGACGCCGAGAAGGGGGAAAAGCGCCGGCGAGATCGCGCCAGCCGGACGATCCGGCAACCGCCGCAAGCCCGCCGCTCCGTTGAAAAACGAAAACCGAACAGTCGGCAAAGCGCATCATGCGCCTTGCGCAATCTCCAGGGAACGACACAAGACATGACGGCCAGTTCGCCCATCGGACCGGAAATCGAGCGGCTGATCCAGTTGCTTGCCAAGCTGCCGGGGCTCGGTCCGCGCTCGGCCCGGCGCGTGGCGCTGCATCTTGTGAAGAAGAAAGAGTCCCTGCTGACCCCGCTCGCCGCGGCGATGGCCGCCGCCCGCGACACCATCGTCACCTGCCAGGTCTGCGGCAACATCGATACCGCCGATCCCTGCACCCTGTGCCGCGATCCGCGGCGGGACCCGTCCGTCATCGTCGTCGTCGAAGACGTCGCCGACCTGTGGGCGCTTGAGCGCGCCGGCGCCGTCAGCGCCCGCTACCATGTGCTCGGCGGGGTCCTCTCCGCCCTGGACGGCGTCGGCCCGGAAGACCTCAACGTGGAGAGCCTGATCGACCGGACCCGCGCCGACGGGGTGAAAGAAATCATCTTCGCCGTCAACGCGACGGTGGAGGGCCAGACGACGGCGCATTACGTGTCCGACCAGCTCGCCGGCCTTAACGTCAAGATCTCGCGGCTCGCCCACGGCGTTCCCGTCGGCGGCGAGCTCGACTATCTCGACGAGGGAACGCTCGCCGCCGCCATCCGCCAGCGCACGGCGCTCTGATTCGGCTTGACCGCCGCCGCGGCGATCAGGAGATCGGAAAGCCGCGCTGCGCCGCCAGGTCACGCAGCGACTTCTCCGGCCGGGCGCCCACATGGGTGATGACCTCCGAGGCGGCGATGCCGCCGAGTTCGGCGCAGTCGGCATGGTCGAAGTCCCGCGACAGGCCGAACAGGAAGCCGGAGGCGTAGAGGTCGCCGGCACCGGTCAGGTCCACCACCCGGTCGACCGGGGCTGCGGCCACCTCGGTCGTCTCCTCGCCGGAGACCACCATCGAGCCCTTGGCGCCGAGCGTGATGACCGTAAGCGGCGCATCCTGGCGCACGGCGGCGATCGCGGTCGCCAGGTCCGCGGTCTGGTAGAGCGCGTGGATCTCGTGCTCGTTGGAGAACAGGACGTCGACGAGCCCGGTGCGCACCAGGTCCAGGAACTCCTCGCGGAAGCGGTCGACGCAGAACGAATCCGACAGCGTCAGCGCCACCTTGCGGCCGGCCTCGTGGGCGTAGGCGGCCGCCGTGCGGAACGCTTCCTTGGCCGCCGGGGGATCCCACAGATAGCCTTCCAGATAGGTGACGGCGGCGGCCGCCACCGTGTCGCGGTCGATGTCGGCCGGCGTCAGCTCCTGGCTGGCGCCGAGGTAAGTGTTCATGGTGCGCTCGCCGTCCGGCGAAATCAGGATCATTGAGCGCGCCGTCGGCGATCCGTTGACGAGGGTGGGCGTGTCGAAGCCGACGCCGAAGGCGCGGATGTCGTGGCGATAGGCATGGCCGAGTTCGTCCTCCGCCACCTTGCCGATGAAGGCGGCCGAGCCGCCGAAGGAGGCGACGCCGGAGACGGTGTTGCCGGCGCAGCCGCCGGAGATGCCGATCGCCGGTCCCATCTTGGCGTAGAGCCGTTCGGCTTCCTCGGTCTCGATCAGGCGCATGGACCCCTTGATCAGGTTCTCCTGGACGAGGAAGTCGTCCTCGACATGGGCGAGAACGTCGTAGATGGCGTTGCCGATGCCAAGTACATCGAAGCGGGTGTCGGTCATGGAGTGCGGTCTCCGGAAGGCAGCGTTGCTTGGGGCCGCTCTGCCGGTCGCCGGTTCGGGAGGAAAATGGCGCCAACCCGGGAGCGTGGGAACGAATGCAACGTGCAAATGTGGAACAACGCCGCCTTTTGCCATAACAGGTCGGTGGCGCGCAATGCGCGGACGGAAACCGGGCAAACGGGAGAGCATGTGTGTCGCCGGAGCAACTCGCCATCGTCGCTGCCGGCCTTTTCTTCGCCGCCTTCGTCAAGGGCGCGACGGGCCTCGGCTTTTCCACCTCCGCCCTGCCGGTGCTGGCGCTCGCCATCGGCCTGAAGGCGGCGATGCCCCTCGTCATCGTCCCCTCCCTGATCAGCAACACGCTGGTGATGATCGAGGTCGGCCATTTCCGCGAGACCCTTTCGCGGTTCCGCTGGCTCTATCTCGCGACCCTGCCGGGGTTGCTCCTCGGCCTCTTTCTCCTCGATCGGGTGGACGGGCCTGCCGCCGGCGCGGTCCTCGGCGTCGTTCTGGCGGCCTATGGCGCCTTTTCGCTCGCCGGGCCGGAGCTTGTCATCCCGCCGCGGCGCGAAAAGCCGCTGGCGCCGCCGACCGGGTTCCTGGCCGGTCTCTTCAACGGCCTGACGGGCTCGCAGGTGATGCCGATCCTGCCCTATCTGATGGCGCTCAGGCTCGGGCCGGACCGCTTCATCCAGGCGATCAACATCTCGTTCTGCCTGTCGAGCGCGGTGATGGCGGTGGGGCTCACCAAGATCGGGCTGATGACGTGGCACACCCTTGCGATCTCGTTCGCCGGCCTGGTGCCGGTCTTTGCCGGCATCAAGGCGGGAACAGCGCTGCGCCGCCGCCTGTCGGTCGACGCGTTCCGGCGCCTCGTTCTGGTCGTGCTGATCGTGCTCGGCGTCGCGTTGGTGCTGCGGCCGCTCATCGGCTGACCGCGGGGCCTCGGCGGGTTCAGCCTTGCGGCGGCGCCGTCGCCTCCATGGACGGACGCTTGGCGAACGTCTCGTACCAGCCGGCAAGCTGCGGCCGCGCCTCGCGCCAGTCGATGTCGGCGAAACGGAAATCGAGATAGCCGAGCGCGCAGCCGACGGCGATCTGGCCCAGCGTCAGCGGGCCGGTCAGGATCTCCATCCAGTGCGCTTCCAGTTCGTCGAGCGCGGTATCGATCTTGGCCATCTGGCCGTTCAGCCAGGCCTGGTTGCGCTTGTCTTCGTCGCGGAGCGTCAGTTCGTAGCGCACCAGAACCGCCGCATCGGACAGCCCGTCGGCAAGCGCCTCCAGCGTCAGCGCGGCAAAGCGCTTGATGCCGGACGCCGGGATCAGCGGCGTGCCCTCGTGCTGGGTGTCGAGGAAGGCGGCGATGACGCGGCTGTCGAACAGCACGGAATCGTCGTCGAGCACCAGCGTCGGGATCTTGCCGAGCGGGTTCTGGATGACGACGTTCTCGTCCCGGTCGATTGGATGAGCGGCGGCGGAGACCTTTTCGATCTTGTCGGCGATCCCGGCCTCGTGGGCCAGCACCATGACCTTGCGCACGAAGGGTGAGGTCTGGGAAAAGAACAGCTTCATCAATCAGCCTCCAAGAATTCGGCCCGCCATGAAAAGGCCACCGGGCGATAGCCGGTGGCCGGGGATCGGACCCGCCGCATCGGCCCCGGTCGGGCCGCGCGGTTCGGTTTGAATACGGTCCACGGGGCGCCGAGCAGGGGCAACCCCCGTGAATTCCCTTAGGTCCAACCCTTAATCTATCCGGCAAGGTGAGGAAAGGGGCAATCGGCTACCGCCCCGTCCGGCGACCGGACCCCCACGAAAAAGCGGAACCCTCGATTGCCGGACGTATTCGAAAGCCCTAAAGTATCAAGGCCGATACTCGAAAGACCGTGATCCGAAAGGCGGCTATCCGATGTGTCTTGCCGTTCCCGCCAGAGTGCTTTCCGTCGACGGCGCCACCGCCGTCGTCGAACGCTATGGCGCGGAGCTGACCGTCAGCCTGGCGATGCTGCCGGAGCCGGTCGCGGTCGGCGATTTCGTCGTCCTGCAGATGCAGCGCTTTGCCGTCGCCAAGATGGACGCGGAGGCCGCCGCGGAATCCTACCGGCTGTTCGACGATATCCTTGAGACCATCGGCGAGCGGGAGCGGCCGCAATGAGCGGGGCGCAGGCAGATGTCTCTGGCGGGCCGATGGCCGAGCGCCTTGCCGCGCTCGTTGCCGACTTTGCCGAGGTCGGCGAGACCCAGATGCGCGACCTGCCGGTCTATAATCGCAACGTCGAAATCGAGACCATGGGCTTTCGGCCCTATTGCGCGGATTACCTGGGCGTTCTCATCGCGCCCTGGTTCATCAGCATCGTCGCCCTGCCGCGCGCCTGGACGCCGGAGCGCGCAGGCACCGGCCAGGCGACCCATTTCCTGCCGTCCGGGCCGGAGGTGTTCCTGGAGGCGTTTTCGGAAAAGATCGGCGCCTATGCCTCGCTGTCGCTGGTGACGGCGCTCTTCCACATCCACAGCCAGGACGATGCCCGCAAGGAGGCCCGCGAGGGCCTTGCCAGACTGATGACGCCGCTGGCCGCCGGGCGGGCAAAGAAGCAAACGGCGATGTCCCGCCGCGACCTGTTCCGCGGCAAGGTGCGGTAACAGGCAGGCGATCCGGAAAACAAAAAAGACGGGCCGCACGGCATCGGCCGAGGGGGGTAAAAAACATGTCCACTGACATCGAAGACAGGATCGGCCAGCGCGATTGCGGCATCGAGGGCCGTCTTGCCGTGCGCCTGACGCTGGCCGGCGGCAGGGTCGATGCGGTCGACATTGCGTCCACCCGCCCGCTCGGCGCGGCATCGGTGCTGGAAGGTCGCGAGGTCATGGACGCGATCCAGTCGCTGCGGCTGCTCTACAGCCTCTGCGGCACGGCGCACACGGTTGCCGGGCTTGAAGCCGCCGAAGACGCCCTCGGGATCGCCCCGGCACCGGCCGTGGCGTCTGCCCGCCGCCTGCTCGTCGCCGGCGAGGCGCTCGGCCAGGCGATGTGGCGCCTGATGCTCGACCTGCCGCAGATGGCCGGCGAGGAGACCGCCTTCGACGCGCTGCGCGACGCCCGCGCCCGCATCGCGCGGCTGGCAAAGACCGTCTATCCGCGCACCGACTGGATCCGCCTCGGCGGCGCCGGGGTCGAACCGAAGCCGGCAAAGGTCTCAGCCTTCGCCGACACCATGGCGGAGATCGCACGGCTCGGCATCTTCGGCCGCGAGGTGCGCGCCGCCGAGGTCCTCGCCAACCCCGAAGCGCTGGCGATGTGGGCGGCACGGGGGGAGACGCCGATCGCCCGCGTCGTACGGACCGTGCTGGATCGTGATCTTGCCGGCTTCGGCGCGGCAACGACGCCGCCGCTGCCGGAGCTTGATCGCAAATGGCTCGCCGAGCGCCTTGCCGGCGACGCAGGCCGCGCCTTCTCGGCCCGGCCCGAGATCGACGGCACGGCGTACCAGACCGGTGCCGGCGCCACCCATCGCGACCATCCGCTGATCGTCGACCTGACCGCAGCCCACGGCGCCGGGCTCCTGGCCCAGCTTGCCGCGCGCATCGTCTCCGTCGATGGCCTGATCGCGGACATTCGCCAGATCGCCGGGGAATTGGAGGCCGCGGAGGAAACGGCCGAGCCGGGCGCACCCGCGCGCGCCGCCGGCACCGGCGTCGCCACGGTCGAGACCGCCCGCGGTCGTCTCGTCCACTACGTGGAGATCGAGGGAGGGCGCACGGCCGCCTACCGCATCCTCGCCCCGACGGAGTGGAATTTTCACGCCGAGGGGGTGCTCGCTGCGGGGCTCAAGGGCGTTCGCGCGGAAGATGTCGAGAAGCTGAAGGAGGCTGCATCGCTCCTCGTCACGGCCATTGATCCGTGCGTTCAGTTCGACGTGGAGGTCGTGTGACGGGCGCTGTTGTCTGGATTGCTTCGCTGCGCTCGCAATGACGACGAGGCATGATTCCTCAATAGTTCCAACGTCATTGCGAGGAGGCCGTCAGGCCGACGCGGCAATCCAGGAGCCACACGCACGCACGGCGCGCGCTACCCAATCCCGCGACCATAGCCCCTCACACCGGCTCCACCACCTTGTAGCCGCGCCAGGCGCGCACGGTCCGGAGCGAGAAGTTGGACTGCACCCGCGCCACCCCCGGCAGCCTTGCGATCAGTTCCCGGTGGATGCGCTCGTAGTCGGCCGGGTCCTTTGCCGCGACGCGGATCAGGTAGTCCGCCGGCCCGGCCATCAGATGGCATTCCAGGATCTCCGGCGCCGCGTCGATCGCCGCCTCGAACTTCGACAGCGCCGCCTCCGACTGGGACGACAGCGACACCTCGACGAACACCACCATGGAAAATCCCAGCGCCTGAGGGCTCAGCCGGGCGACGTAGGATTCCACGATCCCGGCCTCCTCAAGCAGCTTGATGCGCCGGTGGCAGGCAGAGGGCGAAAGGCCGATCTCCTCGGCGATCTCGGCGATCGAAATCCGGCAGTTGGACTGCAGGATGGCGAGGATCTTGCGGTCGGCGCGGTCGAGGGAATCGTATGCCATTCGAAAAAGACGTGAAATTTCGGGAGGATTTTCCGGCGATTGCGCGATAGTGACGATTAATCGGTGAGAAATCCACACAATCTTCGGCTAGCATACCTGCATTGCAGTCCAGGAGGCGGTCATGCTCATCGGCGTTCCCAAGGAAATCAAAAACCACGAATACCGCGTCGGCATGACGCCGGAAAGCGCGCTCGACGCGGTCCACCGCGGCCATCAGGTGCTGGTGGAAACCAATGCCGGCGACGGCATCGGCGCCACCGACGACGACTACCGCGCGGTCGGCGCGACGGTGGTCGCGACCCCGGCCGAGGTCTTTGCAAAGGCCGACATGATCATCAAGGTGAAGGAGCCCCAGGCCCATGAGCGCAAGATGCTGCGCGAGGGCCAGATCCTCTACACCTACCTCCACCTGGCGCCGGATCCGGAGCAGACCAAGGACCTTATCGCCTCCGGCGCCATCTGCATCGCCTATGAGACCGTGACCGACGCACAGGGCGGCCTGCCGCTGCTGAAGCCGATGAGCCAGGTCGCCGGCCGGATGTCGATCCAGGCCGGCGCGCACGCGCTGGAAAAGGTCAATGGCGGCCGCGGCGTCCTCATCGGCGGCGTGCCCGGCGTCGGCGCGGCCAAGGTCCTGGTCCTCGGCGGCGGCGTCGTCGGCTTCAACGCCGCCCAGATGGCCGTCGGCATGTTCGCCAACGTCACCGTGCTCGACCGCAGCCCGATGGTGGTGGAGCGGCTGGCGACCCATTTCGAGTCGCGCGCCCGCATCCTCTATTCGACCCGCGCCATCCTCGCCGACCATGTCGCCAATGCCGACCTTATCATCGGCGCGGTGCTGGTCCCGGGCGCGGCGGCGCCCAAGCTCGTCACCCGCGACATGCTGAAGACCATGAACCGCGGTGCCGTGCTCGTCGACGTCGCCATCGACCAGGGCGGCTGCTTCGAGACCTCGCGGCCGACGACCCACGACAATCCGATCTTCGTGGAAGAGAACATCGTCCACTATTGCGTCGCCAACATGCCCGGCGCCGTTGCCCGCACCTCGACCTATGCGCTCAACAACGTCACCCTGCCGCACGCCCTGGCGATCGCCGACAAGGGCTGGAAGCAGGCGCTGAAGGACGATCCGTTCCTGCGCGACGGCCTCAACATCTGGAACGGCAAGGTCACCTGCGAGCCCGTCGCCCGCGAGCTCGGCTATGACTACCTTCCCGCCGAAGAAGCGATTTCCTGAACGAAAACAACATATTCCAGCGTCCTGATATGTGGCGCGGGGACCCTTTCCCCCTTGACCGCCGGGCCCGCCGGCGCTTCCATCGGCAGGTCTCGCCCTCGGGAGTCACAAGCATGTCGATCAAAACCCCCTACGTCCTCTTCCTCGGCGACGCGCCGGACCTGCTCGCCGGCAAGGTCGCCGTCGGCATCCGCCAGTGGCGGCCGGAGCATTGCGTCGGCCAGATCCGTCTTCCGGGCTGCAAAGCCGATTGCGGCCTGCCCGACATGACGCCGGCCGAGGCCTACCAGAAGGGTGCGCGCACCCTCGTCGTCGGCGTCGCCAACCGCGGCGGCGTCATCGCCGGCAACTGGATCTCCGTGCTGCACGACGCCCTGGAATGCGGCCTCGACATCGCCGCCGGCCTGCACAACAAGGTTGCCGACATTCCCGAACTGAAGGCCGAGGCCGACCGGCTCGGCCGCTCTATCTTCGACGTCCGCCACCCGACCAAGACGTTTTCGGTCGGCAAGGGCTCCAGGCGCCCTGGCAAGCGGCTCCTCACCGTCGGCACCGACTGCTCCTGCGGCAAGATGTTCACGACCCTTGCCATCGAGAAGGAAATGCGCGCCCGCGGCATGGACGCCGACTTCCGCGCCACCGGCCAGACCGGCATCCTCATCGTTGGCGACGGCGTCTCCGTCGATGCGGTGGTCTCCGACTTCATCTCCGGCTGCATCGAGGACCTGACGCCCGACGCCGCCGACGACCACTGGGACGTGATCGAGGGCCAGGGCTCGCTGTTCCATCCCTCCTTTGCCGGCGTCACCACGGGCCTCATCCACGGCGCCCAGCCGGATGCCCTGGTGCTCTGCCACGAGCCGACCCGCACGCATATGCGCGGCGTGCCGGACTTCGCGCTGCCGGGGCTGGAGGAGTGCATGGACCTGAACCTTCGGACCGCGCGGCTGACCAACCCGGACGTCCGCTTCGTCGGCGTCTCCATGGACACCTCGCGGCTCGGCGAGGACGAGGCGCTGCGCCTCCTTGAGGACACCGGAACGCGGCTCGGGCTTCCGGCCGTCGATCCGGTGCGCATCGGCGTCGGCCCGATCGTCGACACTCTGGGCTGAATTCAAACGGGGGCTGACACATGGCACGCACGGTTTATGTCAACGGCGCGTTTCTCGCCGAGGACGACGCGAAGATTTCCGTCTTCGACCGCGGCTTTCTCTTCGCCGACGGGGTCTATGAGGTAACGACGGTCCTCAAGGGCAAGCTGGTCGATTTCGAGCCGCATATGGCCCGCCTCAACCGGTCGCTGAGCGCCTTGCAGATGGCACGCCCGATGGGCGAGGCGGAACTGCGCGACATCCACGAAAAGCTCGTCGCCCTTAACGAGCTCGACGAGGGCATCGTCTATCTGCAGGTGACCCGCGGCATTGCCGACCGCGATTTCGCCTATCCGACCGACGCGGCGCCGAGCCTCGTCATGTTCACCCAGGCCCGTCCGGTGGTGGACAACCCGAAGGTGGAAAAGGGCATCGCCGTGATGACCGTGCCGGACATCCGCTGGCGCCGCCGCGACATCAAGACGGTGGGCCTCCTGCCGGCCTCCATGGCCAAGCAGGCGGCGCTGGAAGCCGGCTATGGCGATGCCTGGTTCGTGGAGGACGGCTTCGTTACGGAAGGCAGCTCCAACAACGCCTTCATCGTCAACGCCGAGGGCGCGGTGATCACCCGCCAGCTCACCAGCGACATCCTGCACGGCATCACCCGCGATGCCATCCTGAGGCTCGCCCGCGAGGACGACATCACCATCATCGAACGCCCGTTCACCCCGGGCGAGGCGGAGAACGCCAAGGAGGCCTTCATCACCTCGGCCTCGACCTTCCTGATGCCGGTCGTCGCCATCAACCATTCCACCATTGGCGACGGCACGCCCGGCCCGATCTCGCGCAAGCTGCGCCAGCACTATGTGGACGCCGCGTTCGCCTCCATCGGCGAGGCCGTCGACTGATCCATTGCACCACTGCGGCTTTCGGTGCCATCAACAATACTCGACTCCGCGCCGTTTCTGCGGCATCCATCTCGCCGTGCTGTCCGGGCAAAGCGTGGGGGATCCCCGATGAAGCCGACCAATGCCATCTTTACCGGCGTGCCGACCACCGTCTTTGAGGTGATGTCGCGGCTGGCGATCGAGCACAAGGCCGTCAATCTCGGGCAAGGGTTTCCCGATGTCGACGGACCGGAGGAGCTGCGCCGCATCGCCGCCGAGGCGACCGTCGCCGGCCCCAACCAGTACCCGCCGATGCTGGGTCTCGCCGAACTGCGTGAGGCCGTTGCCGCCGCCAACCGGCGCTTTTACGGCCTCGACATCGACCCGGCGAGCGAAGTGCTCGTCACCTCCGGCGCGACCGAAGCGATCGCCGATTGCCTGCTCGGCATCGTCGAGCCCGGTGACGAGGTCATCCTGATTGAGCCGCTCTACGACTGCTACCTGCCGATGGCGCGCCGCGCCGGCGCCGAGATCAAGCTGGTGCGCGTCGCTCCGCCCGACTGGCGCCTCGACCGGGACGCTTTGGAGGCCGCCTTCAGCGAACGCACCAAGGCGATCCTCCTCAACAACCCGATGAACCCGGCCGCGAAAGTCTTCTCCGAGGACGAGTTGGCGCTGATCGCGGAGCTCTGCGTCAAATACGACGCCTACGCGATCTGCGACGAGGTCTACGAACACCTCGTCTTCGACGGCAGAAAGCACCGGCCGCTGATGACGTTCGAAGGCATGCGCGAACGCTCGGTGCGCATCGGCTCGGCCGGCAAGACCTTTTCCTTCACCGGCTGGAAGGTTGGCTATATCAGTGGCCCGGCGAGCCTTATCGGCCCGGTCGCCAAGGCGCACCAGTTCGTCACCTTCACGACGCCGCCGAATTTGCAGAAGGCGGTTGCGAAGGGCCTTGCCAGCGACGATGCCTATTACGAGGGTTTTGTCGCCGACATGACGGCAAAGCGCGATCACCTGTCGGATGGCCTTGCCCGCCTCGGCTTTCCGGTGCTGCCCTGCGAAGGCACCTATTTCGTCTCCGTCGATATCGCCGGCATGGGCCTTGGCGAGGACGACGTTGCCGCCTGCCGGACGCTGACGGTCGATGCCGGCGTCGCCGCCATCCCGCTCTCGGCCTTCTATCCGGGAAAAAACGCCCCGAAGACCTTCGTGCGCTTCTGCTTCTGCAAGAGGCCGGAGGTGCTCGATGCGGCGCTGGACCGGCTGGAAGCCTATCTCGGCCGCGACCAGCAGGCCTCGGCCTGAGCCCTTAAAAACCCGGCCGCGTCTGCCTACATCAATGGCATGACAGGGTTTTTATCGCTGAGCGACGACCTCCAACGTCGCCATAAATTCCGCAACACGCTCCACACCTGGCTGCTCGCCGCGGGCAGCCTGGCGCTTCTGGTGCTGTGCGTCGTCATCGTCATGGGGCCTGACGGCATCCTCTTTGCGCTGATCGGCGGCGGCCTCGGCCTCTTCTTTGCCACCCGCGCCTCGCCGGAGCTGGTGCTGCGCATGTACCGGGCGCGCGAGCTGCCCGAGCACGTGTTCGAGGAGGGCCACCGGGTGCTGGCGCTGATCGCCGAGCGTGCCGGCCTGCCGCGCGTGCCGAAGCTCTACTACGTGCCGAGCCGGATGATGAACGCCTTTGCTGTCGGCCGGCCCGAGGACGCCGTCGTCTGCGTCACCGACGGGCTGATCCGGGGCCTCTCTTCACGCGAATTCGCCGCCGTCGTCGCCCACGAGGTCAGCCATGTCCGCAACGGCGACATCAAGGTGATGGCGCTCGCCGATATCGTCGCGCGCATGACCGGCGTGCTCTCCACCTTCGGCATGATCGTGCTGGCCCTGAACCTGCCGGCGATCCTTGCCGGCAGCGGCACCGTGCCCTGGCTCGGCATCCTGATCCTGCTCGCCGCCCCGACCATCGGCGGGCTGATGCAGCTCGCCCTGTCGCGCGCCCGCGAATACGACGCCGACCTCGACGCCGCCGAGTTGACCGGCGACCCGGAGGGCCTTGCCTCGGCCCTCGTCAAGCTGGAACGCGCCCATGGCCGCCGCTGGGAGAGCATGGTGCTGCCGGGAAACCGCCTGCCCGACCCCTCGCTGCTGCGCTCGCACCCGCGGACCGAGGATCGGGTCGCCCGTCTGAAAACCCTGCAGCCGGCCCGCGACCCGGTCTTTGCCGCCCTCGACGCCCCGGTCGTCGTCGGAAAATCCTTCATCCCCGTCACCCGCCGGCCGAGACGGCGCATGACCGGGGTGTGGTATTGAGGAACTACCGCTCCGCGCAATAGGCCTCCGCCGCGTTGAGGAACGCCCGGAACAGGTGCCTTTGCGAGGCTCGGTAGATGAGGAATTCCGGGTGCCACTGGACGCCGATGAGGAAGCGTGCCTTGGGGTCCTCGATGCCCTGGACGATGCCGTATTCGTCGCGGGCGGAGACCTCCATGCCCTCGCCGAGCCGGTCGATCGCCTGGCGGTGCAGGCTGTTGGCCTTGAAGCGCGCGCGGCCGAGGAAGCCGGCGAGTTTCGAGCCGGCCTCGATGGTCACGTATTTCTTCGGCAGCGGCGTCCACATATGCGGGACGTCGTCGTAGCTCTTGTGCAGGTCCTGGTGCAGCGAGCCGCCGCGAAAGACGTTGAGGAGCTGGGCGCCGCGGCAGACCCCGAGCACCGGCACCTTGCAGCGCGCCGCAAGGTCAAGCAGCCGCAGCTCCATGGCGTCGCGCGCCGGATCGATGTTGATGTCGAGGGTAAGGTCGCCCTGGTAGAGCCCGGCGCCGATATTGTCACCGCCGCCAATGATCAGCCCGTCGAAGCTGGAGATATCGACATCGTCGATCGGCGCGATCAGCCGTACCGGCCGGACCCCGTAGAGCCTCAGCGACAGGAAATAGAACCACCACATGTAGCGCCCGCCCCCGGCCGAGGTGGTGACGCCGATGCATGGCGTCGTTTTCGCCTTGCGCAGCCTCATGAGACAAGCAGCCACTCGCTGGCGCGAATGGCCCAGTTCTCCGAGATCCACTGCTCGCGGTTGGCCCGGTAGGCCCGGCCCATGGCGTCGAGCTTCGCCCGATCCGCGGCAAGCTCCTCAACCACGCACCAGCGGTTCCATTCCAGCGTCACGCCCCAGTCCGCCTCGGAAAAGCGGGCATCGGGCAGACGATAGTGAAAGGTCGGCCGCTTCTTGATCAGCGGATCGGGGGCCAGCGCCTTCACCTTCTCCTCATCGAAAAAGGCGAACAGCGGCAGCATGTCGAGTTCGCGGTTGCGGGTCGGGTTGGCATGCAGGTAATCCTCGATCAGCCGCTCCCGGCCCGGCCAGTAGTCCGGGTCGACGACGCTGAGGACGTAAGGGTTCGGGAAGGGATCGGCGAAGGAGGCGATGCGCCGGGTCGGGTCGATCGACATGATCTCGCGCAGCCATTCCGACAACAGCAGATAGGCCTTCAGGACCGAGGTGATCCATTCGCCGCTGTCCTCGGCGATCTCCGGGTTGAGCTGGGCGCCGAAGGCATAGAGCGGATTGGACCGGGTGCCTTCCGCGCCGGCCTCGCGCAGCGCCTGCACCAGCCGCTCCAGCTTGCCGATCTCGTCGATCGGGACCGGCGGGCAGACCACCTCACAGGGCACCAGGATCGAGCTGACGTCGCCGATCAGCGAGCGCAGCCGCGCGTCGAAGTCGGCAAAGGCCTCGCGCAGCCCGCCGCCGATCCTGCCGGCTTCCGGCTTCAGCGGCCGGTGGGCGTATTGGGTGTCGAGCTCGCAGACGAAATCGCCGAGTTCGGTGCCGCGGATGTGGAAGCGGTGCGGGTCCTCCTCCTCGACGGTGCCGCCGAAAAGGCTCTGCACCTGCTGCGATCCGTCGCGTGCGGAGACGGCGGCAAATTCCAGTTCCACGCCGACGCGGCGGGTCGCGCCGTCCGGATTTGTCGTGCGCGGAGGCATCTTCTGGGAAAACGGTTTCATGGGTCTCGTGTGACGGCTCTTCAAAGGGATGGGCACGGGCGGTCAGAAGGCGCCCGGTGCATATGGGCTGTCGAAGTCGGCAGGCAAACGGCCGCGTGACATCGCGGCCGGACGCATCCTGCGTTAGGCAAACGACTAAGACGATGGATTGTTCCGCTGGCGGGCCCGCCGCTTACCCGCCGCGCATATGGGCGACGAACTCGGCGACATAGTCGTCCGCCGGGTTGTCGACGATATCGTCCGGCGTGCCGTGCTGGACGATCCGCCCGCCCTCCATGATGGCGATGTGCCGGCCGATCTTGGCCGCTTCCGTCAGGTCGTGGGAGACGAAGAGGACGGTCTTGTCGAGCCGGGCCTGCAGTTCGATGAGTTCGTCCTGCAGGCGCGAGCGGATCAGCGGGTCGAGCGCGGAGAACGGCTCGTCCATCAGGAGGATGTCGGCGTCGGTGGCGAGCGCCCGGGCGAGCCCGACGCGCTGCTGCATGCCGCCGGAAAGCTCGTGGCCGTATTTGTCGGCCCATTCGGAAAGCCCGACGGTTGCCAGCTTTTCCGTCACGATCTCGTCGATGCGGGCCGCGTCCTCGCCGCGCACCTCCAGGCCGAAGGCGACGTTTTCCTTCACCGTGCGCCAGGGCAGCAGCGCGAATTGCTGGAACACCATGGCGCAGTGCTTGCGCCGGATCGTGCGCAGCATCGACTGGCCGCAGGTGACGACGTCGACCATCTCCCTTCCGGTGTTGACCAGCACCCTGCCGCGGGCGACCTCCGTCAGGCCGTTGACGGCGCGCATCAGGGTCGACTTGCCGGAGCCGGAAAGTCCCATCAGGACGCAGATCTCGCCGCGCCTGACGGAGAGGCTGGCGCCGGCGCAGCCGAGCACCAGTCCGGTCTCTTCCAGGATCTGGCTGCGCTCCTGGCCGGCATCGATCAGCGGCAGCGCCTCCTTCGGGTCGTCGCCGAAGACGATGTCGACGGCCTCGAAGCGGATCGCGTCTTCGGTGCCAGATGTGGCTTCCGAGGCGGGGAGGGGGGAGGTGTCGGTCATCGCCTCACCGCTGCTCCGACGGCGGCTCGGCCCGCCGGAACACCCGGTCGAGCAGGATGGCGACGATGACGATGGCAAGGCCGGATTCGAACCCTTTGGCGATGTTGACGGTGTTGAGCGCGCGCAGCACCGGCTCGCCGAGCCCGTCGGCGCCGACCAGCGCCGCAATCACGACCATCGACAGCGACAGCATGATGCACTGGGTGAGACCGGCCATGATCGTCGGCATCGCCGACGGCAGCTCGACCTTGAAGAGAAGCTGGTTTTTCGTGCAGCCGAAGGCTTTGCCCGCCTCGACGAGCGCATTGGGCGTCGACTTGATGCCGAGGGTGGTGAGCCGGATCGGTGCCGGAATGGCGAAGATCACGGTGGAGATCAGGCCCGGCACGACGCCGAGACCGAAGAGGATCAGCGTCGGGATGAGATAGGCGAAGGTCGGCAGAGTCTGCATCAGGTCGAGGACCGGCCTGAGGATAGCCTCCAGCCAGGGCCGATGGGCGGCCGCAATGCCGATCGGGACGCCGATGACCATGCACACGAAGGTGGCGAAGACGACGAGGGCGAGCGTTTCCAGCGTCTCGTCCCAGTAGCCCATATTGATGATCAGGAAGAGGCCGAGAACGACGCCGAGCGCCAGCTTCCAGCTCTTCTTCAGATAGCCGGCAAGGGCGGCGAAAACGAGCACGAGGACCACGGGCGGCACCGCCGCCATGCCGTCGGTGAGGCCCTCGATCAGGGTCTGCAGCGTTTCGGAAACGGCGTCCAGAAACCCCGACGCCCAGACATTGAAGGCCTCGACGCCGGCCTCGACCCATTTGCCGAGCGGGATCTTGGTCTCGGTTAGCCAGTCCATTGCCGTTCAGACCACGAAAAAGGGATTTTGCACGATTCGGATTCTTCGAAATTCCAACCGTGCGATCTCCGGAAAGAGAAAAGGGCGGCCGTCCGGCCGCCCTCGTCGATTGGCTGGCTCGCTTACAGGCCGAGTTCTTCCTTGGCCGCGGCCATGGCGTCGTCGCCGCCAAAGGTCGTGACGCCTTCGAGCCAGCCTTCCACGACGTCCGGATGCTGCTTCAGCCAGGCCTTGGCGGCGGCGTCCGCCTCCGCGCCGTCATTGAGGATCGCGCCCATGATCTCGTTTTCCATGGCCAGCGAGAATTCCAGATTGCCCAGGAACGTGCCGAGGTTCGGGCATTCCTCGGTGTAGCCCTTGCGCACGTTCGTGTAGACCGTCGCACCGCCATAGTCCGGGCCGAAGACGTCGTCGCCGCCGGACAGGTACGCCATGTCGTAGTTGGCGTTCATCGGATGCGGCTCCCAGCCGAGGAAGACGATATCGACCTTCTTCTTCACGTCGCGCGCGACCTGGGAGAGCATGCCGGCCTCGGACGATTCCACCAGCTCGAAATCCTTCAGGCCGAAGGTGTCCTTCTCGATCATGGTCAGGATCAGCCGGTTGCCGTCATTACCGGGCTCGATGCCGTAGATCTTGCCGTCGAGGTCGTCCTTGAACTTGGCGATGTCCTCAAAGCTCTTCAGGCCCTTGTCATAGGTGTATTTCGGAACCGCGAGGGTGTATTTCGCGCCTTCCAGATTGGCCCGAAGGGTCTCCACCGAGCCGTCCTCGCGGTAAGGCTTGATGTCGCCTTCCATGGTCGGCATCCAGTTGCCGAGGAAAATGTCGATGTCGCCGTTCTTCAGCGAGCGATAGGTGACCGGCACCGACAGCAGCTTGGTCTCCGGCTCGTAGCCGATGGCGGACAGTACCGCCGAGGTCGCCGCCGTCGTGGAGGTGATGTCGGTCCAGCCGACGTCGGAGAAGTTGACGGTCTTGCAGCTTTCCGGCTCCGCCGCCCCCCCGGCGGAAATGGCGGAAAAGGAGATAAGGGCGGCGGCGAGTGCGCCGCCGAGGACCTTCGTGACAGTGTGTGCCATGACGTTTCCCTGCTCTTTCTGGGTGAATGGGCCGTGCGGCCGTTTGGTTGGCCACATGGAAGCACCCAAGCCGGCAGGGATCAAGCGGGCGCGCGGGGCTTATTTTGCCGGGCGCGGAAAACGGCTGTGCCATTCGACCTCGTTGAGGTCGAGATGGTTGCGCATGTACTGCTCGTGGGCCTCCGTTTTCGGCTGGTAGTCCCAGGGCTGGAACTTGCCGGTCCGAAGCGCCTTGTCGATGAAGCGCCGGTTGCGCTGGTCGGCAAGAACGGCCTGTTGCAGGGCCTCGAAATCCCAGCGTTCCGAGACCTCGGCCGCAAACGCCGCTTCCGTCTCCGCCACCTCCGGATTGCCGCACAGATTGGTGAGCTCGTCCGGGTCAACGGACAGATCAAAGAGCTGCGGCGGGTCGGCCGGGCAGGCGATGTATTTGTAATTGCCGCGCCGGATCATGACGAGCGGGGCGACAGCGCCCTCGCCGAAGAACTCGCCGAAGACGGTGTCCTCGTCTTCGTCCGCATCGCCGGCGATCAGCGGGGTGAGGTCGCGGCCGTCGAAGCCCGGCTCGAAATCCTCCGGCGCGCTGTCGGTGAGCGTCATCAGCGTCGGCGCCAGGTCGACGAGGGAGACGTTCTGCGACACCCGCCTCGGGCCGAAATGCTGCGGCGCGTGGACGATCATCGGCACCCGCGCGGCGTTCTCGAAGAAGCTCATCTTGTACCAGAGCCCGCGCTCGCCGAGCATGTCGCCGTGGTCGCCGGTAAAAAGGATGATGGTGTCGTCGGCAAGGCCGCAGGCCTGCAGGGTCTGGCGGATGCGGCCGACCCACTGGTCGACATAGGAGATGTTGCCGTAATAGGCGCGCCGTGCCCGCTTGATCTCCGCTTCGGTGATCGTTGCCGCGTCCCGGTCGAGGGCTTCCATCAGCCGCCGGCTGTGCGGGTCGAGCAACGTCCGCTCCGGCTCCGGCACCCGCGGCAGGTCGATGTCGACGCCCTCATAGAGGTCCCAGAACTCCTGCCGCGTCGTGTAGGGATCGTGCGGATGGGTGAACGAGACGCACAGGAAGAACGGCCGTCCGTCCTCGGCCCGGGCGAGGTCGCGGATCTCCCGCACGGCGTGGAAGCCGGTCTCGTCGTCGAAATCGAGCTGGTTGGTGACTTCGGCAACCCCCGCTTCCGTCACGCTCGACATGTTGTGGTACCACCAGTCGATGCGCTCCTCGGCCTGGTCCCAATTGGCCACCCAGCCGAAATCGCCGGGATAGATGTCCGTCGTCAGCCGCTCCTCGAAGCCGTGCGTCTGGTCGGCGCCGATGAAATGCATCTTGCCCGCCAGCGCCGTGCGGTAGCCGGCGGCACGCAGCACATGCACGAAGGTGAGCTGGTTCGACGGGAAGTAGGAGGCGTTGTCGTAGGCGCCGATCCTTGAGGAATGCAGTCCGGCGAGCATGGTGAAACGCGACGGCGCGCAGAGCGGATTGTTGCAATAGGCCGACTCGAAGGTGACGCCCTCGGCTGCCAGCCGGTCGATGTTCGGGCTTCGGACGATGGGGTGCCCATAGGCCCCGAGCGCCGACGGGGTGAGCTGGTCGGCCATGATCATCAGGATATTGGGACGGCGGCCGTGGGCCATTTGACTGTTCCTTCCCGACGCCGATGCGGCGTCGCGGTTCGGGTGAGATTCTCGAGCCGGAAATGTCGCACGGGCGGGCTCCGAAATCACCGTAGGTTTTTATTGATTGACGCGTCAATCAAAAATAAGATGGCCGGGAGGAGACCCGAGAGCGGAGACAAAAGATGCCCAAGGTCGGAATGGAGCCGATCCGCCGCAAGGAACTGATCGCGGCCGCCATCGACGAGATCCACGCCCATGGCTCGCTCGACGTCACGGTCGGCCAGATCGCGCGCCGGGCCGGCGTCTCGTCGGGCCTCGCGCACCACTATTTCGGCAACAAGGACGGCCTCCTGGTTGCCACCATGCGCTACCTGTTGAAGGGCCTGTCGCGCCGGGTCGCCGAACGCCTGCGCGAGGCGCGCGATCCGCGCGACCGCCTCACCGCGATCATCGCCGGCAATTTCACGCCCGAGCAGTTCCGCCCGGAGGTGATCTCCGCCTGGCTCGCCTTTTATGTGCATGCCCAGGCCTCCGCCGAGGCGCGCCAGCTTTTGCGGATCTACGCCCACCGGCTGAATTCGAACCTTGTCGACGCCTATGCCCGGCTGCTGCCGCGCGCCGATGCGGCGCTGGCGGCCGAGGGCACGGCGGCGATGATCGACGGCGTCTGGCTGCGCCGGGCGTTGCGCGAAGGCGCCGCCGACGCGGCAAGCGCCGCCGCCCTCGTCGAGGACTATGTCGAAACCCGGCTCGGCGCCGCCGGAGCGCCACCCAAAGGGCATTGACGACCTTCGTTGCGATGCGCGCGGAGGAATTGGAACACGGGGCTTGTCCGGCTGCCTGAACGCTCCGGTCAACGCCCGCACAGACAAGAAAGACCACCCGATGCCGAACGCCCAACCCAAAGGCTCCCACTTCATCGCCGGCGAGTATGTGCCGGGTGCCGGCCTGGCCGTGCCGGACATTTATCCGGCGACCGGCGAGGTCATCGCTGAGATCCGCCACGCCCAGCCGGACGAGATCGAGGCGGCGATCGCGGCGGCGAAGCGCGGTTTCGCGGTCTGGTCGAAGACGCCGGGTGCGGAGCGCGCGCGGGTGCTGCGCCGCGCCGCCGATCTCCTTCGCGCCCGCAACGAGGAGATCGCCCGCATCGAGACGCTGGACACCGGCAAGCCGATCCAGGAAACGCTCGTTGCCGATGCGCTCTCCGGCGTGGAGTGCCTGGAATATTTCGCCGGCATCGCATCCAGCCTGTCCGGCGACTATGTCGACCTCGGCGGCGACTGGATCTACACGCGCCGCGAACCGCTCGGCATCGTCGCCGGCATCGGCGCCTGGAACTATCCGGTCCAGATCGCCTCCTGGAAGGCGGCCCCGGCGCTTGCCTGCGGCAACGCCATGATCTTCAAGCCGTCGGAGGAAACGCCGCTGTCGGCGCTGATCCTTGCCGAAATCCTCACCGAGGCAGGGCTGCCCGCCGGCGTCTTCAACGTCGTACAGGGCGCGGCCGAGGTCGGCGCGGCGCTGGTCGCCCACCCCGAGATCGCCAAGGTCTCGCTGACCGGCGAGGTCGGCACCGGCAAGCGCATCATGGGCGATGCGGCAAAGACCCTGAAGCACGTCACCTTCGAGCTCGGCGGCAAGTCGCCGATCCTCGTCTTTGAAGACGCCGACCTCGATGCCGCCGTCGGCGGGGCGATGCTCGGCAATTTCTATTCCTCCGGCCAGATCTGCTCCAACGGCACGCGCGTCTACGTCCATTCCAGCGTCAAGGACGCCTTCATCGAGCGCCTCATCGCCCGCACCAAAGCCTTGAAGCTCGGCGATCCGCTCGATCCGGAAACCCAGATCGGCCCGCTCGTCTCCGAGCGCCACATGGAAAAGGTGCTCTCCTACATGGAGATCGGCAAAGCCGAGGCGACGTGCCTCATCGGCGGCGGCCGCGCCACCGGGCCCGGCCTCGACAGCGGCTTTTACGTCGAGCCGACGGTGTTCGATGCCAGCTCCGATGAGGCGCGCATCGCCAGCGAGGAGATCTTCGGGCCGGTCCTGACCATCCTCACCTTCGACGACGAGGCCGATGCGATCGCGCGCGCCAATGCCACACCCTTCGGCTTGGCGGCTGGTGTCTTCACCCGCGATCTCGCCCGCGCCCACCGGGTCGTCGCCGAGCTTCAGGCCGGCACCTGCTGGATCAACACCTACAATCTGACGCCCGTCGAGATGCCCTTCGGCGGCGTCAAGCAGTCCGGCATCGGCCGCGAAAACGGCAAGGCCGCGCTCGAGCACTATTCCCAGGTCAAGAGCGTCTACGTGGCCATGACGCCGACCGAAACCCCGTTTTGACGTCTGCCGACACGCGGACGTCGCCACAAGAGAACGCACCCGGTCCTCCCCGACATGCAAGTGAGGGTGCGCAGGAGTTTAAGCTATGCGGGAAGGCGAGACCTTTGACTTCCTCGTCGTCGGCGCCGGCAGCGCCGGCTCCGTCCTGGCAAGTCGCCTGACAGAGGACGGCACGACGACCGTCGGCGTCATCGAATTCGGCGGCACCGACGCCGGGCCGTTGATCCAGATGCCGGCAGCGCTCTCCTATCCCATGAACCTGCCCTTCTACGACTGGGGCTTCCAGACCGAGCCGGAGCCCCATCTCGGCGGCCGCAGGCTGGTCTGCCCGCGCGGCAAGGTGATCGGCGGCTCGTCCTCCATCAACGGCATGGTCTACGTCCGCGGCCACGCCCGTGACTTCGACACCTGGGAGGAAATGGGCGCGCGCGGCTGGGGCTTTCGCAATGTGCTGCCCTATTTCAAGCGCGCCGAGACCAGCCATGGCGGCGAGGATGGCTGGCGCGGCACGGACGGGCCGCTGCACGTCACCAGAGGCCCGCTCGACAACCCGCTCCACCACGCCTTCATGGAGGCCGGCGCGGAGGCCGGTTACGGACTGACCGAGGACTACAACGGCAGCCGCCAGGAAGGCTTCGGCCGGATGGAGATGACCATCTGGAAGGGACGGCGCTGGTCGGCGGCGAACGCCTATCTGAAGCCGGCGCTCGGCCGCAAGAACCTCGAACTGATGACGCGCACCTTCGCGCACCGCATCGTCTTTGAGGACGGCCGCGCGGTCGGCGTCGAAGTGGAGAACGGCGGCGGCCGGCGCATCATCCGTGCAAGGCGCGAGGTGATCCTCGCCGCCAGCGCCATCAACTCGCCGCGCCTCCTGATGCTCTCCGGCATCGGCGACGGCGAGCACCTGCAGGCACACGGTATTTCGACCCGCGCGCACCGGCCCGGCGTCGGCCAGAACCTGCAGGATCACCTGGAGCTCTACCTGCAGATGACCTGCCTGAAGCCGGTCTCGCTCTATTCCAAGCTCAACTGGGTCTCCAAGGCGCTGATCGGCGCGCGCTGGATGTTCTCCGGCGACGGCATCGGCGCCAGCAACCAGTTCGAATCCTGTGCCTTCGTGCGCTCCGCGGCCGGCGTCGACTATCCCGACATCCAGTACCACTTCCTGCCGGTGGCGATCCGCTATGACGGCAAACTGCCGGTCAAGGCGCACGGCTTCCAGGCCCATGTCGGCCCGATGCGCTCCAAGAGCCGAGGCCGCGTCGCGCTGACCGGCCCGACGCTGAAGGACCCGCCGTCGATCCTTTTCAACTACATGTCCCACGACGACGACTGGTCCGACTTCCGCACCTGCATCCGGTTGACCCGCGAGATCTTCGACCAGCCGGCCTTTGCGCCCTATCGCGGCGAGGAACTGACGCCGGGCGCCGACAAGACCTCGAACGAGGAGCTCGACGCCTACATCTCCGAGGCGGTGGAAAGCGCCTACCACCCCTGCGGCACCTGCCGCATCGGCGATGCTGACGACAAGTGGACCGTCGTTGATCCCGAGTGCCGGGTTGTCGGCGTCGACGGGCTCCGGGTCATCGATTCCTCGATCTTCCCGCAGATCACCAACGGCAACCTGAACGGCCCGACCATCATGGTCGGCGAGAAGGGCGCCGACCTGGTGCTCGGCCGAACCCCGCTTGCCGCCGCCAATGCGGAGCCCTGGATCAACCCCGACTGGGCCATGGCCCAGCGGTAGACCTTTCCTTTGCCGCCGCGTGCGGGCACTCTCTCCGGCAACGCTGCCGTGAAGACAGCGACGAACGGGGAGACGTCCGCAAATGGAAGAACACGACGCGCCGGAGGTGCGCGACGAGAACGGGCCGTCCGGCGCGGGTTTGATGGTCCTTCTGGTCGCCGCCGAATTCCTCGTCTCCGCCGCCGGGCTGGTGGTGGAGATCGTCGCCGGGCGCATGCTCGCGCCCTATGTCGGCATGTCGCTCTATTCCTGGACCGCGGTCATTGCCGTGGTGCTTGCCGGCCTCACCATCGGCCATTGGGTCGGCGGTCGTCTTGCGGAGCGGGAGGAAAGGGCGATCGCGCTCGGCATCGCCGCCGCCCTGGCGCTCGCCGCCGTTGCCACCGCGCTCGCCCTGCCGCTGCTCCAGGCGCTCTCCGGCCCGATCCTCGGCAGCGCGGGCACCTCGGTCCTCGGCCTCGTCGTTCTCGCCGCCGTGCTCTTCCTGGTGCCGTCCTTCATGGTCGGCGTGCCGGCCCCGGCGCTGACCAAGATTGCCATCGACCGCGCGCCCCACGCCGCGGGACGGGCGCTCGGGCGCATGTACGCCGCCGGGGCGCTCGGGGCCATCGCCGGCACGCTGCTCGCCGGCTACCTGTTCATTTCCTGGCTCGGGACGGCGCGAACCCTTGCTGTCGTCGCCGCCGTCGATGCCGGGCTTGCCCTGGTCTTCCTCGGCTATGCCGGCCGGCGCCGGGGCCGCACCGCGGTCGCCATCCTCGTCGCAATGGCGCTCTCGGCCGCCGCCGCCGGATTGGCAAGCGCGAAATCCCCCTGCACGGTGGAGAGCGATTACTACTGCATCCGCAGCATCGACATCACGGGCGACGTCGGCACCGAAGCGCGGCTGATGGTGCTCGACCATCTGGGTCACGGCATCAACGTTCGGGACGATCCCCGGCGCCTCGTCACGCCCTATGTGGCCACCATCGACCATTTGCGGCGTTTGCGCTTCGGGGCGCATCCCGTCTCGGCCTTCTTCATCGGCGGCGGCGCCTATACCTTGCCCCGCGCGTGGACGGAAGGGCCAAGCCCCGATCTCGTCACCGTCGCGGAGATCGATCCGGCGGTGACAGAAATTGCCGTCAGCGATTTCTGGCTCGATCCGGAAAAGATGGCGATCCACCACCACGACGCCCGCCGGGTTCTGAGCAACAGCGGCGGCGACTTCGACATCGTCGTCGGCGATGCCTTCACCGACATCGCCGTGCCGCCCCATCTGGTGACGAAGGAGTTTTTTGCGCTGGTCGCGGAAAGACTGAACGATGGGGGCGTCTACATGATGAACCTCGTCGACCGCATGGAGCGGCTGCATGCGCTCGCTGCCGTCCACCGGACGCTGAAAGAGATTTTTCCGGTCGTGGAAGTCTGGGTCGAGGCGGAGGATTTTTCGGCCGGGGGCCGCACCACCTTCGTGCTCCTGGCCGCCAGGACGCCGACGGACGAGGCCCGCGTCGTCGAGCCGTCCACCGGCCGCATCTTCGCCCGTATCCCGCCGGACCGCGTTGCCCGCCTCGTCGCGGAACACGACCCCCCGGTCCTCACCGACGACTATGCCCCCATCGACCGCCTCATGGGCGCGCTGTCGTGGTGACAGACCCGAGGGCAAAACGCGGAGGGGCTTGATCGGTCCGAACAGATGGGGAACAATTGACCGTCCGTTTCGACCAATGCCCGAAGCCCCATGGCCCTAGTCCGCACCGCCGATCTCGCCCCCGACGGCCGCCAGTCGGAAACCGCGCTGATGATCCGCCGCGGCGTCGGCCGGCTGTTGCGCGGCCTCGGCTATGCCTATCTGCCGGAGCTGACGCTCGCCTCCGGGCGCCGCGCCGACATGGTCGCGGTGGGCCTGAAGGGCGATATCTGGATCGTGGAAATCAAGTCGTCGCTGGAGGATTTCCGCGCCGATTCCAAATGGCCCGACTACCACAGCCATTGCGACCGGCTGTTTTTCGCCACCCATCCGGGCGTCGACGCGGGGATTTTTCCCGAGGAAGCGGGCCTCATCCTCTCCGACGGCTACGGCGCGGAGATCGTCCGCGACTGCGGCGAGGACCGGCTCGCCGGCGCCACCCGCAAGGCGGTGATGCTGCGCTTTGCCCAGGCGGCCGCCAACCGGCTGCACGAACTGGCCGATCCGCGCCTTGCCGGCACGGTCACCGAGATCGGGGACGACTGAGGCCGCGAGGGGTCAGCGCGGGGCGCGCTTGGCGAGGATTCGCTGCAGCGTACGGCGATGCATGTTGAGCCGGCGGGCGGTCTCCGAGACGTTGCGGTCGCAGAGTTCGTAGACCCGCTGGATGTGCTCCCAGCGCACCCGGTCGGCCGACATCGGGTTCTCGGGCGGCGGCGCCTTGTCGTCCGGGTTGCGGGTCAGGGCCGCATAGACGTCGTCGGCATCGGCCGGCTTGGAGAGATAGTCGATGGCGCCCATTTTCACGGCCGTGACGGCCGTTGCGATATTGCCGTAGCCGGTGAGGATGACGGCGCGCGCATCCGGGCGCCGCTCGCGCAGGGTCGAGATGACGTCGAGGCCGTTGCCGTCGCCGAGCCGCATGTCCACCACCGCATAGTCCGGCGGGTTGGCGTCGACCTTGCCGATCGCCTCCTGGATCGACTCGGCCGTGTCGGTCTCGAAGCCGCGCTTTTCCATCGCCCGCGCAAGCCGGCTGAGAAACGGGCGGTCGTCATCGACGATCAGCAAACGTTTGTCGCCTGTGTTGGCCATCTGGGTTCCGTCGCTCATGGGACCGCCTTCGCTACACGCTACTGTTGGAAACTTCGGACATAATGTTCGGTTGATGTTTAGCCGAACTATAGCCCGTCGGGCAAGCTCGCTGCGACGCTTGGTCGGATTGAAAATTCGTCGGGGTCGGCATTGGTATCGTCGCCGCTCGCGAAATCAAGGCGTGCACGCGACCAGGCGATCTCAACCACCGCCCCGGTTTCCGGTGCGGTCCGGTTGCTGATGTCGACCTGCGCTCCGGTGCGCTCAAGCAGCGTCTTGGCGATGAAGAGCCCGAGCCCGAGCCCGCCGCCGGAAGAATGGCCCTCTTCGGCCTCGCTGTGCTTGCGGGTGGTGACATAGGGCTCGCCGAGCCGGTCGAGCACGCTCGCGGCAAAGCCCGGGCCGTCGTCGGCGATCGTCACCCGGACGGTCTGGTCGTTCCACTCGGCCGTCAGAACGACCTTTTCTTTCGCGAAATCGGCAGCGTTTTCAACAAGATTGCCGAGCCCGTAAAGGACCGCCGGGTTGCGCACGCCGACCGGCTCCTTGCCGACGCCGTTCTTGATCACCTCGATGTCGACGCCGAAGTCGCGGTTCGGCGCCACCACCTCTTCCAGGATGTGGCTGATCGGCATGCGGTCGAAATGGGTGTCCGGCGCCGCCGACAGGGAGGTCAGCTTGGCGAGGATCTCCCGGCAGCGCTCCGCCTGCGAGCGGATGAGGGCGATGTCCTCGGCGACCGCGCTGTCGTCGGAAAACTCGCCGGCAAGCTCCTTGGCGGTCAGGACGATGGTGCCGAGCGGCGTGCCGAGTTCGTGGGCGGCAGCCGCCGCCAGTCCGTCGAGCGCGGAAAGATGCTGCTCGCGGGCGAGCACCAGTTCGGTGGCGGCGAGCGCATCGGCGAGCTGGCGGCCTTCTTCCGCCACCCGGAACGCATAGACCGCGATGAAGGCAAGGCTCGACGTCAGCGCCAGGAAGATGCCGAGGACGTAGAGCTGCGGGAACTCCAGCCGCTCGCCCGGGAACCAGGGCAGCGGCTGTGGAAAGACGGCGAGCACGCAACTCGCACCGACCGCCAGCGCACCGAGCAGTGCCGTGCGTTTCGGCGGCAGCGCCGTCGCCGAGACGGTCACCGGGGCAAGCAGCAGGAGCGCAAAGGGGTTGGTCAGCCCGCCGGTCAACAGCAGCAGGCCGGAAAGCTGCAGGATGTCGAACGACAGCAGCAGCGTCGCGTTGCCCTCGGTCAGCCGCCGGCTCGAGGGATGACGGATCTTCAGGAAAAGATTGAGCCAGGCGGACAGCCCGATCAGGCCGAAACACCACCAGACCGAAAACGGGAATTTCAGCCAGACGGCGACGGCGAGCACGGCGACGCTCTGGCCGGCGACCGCCAGCCAGCGCAGCCGCACCAGCGTGTCGAGGCGCACCTTGCGGTGGGAAAAGCTCGGGCCCTGGGACGAGGGCGATGCGACGGAACCAAACATCTTACCGGGTCTTCCGTTCAACTCGGGGTCTCTATGCCCGGCTGGATTCTCCATCGGGCGGGTCCATATAATCGAATGGACAAGGATTTGCTGATATTTCTTCGAAGATTCGGCCGCGCAGCGCAAACGCGGCCGCTCTTTTTGGGAGGTCTCCTTGGACCAGTCCACCGACCAGCCGGTCATTTCCGTCGCCGGCCTTGCCAAGAGCTTCGATGCCGTCAACGCCGTTGGGCCCATTGATTTTTCTATTGAAAAGGGCACCATCGTCGGCCTTCTCGGCGGCAACGGCGCCGGCAAGACGACGACCATTGCCATGATCCTCGGCCTCGTGCTGCCGACCGCCGGCGCGATCCGCGTGCTCGGCCACGACATGCTGCGCGACCGCCACCGGGTGCTGCACCGGATCAATTTCGAAAGCCCCTATGTCGACATGCCGATGCGCCTGACGGTGCGCCAGAACCTCACCGTCTTTGCCGGCCTCTACGGCGTCGGCGACGCCAGGGGCCGGGTCGCGGAGCTGGCCGAAAGCCTCGACCTGACGGACTTCCTCGATCGGCCCTCCGGCAAGCTCTCGGCCGGCCAGAAGACCCGCGTCAGCCTTGCCAAGGCGCTGATCAACCGCCCGGAACTGCTGCTCCTCGATGAGCCGACCGCTTCGCTCGATCCCGACACCGCCGACTGGATCCGCGGCAACCTCGACCGCTACCGGCGCGATCGCGGCGCCACCATCCTTCTCGCCTCCCACAACATGCCGGAGGTCGAGCGGCTCTGCGACGACGTTATCATGATGAAGGGCGGGCGGATCGTCGACCGCGGCGCGCCGAAGGCGCTGATCTCGCGCTACGGCCGCTCCAACCTGGAGGACGTCTTCCTCGACGTCGCTCGCGGCCGCGGCCATGCCGCCAGCCTTGAGGAGGCCTCCGCATGACCACCGACACCGCTCCCACCGACTCCGGAGCCACGGACACGGGCCCCATCGACCTCACCTACAAGGCGTTTTCCCCGGCCCGGACCTTCGCCATGGTGCGCCGTTACTGGTATCTGCTGCGCTCCTCCTGGCCGCGCACGGTGGAACTCGTCTACTGGCCGACTGTGCAGATGCTGATGTGGGGGTTCCTGCAGACCTACCTCAACCAGCATTCCGGCTTCTTCGCCAAGACCGGCGGCACGCTGATCGGCGCCGTCCTGCTGTGGGACATCCTGTTCCGCGGCCAGCTCGGCTTTTCCATCTCCTTCCTGGAGGAGATGTGGGCCCGCAACATGGGCAACCTGATGATGAGCCCGCTCAGGCCGATGGAGTTCATCGCCGCCCTGATGACCATGAGCGTCATCCGCCTGACCATCGGCATGGTGCCGGTGACGCTGCTCGCCATCGGCTTTTTCGGCTTCAACATCTGGAGCCTCGGGCTGGCGCTTGCCGCCTTCTTCGCCAACCTCATCCTCACCTCCTGGTCAATCGGCATCGTCGTCAGCGGCCTCGTCCTGCGCAACGGCCTCGGCGCGGAAAGCCTCGCCTGGACGGTGATGTTCCTGCTGCTGCCGCTGTCCTGCGTCTACTATCCGGTGGAGACCCTGCCGGACTGGCTGCAATGGATCGCGCTCGCCCTGCCGCCGACCTACGTCTTTGAGGGCATGCGGGCGATCCTCATCGACAATGTTTTCCGCGGCGACCTGATGCTGATCGCCTTCGGGCTCAACGTCGTCTTCATGGGCGTTGCCGTCTTCACCTTCTTCCGCCTCTTCGACAGCGCCCGAAAGGTCGGCTCGCTCCTGCAGCTCGGCGAGTAGCAGGGCGCTTTTCCGTTTTCCCGGTCCCGATTCGCCCGGCCTGTGACCGCCGTCACAGGCCGTGGAACCGTTTCCCGCCACTGTGGTTCCTGAGGACGCCGGCGATGCCGTCGGCGCGGACCGAAACGGGAGAGGGAAATGTACGGTCTGACGAAGAAACCAGGCGCTGCGACACTGCTGGCCGCGATCATGGCAACCATTGCCGCATCCACCATCGTGCTGCCGGCGGCGGCGAGCCCGGTGCCGCGGGTCAAGCCCGCTGCCTCGGCGGTGACCCGCACGGCCGGCGAGGCGCCGAAATCGGACAAGCTGCGGCTCACCATCCGCACCGCCCATGGCACCAAGACCATCATCGACAACGGCAACGGCACCAAGACGATCATCCTGAGATCCAAGGATGGTCAGCTCATCCGCGCCTACAGCGAAAAGAAGGGCAGCTCCTTCAAGATGAATTCCCTGACAAGCGGCCCCGGCGCGCGCAAGGTCGGCAAAGCGGTCCCGGCGCCCGGTTACATCCTCGTCAAGGCCAAGCGCTGACCGGAACCGGCGCGGCAACGGGGCCATCTGCCGCACCGGTGCGACACCGTGAGAAGTGTGACAAAAACGACACAAAACGGCCGAGATACCGGGAATCCGTGGATATCCGCCATACCGGAGCGGTTGGCTCGATTGGGAATCCGCACGTTGTGCGCTATCCTCTGGACAATGACGCTGCAATGCAGAACAGTTACTGCAGTGCAGCATATGCCGAGGAGCCTCTCCGGTGCCCTATTATCATCTCTATGAGATGCATCACGCGGCCATGAGCCCGATGCGTGCGGCCTGCGACCTCACCCGCCTCTATTTCAACAATCCGCTCAATCCGCTGACCCACACCGCGATCGGCCGCAACATGTCGGCCGCCTGCGAGGTGTTCGAGCGGGCGACGCGGCGCTACGGCAAGCCGGAATTCGGCCTGCCGGAGACCGTCGTCGGCGGCGAACGGGTCAAGGTGCGCGAGCAGGTGGTCTGGGAAAAGCCATTCTGCCGGCTTTTGCATTTCGAGCGCCAGATCCCGACCCTGCGCCATCCGGTGCCGAAACTGCTGATCGTCGCGCCGATGTCCGGCCACTACGCCACGCTCCTGCGCGGCACGGTCGAGGCGATGCTGCCGCGCCACGACGTCTACATCACCGATTGGGTCGATGCCCGCATGGTGCCGCTGGCCGAGGGCAAGTTCGACCTCGACGACTATGTCGACTACATCATCGAAATGCTGCAGGCGCTCGGCTCCGATACCCATGTGGTCGCCGTCTGCCAGCCCTCCGTTCCGGTGCTGGCCGCCGTCGCCGTCATGGATGAGGCGGGCGATCCTTACGCTCCGTGCTCCATGACGCTGATGGGCGGCCCGATCGACACCCGCGTCAACCCGACGGCCGTCAACGACATGGCCAAGTCCAAGGATATGGACTGGTTCGAACGCAACGTCATCATGAAGGTGCCGCTGCCCCATCCCGGCGTCTGGCGCGATGTCTATCCGGGCTTTCTGCAGCTTTCCGGCTTCATGAGCATGAACCTGGATCGGCACCTGTCGGCCCAGCACGACTTCTACAATCACCTCATCGAGGGCGACGGCGATTCGGCCGAAAAGCACCGCGACTTCTACGACGAATATCTCGCCGTCATGGACCTGACCGCGGAGTTCTACCTGCAGACCGTGGAGACCGTCTTCGTCACCCACGCCCTGCCGAAGGGCGAGTTGATGCACCACGGCAAGCGCGTCGACACCACCAAGATCCGCAATGTCGCGCTGCTGACGGTTGAGGGCGAGAAGGACGACATCTCCGGCGTCGGCCAGACCCACGCCGCCCACCGCATCTGCCCGAACATCCCGGCGGAAATGCGCGCCCACTACGTGCAGCCGGGCGTCGGCCATTACGGCGTCTTCAACGGCTCGCGCTTCCGCGCCGAGATCGCGCCGCGGATCTCCGACTTCATCATCACCCATTCGGTCGGCCACCGCGCCGTGCGCGCCCGCCGCGTTGCGGCCGAAGGCCCGCCGGTCGCCAACACCCTGCCGCCGAGCGAAATGATGCCGAGGCCGGAACCGGCGGAAGCAGCCGCCAAGGAGGCGGCGAGGAAAGCCGCGATGAAGGGGATCGCCCGGGCCGCCGCCGGCCCTAAGGCCGAAGAGGCAAAGGCCGAGGCCGCCAAGGCCGCGCCGGACAGCCCCGCCGACGATCTGAAGAAGATCAGCGGCGTCGGTCCGAAGATCGAAAAGCTGCTCAACGAGGCCGGCATCTTCCATTTCTGGCAGATCGCCGAGCTTTCCGCCGACCAGCTTGCAGAACTGGAGGAACGCCTCGCCTTTGCCGGCCGCGCCACCCGCGACGACTGGGTCGGCCAGGCAAGGGCTCTGATCGAGAGCTGATCCGCCCCGCCCCGGGCGGGTGGGCGCTGGCGTCCACTTGAAAAGCGGCGCCATCATCCCCACGTCGCGAATATGCGGCGCCTTGCGGCTGTGACGCCGATGGCAGAGGCGCGTTTTCGGCAGCCGCCGGTTTTTTCTTTGCCGCCGTGGCGCCGGGGTTGGGATGACATGAGCAGCACTTCGGTAATCAGACCTGCCTGGACGCCGGCGATGATCGCCCTGATGGTCGTCGGCTTCGTCGTCTTCTGGCCGCTCGGCCTTGCCGTTCTCGCCTACATCCTCTGGGGCGAGCGCTGGCAGGCGGCGCGCGAGGCCCGCCGCATGGGCCGGGCGCCCGGCGGCTTCTGCGGGCGCCGCCGCGAGCGGTCGCGCGCGTCCGACTTCGAGATCGCGCGCCGCGAGGCGGCCGACACCGACGTCGATCCTGCCATGGACGATCCCTATTATCGCGACGACGTGCCGTCCGGCTTCAACGCCGCCTCGGCGTCCGACGCGGCCTTCGAGGAGTACCTGCGCGGCCTTCGCGCCGAAGCGGCGAACGAGGCCGGCGAGCGGGAGGAATTCTACGACTATATGGACGAGTTGCGCCGCGACGGCCGATCGACGCCGGGCGACGGGCACGTCCGGTAAGGTCCGCGTCCCCGCGGACTACGGCGAGGCGGTATCACATTCGGTGCCGCCTTTCGTTTTTGCAGCGGCGTAAAATGTTAAAAAGGGTGCCGAAACACTCCCGTATCTGGGATCATTGGATCAGTTCCCGATTCGCCGACGACAGATGACGTTCTTCAGAAAACCGCGCCGCGCCAGCGCCCTGCCGAAGGAGGAGCATTTCCTCCTGACCATCGACGGTGCCGACATCCGCGTCCGGCTGCGCCGCGACGCGCGCGCCCGCCGCTTCACCCTGCGCCTGCCGGCGAGCGGCGGCGACCCGGTCGTCACCCTTCCGGCCGACGGCTGCTCCCGCGCCGCGCGGAATTTTGCCGAACGTGAGCGGCACTGGCTCGCTGCCAGGCTGAAGCGTCGGCCGGATAGCGTTGCGTTTGAGGAAGGCGCGCTGGTGCCCCTGCGCGGCATCGAGCATCGCATCGTCTCCGGCGGCCGCCATCGCGGCACCGTCCGGCGCGAGGACGGCGATTTGGGCCCCCGCCTCGTCGTCTTTGGCGCGGCCGAGCACCTTTCCCGCCGTCTCACCGATTGGCTGAAGCGCGAGGCCCGCGCCGACATCGAAGCGGCCGTCGCCGACCATGCCGCCCGGCTGAAGGTGACGCCCGGCCGGGTCACCTTACGCGATACCACCACCCGCTGGGGCTCGTGCTCGTCGTCCGGCGCGCTCTCCTTTTCCTGGCGCCTGGTGCTCGCCCCGCCGGAAGTGCTCGACTATGTCGCCGCCCACGAGGTCGCGCATTTGAAGGAAATGAACCACTCGCCACGCTTCTGGCGCCATGTGGAGACCCTTTGCCCGGGCATGGAAGAGCCTCGCGCCTGGCTGCGCAGCAACGGCCCGCGGCTCCATGCCTATGGTGCCGGCGGCTGACGGACGGCAGTCCTGCCGACACCCGTCAAAACGGCGCACAAAAGAGCTTTTATTGCGCGCACCGGGCGGGCATGATCCGCCCCATGACCGACGATTCCAGCACCGCAAAAGCCATCGGCCCCGGCGACCACGTCTTCCTTGTCGACGGCTCCTCCTACATCTTCCGCGCCTACCACGCCCTGCCGCCGCTGACCCGCAAGTCCGACGGCCTGCCGGTCGGCGCCGTCTCCGGCTTCTGCAACATGCTGTGGAAGCTGCTGCGCGAGGGGCTGACCCCGGAAAAAGGCGACGAGCCGACCCATTTCGCGGTCATCTTCGATGCCTCCGGAAAGTCGTTCCGCAACGACATCTACGACCAGTACAAGGCCCACCGGCCCGAGCCGCCGGAGGATCTGCGGCCCCAGTTCGGCCTCATCCGCCAGGCCGTCCATGCCTTCAACGTCGCCTGCGTGGAAATGCTCGGCTATGAGGCCGACGACCTCATCGCCACCTATGCGCGCCAGGCGCGCGAGGCCGGCGCCAAGGTGACGATCGTCGCCTCCGACAAGGACCTGATGCAACTCGTCGGCGGCGATGTCGACATGTTCGACACTATGAAGAACAAGCGCATCGGCCCGGACGAGGTGGTGGAGAAATTCGGCGTGCCGCCGGAAAAGGTCGTCGACGTCCAGGCACTCGCCGGCGATTCCGTCGACAACGTCCCGGGCGTTCCCGGCATCGGCGTCAAGACCGCGGCCCAGCTCATCGAAGAGTTCGGCGATGTGGAAACGCTGCTTCAGAACGCCGGGACCATCAAGCAGAAGAAGCGCCGGGAGAACCTCATCGAATTCGCCGACCAGGCGCGCATTTCCCGAAAGCTGGTGGAGCTCGACCAGAACGTCCCGGTGGAGGAAGGCCTCGACGATTTCGCCGTCACCGCCGTCGACGGCGTCAAGCTGGTCGCCTTCCTGAAGGCGCTGGAGTTTTCCACGCTCACCCGCCGCGTCGCCGAGGCAACGGACGTCGAGGGCGCCGAGGTCGAGCCGACCGAGATCGCGGTCGCCGGCTGGGAAGCGGAAACCGAAGCCGCCTCTGCCGAGGACGCCGCCGCATCCGCACTCTCCGGCGGCTCGGCAACGGACGGAAAATCGGACTTTACGCCAAAGGCGCTTTCCGAAGAGCGGATTGACCGCATTGCGTCCTTGAAGATCGACACCTCCGCCTATGAGGTCGTCCGCGACGCGGCGGCGCTTCAGGCCTGGGTCGACGATGCCGTGGAGCAGGGCTTCGTTGCCGTCGATACCGAGACCACATCGCTCGATCCGATGGTCGCCGATCTCGTCGGCGTCTCCCTGGCTCTCGCCCCCGGCCGCGCCTGCTACGTGCCGCTGCAGCACAAGGCCGGCAACGGCGACCTGCTCGGCGGCGGGCTCGTCGAGGGCCAGATCCCGGTGGAAAAGGCGCTGGAGATCCTGAAGCCGATGCTTGAGGACCCCGCGATCCTGAAGATCGCCCAGAACATGAAATACGACTGGCTGGTGCTCGCCCGCCACGGCGCCCTGACGGTGTCCTATGACGACACCATGCTGCTCTCCTATGCGCTCGATGCCGGCAAGGGCGGCCACGGCATGGACGAATTGTCGAAGCGCTGGCTCGGCCACGAGCCGATCCCCTACAAGGAGGTGGCCGGCTCCGGCAAGAACGCCGTCACCTTCGACATGGTCGAGATCGAACGCGCCGCCGCCTACGCCGCGGAGGACGCCGACGTCACGCTGCGCCTGTGGATGATCCTGAAGCCCCGGCTCGTCGCGGAACGCGCCGCCACGGTCTACGAGACGCTGGAGCGTCCCCTGGTGCCGGTGCTCGCCCGTATGGAGCGGCGCGGCGTTTCCGTCGACCGGCAGATGCTGTCGCGCCTCTCCGGCGATTTTGCGCAAGGCATGGCGGCGCTTGAGGCGGAAATTCACGAGTTGGCCGGCGAGACCTTCAACATCGCCAGCCCCAAGCAGCTCGGCGAGATCCTGTTCGACAAGATGAGCCTTGAAGGCGGCAAGAAGACCAAGACCGGCGCCTGGGGCACCGGGGCCGGCGTCCTTGAAGAACTGGCGGCGAGGGGCCACGACCTGCCCCAGCGCGTGCTCGACTGGCGCCAGCTCTCCAAGCTGAAATCGACCTATACCGACGCGCTGCCCGGCTACATCAACGCCGAGACGAACCGCGTCCACACCTCCTATTCGCTCGCTTCGACGACGACCGGCCGGCTCTCCTCGTCGGAGCCGAACCTGCAGAACATCCCGGTGCGCACGGAGGAAGGCCGCAAGATCCGCTGCGCCTTCGTCGCCGAGAAGGGCACGAAGCTGGTCTCGGCCGACTACAGCCAGATCGAGCTTCGCGTGCTCGCCCACATGGCCGAGATCCCGCAGCTCAAACAGGCGTTCGAGGACGGCCTCGACATCCATGCGATGACGGCGAGCGAGATGTTCGGCGTGCCGATCGAGGGCATGGAGCCGTCCGTGCGCCGGCGCGCCAAGGCGATCAATTTCGGCATCATCTACGGCATTTCCGCCTTCGGGCTGGCGGCCCAGCTCGGCATCCCGCGCGGCGAGGCCAAGGACTATATCGACAAATATTTCGAGCGCTTCCCGGGCATCCGCGACTACATGGAAGAGACCAAGAAGTTCGCCCGAGCGCACGGCTATGTGGAGACCGTCTTCGGCCGCCGCGCGCACTATCCGGAGATCAACACCAAGAACCCGAACATGCGCGCCTTCCAGGAGCGGGCGGCGATCAACGCGCCGATCCAGGGCTCCGCCGCCGACATCATCCGCCGCGCCATGTTGCGCATGGAGGAGGCGTTGAAGCACTCCGACCTCGGCGCCGAAATGCTCCTGCAGGTGCACGACGAACTGATCTTCGAGGTGCCCGAGGGCGAGGTCGACAAGACCATCCCCGTCATCACCGAGATCATGGAAAAGGCCGCCCTGCCTGCCGTGCAGCTAAAGGTGCCCCTCCAGGTCGACGCCCGCGCCGCCGACAACTGGAACGAGGCGCACTGACGCCCACCAACAGTCAATGTCGCGTTGGCCCGCTAAGTGCGGACATCCGCTTCGTGCCGGTTGCCCTGGATTGCTTCGCTGCGCTCGCAATGACGACGAGTGGGTGATTCTTCAATAGTTTCAACGTCATTGCGAGGAGGCCGCAAGGCCGACGCGGCAATCCAGCCCTTGGCTGCAAGGGTCGGCGTTGCCGGCGTGGCCAGCGGATGCCGGTGGGGGTGCCTTCCAAAAAACGGCGCCCGGAAAAATCCCGGACGCCGCCTCCGTCGGTGGGTGTGGTGTCGGGCGCTCAGAGCACCAGGAGCGCCACGCCGGCAAGGGCGATGGCGCCGCCGCCGGCGCGGACCGCGGTCTTGCCGAAGGCGGCGCTCGTCATCTGCGCGGCAACGCCGATGCCGATACCGATCGCGTGCAGGATCGCGGTGGCCAGAAGGAAGCCGGCGCCATAGGCAAAGCCGCTGGCATCGGCCGGCATCTCCGTGCCGTGGGCGTGGCCGTGGAAGATCGCGAAGGCGCCGACGAGGACGACCGCCGCGCCGAGCGGCAGGGTGCGCCCGAAGGCGATCACCGCGCCGAAGACGATGATCGAGCCGACGATGCCGAGCTCCACGAAGGGCACGCCGATGCCGGCCATGCCGACCGCGCCGCCGACGACCATCATGCCGAGGAAGGCGAGCGGCAGCGCCCACAGCATGCGCCCGCCCATCTGGGCGGCGAGGAAGCCGACCGCGACCATGGCAAGGATGTGGTCGAGGCCGCCGAGCGGATGGCCGAAGCCGGTGGCAAATCCCGCGCCGCCGCCGACGCCGGTATGGGCGAGCGCCGGGCTGGCCACGGCGGTCAAAAGAAGCGAAAGTGGAAGGAGCGACCGATTCATCTCAAAGGAATCCCCTGGTTGCCGTCCGCCTTGATCTCCGGAAGGTGCGGCGGATCGTTATGAAGAAATACAAAAAGATCATACGCCCGATCGGGCGGCGAGGCAACGAACGGGGCGGGACGAAACGCCATGGCGCGTGTGACCATTTCCATCGATGACGACCTCCTGGAAAAATTCGACGTCTTCATCGCCGAGAAGGGCTACGAGACGCGGTCCGAGGGCGTGCGCGACGCCGTCCGGCAACTGCTCGCCGACGAGGAAGTGACGCAGAAGAAGGACGCGCCCTGCGTCGGCTGCGTCACCTATGTCTACAGCCATCGGGAGCGCACGCTGTCCTCGCGCCTGGTGGAGACCCAGCACCACCACCACGACATCCCGACCGCCACCCTCCACGTCCATATCGACCCGGAGACCTGCCTGGAGACAACCGTGCTGAGGGGCACCGTCGCCGAGGTCGAGGACCTTGCCGACCGCATCACCTCCCAGACCGGGGTGCGCCACGGCCGGCTGCACGTCATTCCCGTCGAAACACCGAAACACGAAAAACACGAAACGTAAAAAATACAGACTGCGGAGGACACCATGACCATCGAGATCGAAGCCGCGGTGCTGGCCGCGCCGGCACCGGAGCGCCCTTTCGCCGACGGCCGGCCGCTCGCCATCGAGACATTGCGTCTCGATCCGCCGCAGGCGGGTGAGGTCGTGGTGCGCATCGAGGCGGCGAGCCTTTGCCGGTCCGATCTCTCCGTCATCACCGGCATCCGCGCTTGGCCGATGCCGATCGTGCCGGGCCACGAGGCGAGCGGCGTCGTCGAAGAGGTCGGTGTCGAGGTGACGGGCCTTGTCCCCGGCGACCGGGTGGTGCTGGTCTACCAGCCGCAATGCGGCCACTGCCCTGACTGCATCGGGGGCGATGCCCATCTCTGCGAGCCGGGGCTCGCCGCCAATCGCGCCGGCGCGCTTCTCTCCGGCGGCCAGCGGCTGCACAAGGGTGAGGCCAAGGTCCACCACCACATGGGACTTTCCGCCTTTGCGACCCGCGCCGTCGTCTCCGAGGCCTCGCTCGTCAAGGTCGACGCCGACCTCGATGCGGATGTGGCCGCGCTGTTCGGCTGCGCCGTCATGTGCGGCGCCGGCAGCGTCATCCATACGGGGCACGTCAGGGCCGGTGAGACGGTGGCGATCGTCGGCATCGGCGGGGTCGGGGCGAGCGCCATCCTCGGTGCGCGGGTCGCCGGGGCCGCGCGCATCATCGCCGTCGATCCGGACCCGGAAAAGCGCAAGGCCGCCCTCGACTTCGGCGCCACCGACGCGGTCGCGGCGGGCGACGACGCGGCCGCCATGATCGTGGAGATGACCGGGGGCGGCGTCGACTGTGCCTTCGAGACGGCCGGCCAGCACGATGCCTTCGCCACCGCCTATGGCGCGGCCAAGCGCGGCGGCCGCGTCGTCACCGTCGGCCTCGTCAATCCGGCAACGCCCTTTGCCCTCGACATCGCCGGCCTCGTCACCGGCGCCAAGTCGATCACCGGCAGCTACATGGGAAGCTGCAATCCGAAGATCGACATCCCCAAATTCGTCGGCCTCTACCGTTCCGGCCGGTTCCCGGTCGACAAGCTGATCACCCACACGATGCCGCTGTCGGAGGTCAACACCGCCCTCGACCGCATGGCCGACAGCCGCGCCTTTCGCCAGATCCTGAAGCCCTGACCAAAGCAAATTGCCGAACAAAAACGCCGCCGGATTTTTCATATCCGGCGGCGTTCAAGGTTGCGACAGGAACGTCCGGCGTCAGCCGAGCGTGCGGTAATAGATGTTCTGCGGGTGGTTGGCTTCGGCGAAGAAGTACCAGCGCTCCACCAGCAGCCCCAGCACCTGCACCGCGACGGCGGCAACCAGCAGCGGCAGGGAGTAGAAGAAAATGCCGGCGGCCGTCAGGATCACCGGCACGACGAAGACAGCGGTGAGGAAGATCGGCCTCAGCGACGTCATCAGCCTGGCGCCCGCCCCGTGGAAGAATTCCCGCGTGTTGAAGGTGCCGCCGAGCGCGCCCATGGACCTCTGGACGATGCGGTCGTGGTGGACGCCGATGGCCGTCTGCGGCGTCGATTTGGGGCGAAGCCGCGCATTGCGGATCAGCGAGGCGCCGCGGGTGATGAAGGCGATCACGGTCAGAACGATCGCCCAACCGCCGTAGAAAGTGGTCAGCGCCGGGTCGAAATAGGCCGCCAGCGCCGTCGCCAGCACGAAGCCGGAGGCGCCACCGAGCAGGATGTAGTTCAGCACCGTCAGCGGCGAATGCCATTCCTGCAGGAACTTCAGGCACGCATAGATCATTGCCGTGCAGACGAACAGGCCGAAGGAGAACACGGTGCCGACGACGCCGACGACGAGCGACAGCCGCACCGGCGGCGCCCCCTCGCGGATCAGGAACACCGGGTTCCAGTCGAAATAGTGGATGGCGCCGTAGATGAAGACGAGGCCGATGACGGCCGGCATGATGATGACTTCGCGCGACAGCCAGGAGGTCCGCCACATCGCCGCCGCGCGCCAGGCCCGCTCCGGCCGGCCGAGGTGGAAGAACGAGGCGATGAGGCCGCCGATGAGGAGGAGGAACGACAGGGCGCTGCCGACGATATAGAGGATCGGCGCCGGATCGACGGGCAGGAGCTCGAAGAAATCGTAGATCTCCGCCGTCGTCATGGCCAGGAACAGGCCCTGGCCGAGACCGGCGAGCACCGTCAGAAAGATAACCGAAAACGCGGGATGCATGGGGTAAAGCTCCTTCGGGCTACCAGGGCATGAACTCGTCCGAGGTCGGCTTGTCGAGTTCCGCTTTCGGCTGCTGTTCTTTCTTCAAGGGGTTATCGGCACGGGTCAGTTCGTCCTCGTGCAGGTGGATGCGGGTCTTGCGCCGCGGCAGGTAGCGGTTCGCCGGCTTGGTGCCCCATTCCGGCATCAGCTCGTAACCGCCGCGCTCGCGCACTGCCGTGGAGGCTTCCGAGTCCGGGTCGTGGACGTCGCCGAAGAGCCGGGCGCCGGTCGGGCAGGCAAGCACGCAGGCCGGCTTCCTCTGGGATTCCGGCAGGTTGGTGTCGTAGATGCGGTCGACACAGAGGGTGCACTTCTTCATCACCTTCTGTTCCTCGTCGATCTCGCGCGCACCATAGGGGCAGGCCCAGGCGCAGTACTTGCAGCCGATGCACTTGTCATAGTCGACAAGCACGATGCCGTCTTCCTTGCGCTTGTAGGAGGCCCCGGTCGGGCAGACGGGCACGCAAGGCGGATCCTCGCAATGCAGGCACGATTTCGGGAAATGCACGGTCTCCGTCATCGGGAAGGTGCCGACCTCGAAGGTCTGCACCCGGTTGAAGAAGGTGCCGCTCGGGTCGGCCTCATAGGGCCGTTGGTCGGTCATCGGCCCGGCCTGGCCGGCCGTGTTCCATTCCTTGCAGGAGGTCACGCAGGCGTGGCAGCCGACGCAGACATTGAGGTCGATGACCAGGGCAAGCTGGGTCATTTGGTGTCTCCTTCGGCTTCGAGCGACTTTTCTTCTGCCGGCGCGGCAGCCGGTGGCGGGGCCTCCTGTTTCGGCGGCTCTTCGTCAGGGGGCGCCGCCTTGGCGGCGGCTTCGGTCGCGGCCGCCACCTCTGCCGGTTCGGATATCGCGGCGGTCCCGTTGCCGGCCGCCGTTGCAGCGCCGGCCCCGATCACCGGTGCCGCCATCGGGGCCGGTTCCTCGCTCATCGCCTTTTTCGGAAACAGCTTCGACCACAGGCTCCGCGCGCGCATGCCCGGCACCGGCTTCATCGCCGGAAACTGCGGGAAGCTCTGCTTCGGCTCGTCGGCATCCGCCTTGCGAATGCGCACGCGCACGTCGTACCAGCCGGCCTGGCCGGTGATCGGGTCGGAGTTGGAGTGTATGTCGCCGGTCTCCGGATCCGCCGGCAGCTCCTCCGAGATCAGGTGGTTGAGCAGGAACCCCTTCTGGGATTCGTTGGCCTGCGGCGACAGGTTCCAGGCGCCGGACGCCTTGCCGATGGCGTTCCAGGTCCAGACCGTGCCGGGCTCCACCGATTCGGAGTAGCGGCACATGCAGCGCACCTTGCCCCACTGGGACTCCACCCAGATCCAGTCGCCGTCGGCGATGCCGAGGCCGGCCGCGACGGCCGAATTGACGTAGAGATAGTTGTGGGCGTGGATCTGGCGCAGCCAGGCGTTCTGGGAGTCCCAGGAGTGGTACATCGCCATCGGCCGCTGGGTGATGGCGTTGAGCGGGAAGCTCGCCGTGTCGGTCTGCTGCGCCTCCAGCGTCTCGTAATAGAAGGGCAGGGGATCGAAGAAGGTCTCGATCCGCTTCTTCAGCCGCTCCGGCGGCTGCCGGCCGTCGGTCTTGCCTTGCGCGGCCAGCCGGAAGCTCTGCAGCACCTCGGAATAAAGGTGGATGATCAAGGGGTCGGCGTAGCGGGTCAGCCGCATGCGCTGCGACCAGTCGAGATAGCCGCGGTTCCAGTTGCGCATGTACTGGTAGGAGCGCGGCAGCTCGTAATGGAAGACGCAGTTGTTGCGGGCGTACATCTCCCACTGCTTCGGGTTCGGCTCGCCGCGCATCGCCTTCTCGCCCGCCTTGCCGCGCCAGCCCGACAGGAAACCGATGCCGGAGCCCGGCTCGGTCTCGAAATTGACGATGAAGTCGGGATAGTTGCGGTATTTGCGCGTCCCGTCGGGGCGCACGAAGGCCGGCAGCTTCAGCCGCGAGCCGAGCTCGATGATGACCTCCTGGAACGGCTTGGAATTGCCGTGCGGCGGCACCACCGGAACGCGGATGGAATCGCACGGCCCGTCATATTCGGAGATCGGCCGGTCGAGCAGGCTCATCACGTCGTGGCGTTCCAGATAGGTCGTGTCCGGCAGCACCAGATCGGCGAAGTTGACGGTCTCGGAGTGGAACGCGTCGGCGACGATGATGAACGGGATCTTGTACTCGCCGTTCTCCTCCTTGTCGGTCAGCATCTGGCGCACGCCGACCGTGTTCATGGTCGAGTTCCAGGCCATGTTGGCCATGAACATGAACAGGGTATCGATCTTGTAGGGATCGCCCCGCCAGGCATTGGTGATGACGTTGTGCATCAGGCCGTGGGCGGCGAGCGGGTAGTCCCAGGAGAAAGCCTTGTCGATGCGCACCGGCGCACCCTCTTCGGTGACGAAGAGGTCGTCCGGATCGGCCGGCCAGCCGAGCGGCATGCCGTCGAGCGGCGTGTTCGGCTTGACCGCGAGGTCGGTGGTCGGCGTCTTCGGGCAGGGCGGGATCGGCCGCGGGAACGGCGCCTTGTGGCGGAAGCCGCCGGGCCGGTCGATGGTGCCGAGCAGCGTCATCAGGATCGACAGCGCCCGGATCGTCTGGAAGCCGTTGGAGTGGGCGGCAAGGCCGCGCATGGCGTGGAACGAGACCGGATTGCCGGTGACCGTGTCGTGGTCCTTGCCCCAGGCGTCGGTCCAGGAGATCGGCAATTCGATCTTCTGGTCACGGGCGACAACGCCCATCTCGTAGGCGAGCCGGCGGATGGTGTCGGCCGAAATGCCGGTGATATTGGCGGCCCATTCCGGGGTGTACTGCTCGACCCGCTCCAGCAAGAGCTGGAACGCCGGCTTGACCGGAGTGCCGTCCTTCAGTTCGAACTCGCCGAGCAGCCGCGGCTCGGCATCGTCGGCGTGGGTGATGACGGGTTCGTCCTTGTTGAGGTCCCACCACATGGTGTTGGGCGCATCGAAGCAGCCCTCCTCCACCTCGATGTCGGCGCGCACGAACTTGCCGTGTTCCTGCGAAGCCTCGTCGAGGTTCACCAGTTGCGGCGCGTTGGTATAGCGCCACAGGAAGTCGCGGTCGTAGAGCCCGACCTTGATGATCTCGCGGATGAGGGCAAGGAACAGCGCACCGTCCGTGCCCGGCTTGATCGGCACCCATTCGTCGGCGATCGCCGCATAGCCGGAGCGCACCGGGTTGATCGCGATGAACCGCCCGCCATTGCGCTTGAACTTGGAGATCTCGGTCTTCAACGGATTGGAATGGTGGTCCTCCGCCGTGCCGATCATGACGAAGAGCTTGGAGCGCTCCAGATCCGGGCCGCCGAACTCCCAGAACGAGCCGCCGATGGTGTAGATCATGCCGGCGGCCATGTTGACCGAGCAGAAGCCGCCATGGGCGGCGTAGTTCGGCGTGCCGAACTGCTTGGCAAAGAGGCCGGTCAGCGCCTGCATCTGGTCGCGGCCGGTGAACATGGCGAATTTTTTCGGGTCGGTCGCGCGCAGGTGCCCGAGCCGCTTCTCCAGGATGTCGAAGGCCTCGTCCCAGGAGATCGGCACGAACTTGCCGGCGCCGCGCTCGCTCCCCGGCGCCCGCTTCAAGGGTTCGGAGAGCCGCGCCGGCGAATACTGCTTCATGATGCCGGAGGCGCCCTTGGCGCAGATCACGCCCTTGTTGAGCGGATGGTCGGGGTTGCCCTCGATGTAGCGGACCTTCCCCTCCTTCACCGTCACGCGGATGCCGCACCGGCAGGCGCACATGTAACAGGTCGTGTTGACGACCCGCTGGCCGCTGCGGTCCTCGCCTTTGATCGGCTCGCCGTCCTTGAACCTCGTTGCCACTCAGCAACCCTCCCTTGGTCCCTCGGCCGCCGCAACGGGTGCGTTGCCGGCTGCCGTGCCGCTCCGCGCCGGCCGTGCGGCCGGGTCGGGCATTGTTGTGGAGGAAATGCCGCGGCGGACCGGCGGACGATCACGGACGCCGGAACGCACGGCTCCAAAGGGCCGGCGCGCGGGGCGTGCCGAGGCGCTTCCTCACATTCTTTGCGGATAATTTAATACATACTAATATTTACATGCAAACCGCGAGTTCCTCTGTCTTGTTTTTATTTCCTCGGCCCGCATGTCGGCCCCCATCGGCGCGTCCATGTGCTGCACGGCACAATGGGAGGGACCTTGCGAGTGTGCGTCACTTGCGCACGCTGTCAAGCCGACCGCCCGATCTTTTTCCTAAAGTCCCGATTCCAAACGCGATTCGGATCGGCGCGCGGCGCGCGTTGATGAGCAAACAATTACGAAAATCGGAACATGGGCCAACCCCGGGGCCGGTTGCGGACAGGGGCGCCCGATGCCCGTCGGCGGCCCCGCGGGCGCTCGGCTGCTGCGCCGCAAACGTGTTGAAAATGCCACATTCGCCCGCCGATTAGCGTATGAAAGGGAAAGGTTTTGTCGAACTGCACGTTGTGAAAAACGATTCAACCGCAGCGACAGGCCGTTCGCGGGCAGGTGGAAACCTGTAGATGGCATATGGTTTTGCAAATTGCATTCAACGTCATCTCTGCGAAATAATGGATTGAATAGCTTCTGCAGCGCACCGAAACGTGCGACGACGAAATCCAGCAGCCGACCGGAATTCAACGGTCTGGAGCAATCGGGGTCCGGAAAATGCCCACCAATTTTTTGACGCAACGGCGCCTTGCACGGCACACCATGGCGATTGTGCTGGCCGGCGGCAGAGGCAGTCGCCTGAAGGAGTTGACGGAGACCCGGGCCAAGCCCGCGGTCTATTTCGGCGGCAAGAGCCGGATCATCGACTTTGCCCTGTCCAACGCCCTCAATTCCGGCATCCGCAAGATCGGTGTTGCGACGCAGTACAAGGCCCATAGCCTGATCCGCCACCTGCAGCGCGGCTGGAACTTCTTCCGCGCCGAGCGCAACGAGATCTTCGACATCCTGCCCGCCTCCCAGCGCGTCGAGGAGGGCAAGTGGTACGCCGGCACCGCCGATGCCGTGGCCCAGAACATCGACATCCTGGAGGGCTACGAGGCCGACTACATCGTCATCCTGGCCGGCGACCACATCTACAAGATGGACTACGAGCTGATGCTCGAGCAGCACGTGGAATCCAATGCCGACGTCACCGTCGGCTGCATCGAGGTGCCGCGCGAGGAGGCCACCGGCTTCGGCGTCATGAAGGTCGACACCACCGGCCGCATCATCGACTTCGTCGAAAAGCCCGCCGACCCGCCGCCGATGCCGGACGACCCGGACAGGGCGCTCGCCTCCATGGGCATCTACGTCTTCGACCGGAAATATCTGTTCGAGCGGCTGCTCGAGGACACCGAGAACGCCGAATCCACCCACGATTTCGGCAAGGACATCATTCCCGACATCGTCCGCAACGGCAAAGCCGTCGCCCACCGCTTCACCACCTCATGCGTGCGCAAGAGCACCGACGAGGAGGCCTACTGGCGCGATGTCGGCACGGTCGATGCCTTCTGGCAGGCCAATGTCGATCTCACCGACTTCACCCCGTCCCTCGACCTCTACGACACCGACTGGCCGATCTGGACCTACGCGGAGATCGTGCCGCCGGCGAAGTTCATCCACGACGAGGAGAGCCGGCGCGGCGCGGCGACCTCGTCGCTGGTTTCCGGAGGCTGCATCATTTCCGGTGCCGGCATCGACAAGTCGTTGCTTTTCACCGGCGTTCATGCCCATTCCTACAGCCAGATGGAACACGTGGTGGCGCTGCCCTATGTTACCATCAACCGCAAAGCTCGCCTGAAACAGGTCGTCATCGATCGTGGCGTGACCATTCCCCCCGGCCTGGTGGTTGGCGAGGATCCGAAGGAGGACGCCCGCCGCTTCCGCCGCACCGAGAAGGGCACCTGTCTGATCACGCAGAAGATGATCGACCGCCTGGAGATGTAATCCTTGCGCATATTATTTACGGCATCCGAATGCTTTCCGCTGATCAAGACCGGGGGGCTGGCCGATGTCGTCGGTTCCCTGCCGCCGGTCCTCACGGGCCAGGGCTGCGATGTCCGCATTCTCATTCCCGGCTACCGGGAGGTCATGGCCAAGGTCGCCAACCCGCGCACCGTGGCCACCATAGAGGACCTGTTCGGCAGCGAGGCGACGATCCGCCGGGCCGACGTCGGCGCGCTGTCGCTGCTGCTGCTCGACGCGCCGCACCTGTTCGACCGCCCGGGCGGCCCCTACACCGACGACGACAAGAAGGACTGGCCCGACAACCATCGGCGCTTCGCGGCGCTGTCCATGGCCGCGGCAATGATCGCCCGCGACGGCGTCGACGACTGGCACCCGGACATCGTCCACGCCCATGACTGGCAGGCCGGCCTCGTGCCGCTCTACATCAAGCGCCTCGGAGCGGACAGGCCGAAGACGGTCTTCACCATCCACAACATCGCCTACCAGGGAAACCTGCCGCCGTCCGTGCTGACGGAGCTGACGCTCGATTCGACAGAGTTCACCTCCGACCGGCTGGAATACTGGGGCAATATCAGCCTCCTGAAGGCCGGCATCCTCGATGCCGACAAGGTGACCACGGTCAGCCCGACCTACGCCCGCGAGATCAGGACGCCGCAGTTCGGCTTCGGCATGGAGGGGGTTCTGAACGCCCGTTCGGCCGACCTTTCCGGCATCCTCAACGGCATCGACGAGACCGTCTGGGATCCCCAGGCCGACGGACAGATCGCCGCCACCTACAAGCGCACCCAGTTGAAGCGGCGGGCCGAAAACCGCCATGCGGTGCAGGACGCCCTCGGCCTGGAACGCGATCCGGACGCCATGCTGATTGCGGTCATCAGCCGGCTGGTGCACCAGAAGGGCCTCGATATCCTGCTGGAAACCGTGCCGCAGATCGTTGCCCGCGGCGGCCAGCTCGCGCTGCTCGGCTCCGGCGATCCCGGTCTGGAAGCCGGCTACCGCGATGCCGCCCTGCAGTATCCCGGCCGCGTCGGCGTACGCATCGGCTATGACGAGGAGCTGTCGCACCTGATCTACGCCGGCGCCGACGTCATGGCGATCCCGTCGCGCTTCGAGCCCTGCGGCCTGACCCAGCTCTATGCCCTGCGCTATGGCGCGGTGCCGCTGGTCGCCCGCACCGGCGGCCTTGAGGATACCGTGATCGACGCCAATCCCGCGGCGATGTCCGCGCGCACGGCGACCGGCTTCGTATTCTCGCCGATCACCGCCGGCGAACTCGGCTTTGCCCTGGAGCGGGCCTTCGACTTGTTTGCGGACAAACCCTCCTGGCACATGGTACAACGCCGTGGAATGGCTCAGGAAGTCGGCTGGTCGCTCTCCGCAAAGAGCTATATGGCGCTCTACAAGGGGTTGCTCGACACCGCGTCCTGACCTTCCGCCGCATTTCGCGGCGCCTCCCGATTCCGTACCGCCAGGGGCCGATTGCCGGCAGCCCGGGACATTGAGAACGAAAAGGTCTCTCCGGTCGTATGAAACCTCCCGCGCACGACCTCGATTTTTCCGTCTCCGCCGGCCACCCCGATCCGCTCGGGGCGACCTGGGATGGGGAAGGCACCAATTTCGCCCTGTTTTCCGCCAACGCCACCCGCGTCGAGCTGTGCCTGTTCTCGCCCCAGACCGGGCGCGAGGTGGCCCGCATCGAAATGCCGGAATACACCAACGAGGTCTGGCACGCCTACCTCACCGGCATCCGGCCGGGCGCCCTCTACGGCTACCGCGTGCACGGTCCCTTCGAGCCGGAGGCCGGCCACCGCTTCAACCCCAACAAGCTCCTCATCGACCCCTATGCCAAGGCACTGTCGGGTCGCTTTTCCTGGAGCGATGCGCTGATGGGCTACCGCGCCGGCTCCGGCCGCGAGGACCTGTCCTTCGACCGCCGCGACAGCGCCTTCGCGGTGCCGAAATCCGTCGTCGTCGACCCGTCCTTCGTCTGGGGCGACGACCGCGCGCCGGAAACGCCGTGGCAGGACACGATCATCTACGAGGCCAACGTCAAGGGCGTCACCATGCAGCGCTCCGACGTGCCGCAGACCGAGCGCGGCCGCTTCCTCGGCCTCGTCGCCCCGGCCATGCTCGACCACCTCGTCAAGCTCGGCGTCACCGCGGTGGAACTGCTCCCGGTCCATGCCTTCGTCGACGAGCGCTTCCTCGTCGAACGCGACCTCGTCAACTACTGGGGCTACAACTCCATCGGCTATTTCGCCCCCGACCCGCGCTACCTGGCCGGGCCCGGCGTCGCCGAGTTCCAGCACATGGTCCGGCGCTTCCATTCCGCCGGCATCGAGGTCATCCTCGACGTCGTCTACAACCACACGGCGGAGGGCAACCAGCTCGGGCCGACGCTCTCCTTCCGTGGCATCGACAATGTCAGCTACTACCGGCTGTCGTCGGAAAACCGGCGCTTCTATACCGACTACACCGGCTGCGGCAACACGCTCGACACGCTGCATCCGCGGGTCATCCAGTTGGTGGTCGATTCCCTGCGCTACTGGGTCGAGACCATGCATGTGGACGGGTTCCGCTTCGATCTCGGCGCCGTCCTCGGCCGCACAAGGCACGGCTTCGACCAGGAATCGCCGCTGATGAGCGCGATGCGCCAGGATCCGGTGCTGTCCCGGACCAAGATGATCGTCGAGCCCTGGGACACCGGCCATGGCGGCTACCAGCTCGGCGGCTTTCCGCCGGGCTTCAGCGAATGGAACGACCGCTACCGCGACACCGTGCGCCGGTTCTGGCGCGGCGATGGCGGCGTGACGCCGGAATTCGCCGCGCGCCTGCTCGGGTCCGCCGAGATGTTCGACAAGCGCGGCCGCCGGCCCAGCGCCTCGATCAATTTCATCACCGCCCATGACGGCTTCACGCTCGCCGACACGGTCAGCTACACCGCCAAGCGCAACGAGGCCAATGGCGAGGACAACCGCGACGGCCACAGCGCCAATTTCAGCTTCAACTGCGGCGTCGAGGGCAGGACCGACAAGCCGGAGGTGCTGGCCCGGCGCTGCCGGCAGATGCGCAATCTCGTCACCACCATGGTGCTGAGCCAGGGAACGCCGATGCTGCTTGCCGGCGACGAGGTCGCCAACGGCCAGCTCGGCAACAACAACGCCTATTGCCAGGACAACGAGATCGGCTGGGTCGACTGGCCGCTGGAGGGCGAGGAGGACCGCTGTAACCAGCAGCGCTTCGTCGCCAACCTGCTGCGCTTCCGCCGCGAGCACAAGGTGCTGCGCCAGACCCGCTTCCTGCATGGCGGGAAACGCGAAGACGGCGAGGTCGACGTGCACTGGCTGGCGCCGGAGGGCGGCGAGCCGGACAACGGCCACTGGGGCGATTCCAACTGGCGCTGTATCGGTCTTCTGCTGCGCGTTGCCGCCGATGCGCCCGAATACGAGGCCGACGACGACGCCCTCTTCATCATCTTCAACGCCGGCTCGTCCGAGACGGCCTTCACCATCCCCGACGCCCGCGAGAACCATCTCTGGCACGAGGTGTTTTCCAGCGCCACGGCCGATGGCACGCCCGATATCGTCCACATCGTCATGGGCGGCATGGAGATCCCCGTCGAGGGCCAGTCGGTGCTGATCTTCCGCGAGGAATCGAAGCGATGGCCGCCCTTCAACAACGGCCCCAAGGATGACGCATGAGCGGGTTTGCCGAGCGCCTCGACCGTCTTGCCGACATGCTCGGGATCGAACGCCACGTCTATGACAGCATCGGTGCCGAGCACGTCGCGCCCGACGAGTCGCTGCGGGCGATCGTCGCCGCCATGGGCTATGCGGCCGACACCGAGGCCGATCTCGATGCCGCCCTCGATGCCGTCACCGCCATCCGCACGGCCCGCCTCATTCCCGAGACATGGTGCGTCAACGAGGGAAGCTGGCTGTGCTTTCCGGTCCGTGCCGAGCGCGGCGCCTATCGCCGCACCATCGTCCTTGAGGACGGGCAAAAGCTGGCGACGGACGGCCTCCTGGAGAACCTCCACCCCTATCACGGCGAGGCGGTGCCGTCCCGCGCGCTGCTCGTCACCGAACCGGTGCCGGTCGGCATCCACCGCGTGATCGTGGAGACCGGCGAACGGCGCGAGGAGGCAACGCTCATCGTCGCCCCGGCGCGGGCCTTCGGCGTTACCGATGCGACCGGCGGTCCGGACCGGCTGTGGGGCCTGATGGCGCCGCTCTACGGCCTCGTCTCGGACCGCAATTTCGGCGTCGGCGACTACGAGGACCTTGGCCGGCTGTCGGAGATCGCCGCCGGCCTCGGCGCCGATTTCGTCGGCGTCAATCCGGTCCACGCCCTCTTCCCGGAAGAGCCGGAGGCCGCCAGCCCCTATTCTCCGTCGAGCCGGCTGTTCCTCAACGTCATGCAGATCGCGCCCGACAAGGTGCCCGAATTTGTCGCAAGCGAGGCCGCCCGGCGCTTTGCCTCGGACAAGGCCGGCGCGCTCGCCGCGGACCGCACCAAGGCCTATGTCGACTACAACCGGGTCGCCGGCATCAAGTTGCCGATCTTCGAGCAGCTCTTCTCCACCTTCCTGGAAGCCGCCGATCCGGATCGGATCGCCGCGTTCGATGCCTTCCGCGCCGCCCGCGGCAGCCGGCTGCGCAAGCATGCCCTGTTCGATGCCCTCAGCCGCCATTTCGCCGTGATCGGCTGCCAGAAGGGCTGGATGCACTGGCCGCGCGCCTATCGCGATCCGGGCACCGCCGCGGTCGCCGACTTCGAGCACGATTTCGAACGCGACGTCACCTTCTTTGAGTACCTGCAGTGGATCGCCGACGAGCAGCTCGGCGCCGCCGCCTCCCGCGCCGATGCCGCCGGCATGGCCCTCGGGCTCTATCTCGACCTTGCCGTCGGCGTCACCGAGGGCTCGGCCGACTGCTGGACCTCGCCCGGCGACTACGCCAGGGGCGTCTCGCTCGGCGCGCCGCCCGACGCCTTTTCCGCCGACGGCCAGTGCTGGGGCCTGTTGCCGCTCAATGTCGGCGAATTGCGGCGGCGCCATTTCCGCCCGTTCATCGAGATCCTGCGCTCCGTCATGCGTCATGCCGGCGTCATCCGCATCGACCACATCCTCGGCCTTGCCCGCTGCTTCTGGGTGCCGCACGGCCTGCCGGGAGCCTATGTGCGCTATCCGCTGCACGACCTCCTGGCCATCATCGCGGTGGAATCCCACCGCGCCGGTACGGTCGTCATCGGCGAGGACCTCGGCAATATCCCCGACGGCCTGCACGAGGCACTGACCGGCCGCGGCATCCTCGGCTGCCGCGCCGCCTATTTCGAGCGCCAGGCCAATGGCGACTACCTCAGTCCGCGCGACTATCCGCGCGACGTGCTCGCCTCGATCGGTACCCACGACCTGCCGCCGCTGCGCGGCTTCTGGGAGGGCTGCGATCTCGCCTGGCGGTTCGACATCGCCGACATCTCCGAGGACGAGGAAAAGGCTGAGATCGCCGGCCGCGTCGCCGACCGCCATGCGCTCTGCCGCCTCGTCGGTCACGACGTCGATTTCGACGTCGATCCGATCGAGGACCCCTGCGCCTTCGGCGTGGTGTCCGCCGGCCTTACCGCGCAACTGGCCGAAAGCCCGGCGAGCCTCGTCGCCCTTGAGAGCGAGAACGTGCTCGGCCTCACCGAGCGCACCAACATGCCGGGAACGACCGACGAGCACCCCAACTGGTGCCGCCGCCTGCCGCTCGATATCGAGGGCCTGGCCGGCAGGGCCGGCGTGCAGAATGCCGCCAAAGCCATGAACGCCGTACGCGGCCGGCCGGAAAAGTCAGACGATTAACTTGATTGGGCCGGCTTTTTTGCTTGCCGGGGGGGCGGCAAGGCGCGCGCCGAACAGGTTGAGTCTTGCAAAAACCTAAATACTACGGCGAAAAATGTACGTCGTTTATATCATAGATAGAAATCAATATTTTAGATAGACAATACCGCCACGCGCAGATTGTCGCGTTGGTTTCCGTTCTTTTCCAAATTTTAACAAAGCGCGTCCACTTTGGCACAACATTCCGTTTATTGAAGGCAATCCGCGATGGTCCGGTCTTTGAGTGCGCGCATCATCCTTGGTGTGGTGTTTCTGCTATTTGTGGTTTCGGCGACGAATTTCGCCATCGGTCTTTATGTCGGCGACAGCATCATCGACGGTTCGTCGAAGCTCGTCGACGTCATGCAGAAGGGGATCGAGGACAAGGAAACCGCCCTGGAACAATCCGTCCACCAGGGGCTGACCCTCGAGACCGAGCGCCTTGGCGCCCTGCAGGAAACCGACCGTCTGCGCAGCACCATGAAGACCGAGAAGGAGGAGAGCTTCCTGCACGGCAAGCGCTCGGGCCTGTCGGCCACCGTGGTGACCATGATCCGCGCCTCGATGATGTCGGGCGAGGCGTCCGCCACCACCGACCTGATCGACACCCTGACCGAAGATCCGAACCTTGCCTCCATCTCCCTGTGGCGCACCAACGGCGTCATGGCCTTGAGCGACAACGCCACCATCGACGCGGTCAACGAGATGATGGGCGACGAGGTCTTCAAGCGCCGCGACGCGGCGACGGCGGACACTATCGAGGGTCCGCGCGCCGAGGCGCTGCAGAAGGCCGTCGCCGATCCGGACGGCGACGTCACGCTGGAAACCGAGATGGACATCGACGGCACCGAGACGCCGGTGATCTATTCCTACCACGTCCTCAAGAACACCGAGGAATGCCAGGGCTGCCACACGGACGTGACGAGCCCGCGCGGCGTTCTCGAGATCGCCATTTCCCGTGCCGACCTTCTCGCCCTTCAGCAGAACGCGGAAAAGGAAATCGCCGCCCTTCAGGCCAGCCAGGCGGCCGAGGCCGAACAGCTCCGCAGTGCGGCCGAGAGCCGGGTCGAGAAGATGAAGGCGGACGTCGCCGCGCTCGCCGCGCTGGTCGGCGAAAGACGCACGGAATTGAACACGCTGCACGGCGAGTCCCGCTGGCTGCTGATCATCGTCACGGCCGTGGTGCTGGTCGTCGCCGTCGTCTTCATGACGATCGCCCTGCGCCGCACCCTGTCGGTGCCGCTCACCCGCATGACCGAGGCGATGCGCAAGCTGTCCGGCGGCGAGCTGGACACCACCATCCCGGCCCGCCACCGCAAGGACGAGATCGGCCAGATGGCCGGCGCGGTACAGGTCTTCAAGGAAAGCATGATCACTTCGGCCGAGCTCGGCGAAGCCCAGGCCAAGGAAGAGGAGCGCAAGGAAGAGCGCCGCGTCCTGATGGAAGAACTGACGCTGGAATTCGAACAGCGCGTCTCCGGTGTCATGAAGGCGGTGCAGGAGGCGGCCGGCAGCATGGCGACGCTGTCATCGGATCTCACCGATACCGCCGACCGCACCAATCACCGCGCCGCCGACGTCACCCGCTCGGTGGAGAACGTCTCCTCGAACATCGAGACGGTGGCCGCGGCGACCAACGAGCTCTCCTCCTCGATCCAGGAAATCAGTGCGCAGGTCGCCCAGTCGAGCACCGAGGCCCGCGCGGTTGCCGGCGATGCCGACGCCGCCAACAGCCGGGTGCGGAGCCTTGCCGATTCCGCCGAGCGCATCGGCGAGGTGGTCACCCTGATCCAGGGCATCGCCGAACAGACCAACCTCCTGGCCCTCAACGCCACCATTGAGGCGGCCCGGGCCGGCGAGGCCGGCAAGGGCTTTGCGGTCGTCGCCGCCGAGGTCAAGGAACTGGCCACCCAGACGGCGCGCGCCACCGAGGACATCGCCGACCAGGTCAACACCATCCAGGGCGCCACCCAGGAGACCGTCCACGCCATCCAGGGCATTGCCGAAAAGATCGCCAAGATGAGCGAATCGAGCTCGGCGATCGCGGCGGCCGTGGAAGAGCAGGGCGCGGCCACCTCCGACATCTCGCGCAGCGTCAACCAGACCTCCGAAGCGACACACGAGGTCACCGAGACGATCTCCGAGGTCTCCAAGGCCACCGGCGAGACCGGCCATGCGGCGGACACGGTGTCCAAGGCCGTCGTCAACCTGAAGGCCCAGTCCGAACAGCTCAACGAGCACGTCTCGGCCTTCTTGATGAACATCAAGGCCGTCTGACCGGCTTTCATCGCCACGGCAATACCGAACACACGGCGCCGCCGGTCCTGAATAGGGCCGGCGGCTTCTTCGTTTTCAGAAGCGAATGAGGCGCATCGGCCGTTTCTCTGGCATCATGGCACCACATGCCAACGGCGTATGGGTGGATCGAGGGCAGGGAGAGGAACGATGAAGTTCGAAATGACCGAGGTGTCGGAGCGCCCCTATCTCTATGTGGAGCGCACCACCGGCATGGACCCGGAAGAAATCGGTGCGGCGATGGGCGCGGCCTTCGGCGAGGTCGCGGCGTTCCTGCAGGAACACGACATTGCGCCGACCTGTCCGCCGCTCTCGGCCTATTACGACTTCGATCCGGAGAAGCTCACCTTCCGCGCAGGTTTCCCGGTCGCCGAAACCGATCTGGAAAGGGCGGCCGGCACCATTGAGGCCGGCACGCTGCCGGCAGGCCGGGTGATGACGTTCACCCATGTCGGACCCTATGCGCGCCTGCGCGACTCCTATGCGGAGCTGATGGCCCATATGGCGGAAAACGGACTGGAGTTCGCCGGCCCGGCCTGGGAGAGCTATGTCGACGATCCGGCAAAGGTGCCCGAGGACGAGCTGCGCACCGTTGTCTACGTGATGGTCGCCGGGCCGGAGTAGCCGACGGCCGGCTTGCCGCGACGGAAAATCAGGCGTCCAGCTCGAAGACGACGGTGGAGAGCGGCGGCACGGTGATCAGGGCCGAATAGGGCCGGTCGTGCCAGCCGACGGAGCCGTCGGCCTCAACGGCGCCCTGGTTGCCCATGCCCGAGCCGCCATAGTCCGCAGCGTCCGTGTTCATGATCTCGCGCCAGCGGCCGGGCTGGGGCAGGCCGAGCCGGTAGTTCTCGCGCGGCACCGGCGTGAAGTTGCTGACCACGGCGACCGGCCGGTCGCCGCTATTGCCGAGCCTGAGATAGGCAAAGATCGATTCCGCATCGGCATTGGCTTCCAGCCATTCGAAGCCGCCCGGCTCGCAGTCCCGCACATGCAGCGTCGGGTGCTCCCGGTACATCCGGTTGAGGTCGCGCACCAGGCTCTGCATGCCGCGGTGCGGCGCACCGTCGAGCAGGTGCCAGTCCAGCGACTCGTTGTGGTTCCACTCCGCCCATTGCGCGAACTCGCCGCCCATGAACAGCAGCTTCTTGCCGGGCTGCGTCCACATGAAGCCGAAATAGGCCCTGAGATTGGCGAATTTCTGCCAGTCGTCGCCGGGCATCCGGCCGATCAGAGAGCCCTTGCCATGGACCACCTCGTCATGGCTGAGCGGCAGGACGAAATTCTCCGAATAGGCATACATCATGCCGAAGGTCATCTGGTTGTGGTGGAACCGGCGATGGATCGGCTCGTGGCCCATATAGGCCAGCGTGTCGTTCATCCAGCCCATGTTCCACTTGAAGCCGAAGCCGAGGCCGCCGCTGTCGGTCGGCCGCGATACGCCGGTCCAGGAGGTGGACTCCTCGGCCACCGTCATGATGCCCGGGTTGCGGCCGTAGGCGACCGCGTTCATCCGCTTCAGGAAGTCGATCGCTTCCAGGTTATGGTTGCCGCCATAGATGTTTGGCAGCCACTCGCCCTCCTTGCGCGAATAGTCCAGATAGAGCATGGAGGCGACGGCATCGACCCGGAGCCCGTCGATGTGGAACTGCTCCAGCCAGTAGAGCGCATTGGCGATCAGGAAGTTCGAGACCTCCGGCCGGCCGTAATTGTAGATCAGCGTGTTCCAGTCCGGATGGAAGCCGCGCCGCGGGTCCATGTGGTCGTAGAGATGGGTGCCGTCGAACTGGTTGAGCCCGTGTGCATCGGCCGGGAAGTGGCCCGGCACCCAGTCGAGGATCAGGCCGAGCCCGGCATCGTGGCAGGTATCGACGAAGGCCTGGAAGTCCTCAAGCGTGCCGAAACGGCTGGTCGGCGCGTAGAGCCCGACCGGCTGGTAGCCCCAGGAGCCGTCGAACGGAAACTCGCTGACCGGCAACAGTTCCAGATGGGTGAAGCCCATGTCCTTGGCATAGGGAATCAGCGTGTCGGCGAGTTCGCGATAGGTCAGGAACCGCGATTCCGGCCCGGCCTTGCGCCAGGAGCCGAGATGTACCTCGTAGATCGAGATCGGCGCGGTCACGCTGTTGCGGGCCTGGCGGCTTTCCAGCCATTCCGCGTCGTCCCAGACCTTGGTGCCGACCTCGCGTACGATCGAGGCGGTGTAGGGCGGGTGTTCGGCGCCGAAGCCGACGGGATCCGCCTTCAGCGGCAGGATCGAGCCGCCCGGCCCCTTGATCTCGAATTTGTAGGTGGTACCGGCGCCGATGCCCGGCACGAAGATCTCGTAGATGCCGCTGCGGCCGCGCTGGCGCATCATGTGCCGGCGGCCGTCCCAGTAGTTGAAGTCGCCGACCACGGAGACCCGGCGCGCGTTCGGCGCCCACACGGCAAAGACCGTGCCCCACACCCCCTCATGCACCGTCGGATGGGCGCCGAGGCGCTCATAGAGCTTGTGGTGGTTGCCTTCGGAGAACAGGTACTCGTCCATCTCGCCGATCACCGGCGGGAAGCGGTAGGGGTCCTCGATCTCCTCGCGCCAGTCGCCCCAGGTCACCGCCAGGCGATAGGGGAACCATTCGGTGCGGCCCGGCACCGGGCCGGCGAAGATGCCAGCGCCATGCGCCTTGTCGAGGTCGCAGACCTCCTCGCCGCTCGCCGCGTCGACGACGGTGACGGCATCGGCATCGGGCAGGTAGGCCCGCATGACAAGCGTGCCGTTCTCATCGTGCAGGCCGAGCACGGCAAAGGGGTCGGCGAGATCGGCCGACAGGAGTGCGGCGATCTCGCCCACGGTGATTGCGCTCTGCGGACCGGGTCCGGGCGCCGTATTCAGGGTCATATCGATACTGCTCTAGCTTCCTACGGGAACGTTCCACATGTCCCGTGCGTAGCCGCGAATGGAACGATCGGACGAAAACCATCCGACATTCGCAGTGTTGAGAATGGACCGGCGGGTCCAGTCGTCGGCATTGCGGAAGGCGCCGTCGATAACCCGCTGGGCATCAAAGTAGGCCGCGAAATCGACCGTGACGAGGAAATAGTCGTCATAGCGCAGCTTGTCGGTGACGGCATGGAACCGGCCGCGATCGTCCGGCGAGAAGTCGCCCCGTTCGATCATCTGCACGGCTTGCGACAGCTCCGGGTTGTTGTTGACGATTTCGTTGGAGTTGAAGCCGGTCTTGCGGATATCGGCAACGCCCTCGGCGGTCAGGCCGAAGATGAAGATGTTGTCCTCGCCGACCCGCTCGCCGATCTCCACATTGGCGCCGTCGAGCGTGCCGACGGTGAGCGCGCCGTTGAGGGCGAACTTCATGTTGCCGGTGCCGGACGCTTCCATGCCGGCGGTCGAGATCTGCTCCGACAGGTCGGCCGCCGGGATGATGATTTCGGCCGACGAGACGTTGTAGTTCGGCATGTAGACGACCTTCAGGAGATTGCCGATCTCCGGGTCGTTGTTGACGACAGCGGCGACGTCGTTGATCAGCTTGATGATCATCTTGGCCATGAAATAGCCGGGCGCCGCCTTGCCGGCGAAGATCTTGACGCGCGGCGTCCACTCCCCGTTCGGGTCGGCCTTGATGGCGTTGTAGCGGGCGATCGTCTCCAGGATGTTGAGGAGCTGGCGCTTGTACTCGTGGATGCGCTTGATGTGCACGTCAAACATGGCGTGCGGATCGACCGAGATGCCGCAGCGCTTCTTGATCTCCTCGGCAAGCCGCACCTTGTTGGCGAGCTTGGCTTCGGCGAAGCGCTCCCGGAAATTGGCGTTTTCGGCCAGCGGCAGTGCCGCCTCGATATATTCCAGGTCGCCGACCCAGCGCTCGCCGATGGATTCGATAAGCAGGTCGCGCAGGCCCGGATTGCACTGGTAGAGCCAGCGCCGCGGCGTGATGCCGTTGGTCTGGTTGACGATGCGCTCCGGATAGAGCGCGTGCAGGTCGGAGAACACCGTCTTCTTCATCAGGTCGGTATGCAGCGCCGAGACGCCGTTGACCCGGTGGCTGCCGATGAAGGCGAGATTGCCCATCCGCACCCCGCCATAGTCGTCGATGACCTTGGTGGAGCCGAAGGAGATGTCGGTGCGGTGGTTCTCCAGGTATTTGCGGTGCTGGTGGTCGATCCACTCGATGAGCTGCATGTGCCGCGGCAGGACGTGGCGCATCATGTCGACGGGCCAGCGCTCCAGCGCCTCCGGCATCAGCGTGTGGTTGGTGTAGCACAGCGTCCGGTTGGTGATGTCGAACGCCTTTTCCAGCGGCAGGTCGTGCTCGTCGACGAGCCGGCGCAAAAGCTCCGGCACGGCGATCGCCGGATGGGTGTCGTTGAGCTGGATCGCGGCGTGGTCGGGCAGGCTCTCCACGTCGCCATGGAACATCAGGTGCCGGATCAGGATGTCTTCCAGCGAAGCGGCGGTGAAGAAGTATTCCTGCTTCAGCCGCAGCTCCTTGCCCTCTTGGGTGGTGTCGTCGGGATAGAGGATGCGCGAGATGGTTTCGGCAAGCACCGCATGGCGGGCGGCGGACAGGTAGTCGCCGCGATTGAACTTGTCGAGGTCGAACATCTTGATCGGGTTGGCCGCCCACAGGCGCAGCGTGTTGACGTTGGCGGCCTGCCAGCCGGCAATCGGGGTGTCGAAGGGCGAGGCGATGACCCGGTCGGCCGGGCGCCAGATGGCGCGGCCGTTCTGGTCGGTCTCCACATGGCCGCCGAAATTGATGGTGTGGCGCACTTCGGAGCGCTCGAATTCCCAGACATGGCCGGAAACCAGCCAGTCCTCGGCCTCTTCGACCTGCCAGCCATTGTCGATGCGCTGGCGGAACAGGCCGTGCTCGTAGCGGATGCCGTAGCCGAAGGCGGAGATGCCGAGGCTCGACATGGAATCGAGAAAGCAGGCGGCAAGCCGGCCGAGGCCGCCATTGCCGAGCGCGGCGTCGGCTTCGCACTGGATCACCGCCTCATAGTCGACGCCGAGCCGTTCCATCGCCTCGTGGCAGGTCTCGTCCATGCCGAGATTGGACACCGCGTCGCGCAGCAGCCGGCCGATGAGGAATTCCATCGACAGGTAGTAGACGCGCTTCGGCCGGTGCGCCCGCCGGTTGCGCATGCCGGTGTGCCAGTAGTCGACCACATGGTCGCGCACGGCCAGCGACAGTGCCGCGTTCCAGTGGCTGAGATCGGCCCGGTCGGGGTCCTTGCCGACGGTGTAGATCAGACGGTCGACGATCCGCTGCTGCAGATCGGCGGCGGCGCCGGAAGCGGACTCAAAAGGTTCCAGTCCGGAAAGCGTCATCTATGGAAATCCTTCGCGCGGATGTTGAGGGGCGGCCAATGTGCCCTGGCCCGCCGTCTCGGGAATAGTGACGGGCGCCTCCGTATTCCTTCTTACAGACAAGCATAGGAAAACGAAAGCGCATGACAAGGTGGTGTCAGGCGGGGGTGGGCGGCTTGGGAGGCGAAAAGCCCATACCCCGGTACCTCTTTGATAACGCGGGGCAGTCCGAATTGTTGCATCGCAATATTGCCCTTGGGATTTTTGCCAGGACGCAATCGGCGTCGCCGTATCCCGAAAAAACTTCTACTTTATGACATTTTCATATTAGCATGTGTATAACAGGTATTGACAGGAGGCATGATATTGGGTTTGACCTGCTATTCGTTGCGGGCCGCATCTCAACTCTAGACTGGCGAGTATCCTCGTGCAGCTTTATCTTCCGATTGCTGAGATCCCGGTCAATGTCTTTCTGATTTTCGGTATGGGCGCCGCCGTCGGGTTTCTCTCCGGCATGTTCGGCGTCGGTGGCGGCTTTTTGATGACGCCGCTGCTCATTTTTACCGGCATCCCGCCCGCCGTTGCGGTCGCCACCGAGGCAAACCAGATCGTCGCCTCGTCCTTTTCCGGCGCGCTCGTCCATTACCGACGAGGCACCGTCGACATCAGGCTCGGGGTCATGTTGCTGCTCGGCGGCTTCATAGGCGCCGGCTTCGGCGTCTGGCTGTTCAAGATCCTGCGCGAGCTCGGCCAGCTCGACCTCATCATTTCGCTCTGCTACGTCATCTTCCTCGGCGTCATCGGCAGCCTGATGATGGTCGAAAGCCTGATGGCGATGCGCCGGGCGAGCCGCAGCGGGCGCTCGGACGTGCGCCGCCCCGGCCAGCACAACTGGATCCACAAGCTGCCCTTCAAGGTGCGCTTCAAGCGCTCCAAGCTTTATCTTTCCGCCATTCCCGTGCTGGTGCTCGGTGCCCTTGTCGGCATTCTGGCCTCCATCATGGGCGTCGGCGGCGGCTTCATCATGGTGCCGGCGATGATCTACCTCTTGCGGGTGCCGACCAACATCGTCATCGGCACCTCGCTGTTCCAGATCGTCTTCGTCACCGCCTTCACCACGATCACCCAGGCCACCGCCAACATGACGGTCGACGTGGTGCTGGCGCTGATTCTCATGATCGGCGGCGTCATCGGTGCCCAGTTCGGCGCCGAGGTCGGCCAGAAGCTGCGCGGCGAGCAGTTGCGCGCCCTGCTCGGCGGCCTCGTGCTCGCCGTCTGCCTGCGCCTTGCCTACAACCTGGTGATCACGCCGGAAGAATTCTATTCCGTTGGCGAGATGATCGGCGGCCATTAAAGCGCTTTGGACCCGGCGCCGGTAAAGTTTCCTGTCGCGGCGAAAACATAAGGCGGAAGTTTACGTTAGGGCGATTTCGAATATTCGCGGAGGTCTTCAGCCTATTGACATCTGCGACAATTCTGTCTTTGACGTAGCAACCGGCGCCGACCGCTTCTTTCCCACCCGGCCGACGCGCTCCGCCAACCCGACAGTTCCGCGAGCGTTTTCGTGCAGCTCTATCTTCCGATCGCCGAACTGCCGGTGAACATCTTCCTGCTTCTCGGCATGGGGGCGGCCGTCGGATTCCTGTCCGGCATGTTCGGGGTCGGCGGCGGCTTCCTGATGACGCCGCTCCTGATCTTCATCGGCATTCCGCCGGGCGTCGCGGTCGCCACCGGCGCCAACCAGATCATCGCCTCCTCGGTCTCCGGCGCGCTCGTCCATTACCGACGAGGCACCGTCGACATCAGGCTCGGGGTGATGCTGCTGCTCGGCGGTTTCGTCGGCGCCGGCTTCGGCGTCTGGCTGTTCAAGCTGCTGCGTGAGCTCGGTCAGCTCGACCTGATCATTTCGCTCTGCTACGTGGTGTTTCTGGGCATCATCGGCGGCCTGATGATGGTCGAGGCGCTGATCGCCATCCGCCGCTCGGCGAAGGACCACGCGGCCGCCGACCGGCGCCGGCCCGGCCACCACAACTGGGTCCACAGGCTGCCCTTCAAGATGCGCTTCAAGCGCTCCAAGCTCTACCTGTCCGTCATCCCGGTGCTGGTGCTCGGCGGCCTCGTCGGCGTGCTCGCCTCCATCATGGGCGTCGGCGGCGGCTTCATCATGGTGCCGGCGATGATCTACCTGTTGCGCGTGCCGACCAACATCGTCATCGGCACCTCGCTGTTCCAGATCGTCTTCGTCACCGGCTTCACCACCATCAGCCAGTCGGCCGCCAACCAGACCGTCGACGTGGTGCTGGCGCTGATCCTGATGGTCGGCGGGGTCATCGGCGCCCAGTTCGGCGCCCAGGTCGGGGCGAAGCTGCGCGGCGAGCAGTTGCGTGCCCTGCTCGGGGCACTGGTGCTCGCAGTCTGCCTGCGGCTGGCCTTCAACCTGGTGATCACGCCCGAACAGCTCTACTCCGTCGGCCGCATGATCGGCGCCGGCTGAGGGCCGCGCCGGGCGCGCCATGCCGCACTCGGCCACGCCGGAAAAATGCCCGCCGGACGGGAGGGAACGGACGCTGCGCACGCAGCCCGTTTGTGTGCGGCGCAGCACAATTGTTGCGCCTGCGAAGGTATATAATCCCCGGAAACTTGCCACTTTTAATGTCGATATAAATCATATTAGTTCTTGCTGATATGATAACATCGCTATATGATGACTTTCTGCCGAGAGGGAACGGTATCAGCACACGGGGGCTCCCGGTGCGCATCTCGCGGCAACCGGGAGTGAGCGCCGATCGACTGGTCGGTCACTGTTATTGAACGCGGCGAATGTCGAAAAGAGGCGGTGAACGCCCCGACGCGACCGCGGAGCCACAAGGAGAGGGTGAGAACTCATGGCGAATTCGAATGGCGGAGACGCGCGCGACCATCACGCCACGCCGATGCTCGACGAGCTGGAAACCGGCCCCTGGCCCAGCTTCATCACCGGCCTGAAGCGGCTGCGTGATTCCTCCGAAAAGCAATATGCGCCGATGGTCAACGACCTGCTCGGCCAGCTTGAGCACTCCTACGAGAACCGCCTCGGCTACTGGAAGGGCGGCACCGTGTCGGTCTTCGGCTATGGCGGCGGCATCATCCCGCGCTTTTCCGAGGTCGCCGACAAGTTCCCGGCCTCCAAGGAATTCCACACCCTGCGCGTCCAGCCGCCGGCGGGCTACCATTACACCACCGATATCCTGCGCCAGATGTGCGACATCTGGGAGCGCCACGGCTCCGGCCTCATCGCCTTCCACGGCCAGTCCGGCGACATCATGTTCCAGGGCTGCTCCACGGAGAACACCCAGAAGGCGTTCGACGAGCTCAACGAGATCGGCTTCGACCTCGGCGGCGCCGGCCCGGCGCTGCGCACTTCCATGAGCTGCGTCGGCCATGCCCGCTGCGAGATGTCCTGCTACGACGAGGTCAAGGCGCACCGCGAGGTCATCAACGAGTTCCTCGACGAGATGCACCGCCCGGCGCTGCCCTACAAGTTCAAGTTCAAGTTTTCCGGTTGCCCGAACGATTGCGTCAACGCCATCCACCGCGCCGACTTCGCGGTCATCGGCACCTGGCGCGACGACATGAAGGTCAACCAGGAAGAGGTCAAGAAATACGTCGCCGAGGTCGGCCGCAAATACGCCATCGACCATGTCGTTGCGATGTGCCCGACCCGCGCCCTCAGCCTCAATGACGACGACACGCTGGACGTCGACAACAAGTCCTGCGTGCGCTGCATGCACTGCCTCAACGTCATGACCAAGGCGCTGTCGCCGGGCGACGACAAGGGCGTTTCGATCCTCATCGGCGGCAAGCGCGCCCTCAAGATCGGCGACCTCATGGGCATCATGATCAAGCCGTTCATGAAGCTTGAGACCGAAGAGGACTATGAGGAACTGAAGGAGTTCGCCGGCGAGGTGATCGACTTCTTCGCCGAGAACGCGCTGGAACACGAGCGCATCGGCGAGACCATCGACCGCATCGGCCTGCCGACCTTCCTTGAGGCGCTCGGCGTCGATCCGGACCCGAACATGGTCAAGCACCCGCGGACGTCCTGCTTCGTGCGCACCGACGACTTCACCGAGGAAGCGGAGAAGTGGTACGCGCGCAAGGGCCGCAAGGCGGACGACGACGCCACGGTCGCCGCCGAATAGCGGCGGGCGACGCGGCAAGATCCCTCAAAAAAGCGTGGCCCGGCGACGTCGGCACCGGTTTCTCGACAGGGCCGCGCTCCAGAAAAGTCTAAGACCGGGAATGCGCGCGACCGGCACCCGCATTCCGATCTGGGGAGATGACGACAGATGAGTGAAGCAGCCACCCAACCGCGCCTGCCCGACGAGGTCGGGGTACCGGATCCCTTCCAGTACATGCACCCGGTGATGAAGAAGAACTACGGCAACTGGGACTGGCACGAGCGGCCGCGCCCGGGCGTCCTTCGCCACGTCTCCAAGGACGGCGAGTCCATCTACACCGTGCGCGCCGGCACCCAGCGCCAGATGGACCTCTTCACCATCCGCAAGCTGTGCGACATCGGCGATCAGTTCGCCGACGGCCACGTCCGGTTCACCACCCGCTCCAACATCGAGTTCCTGGTCGCCGATCCGGCCAAGGTCGATCCGCTGATCGAAAAGCTGCAGGCGGAAGGCTTTCCCGTCGGCGGCACCGGCAACTCCATCTCGATGATCTCGCACACCCAGGGCTGGCTGCACTGCGACATCCCCGGCACCGATGCCTCCGGCGTCGTCAAGAGCCTGATGGACCAGATGTACGACGACTTCATCAAGGAGGAGATGCCGAACCGCGTGCGCATCACCACCTCCTGCTGCCAGATCAACTGCGGCGGCCAGGGCGACATCGCCATCAACGTCCAGTATACCAAGCCGCCGCGCATCAACCACGACCTCGTCGCCAATGTCTGCGAGCGCCCGGCCGTGGTCGCGCGTTGCCCGGTGGCGGCGATCCGGCCGGCCATGGTCAACGGCAAGCCGTCGCTGGAAGTCGACGAGAAGAAGTGCATCTGCTGCGGCGCCTGCTATCCGCCGTGCCCGCCGATGCAGATCAACGGCGACGACTCCACCAAGCTCGCCATCTGGGTCGGCGGCAAGCATTCCAATGCCCGCTCCAAGCCGACCTTCCACAAGCTGGTGATGGCCAACCTGCCGAACAATCCGCCGCGCTGGCCGGAGGTGTCCGAGGTCGTCGGCAAGATCCTCAAGGCCTACAAGGACAACGCCAAGGACTGGGAGCGCATGGGCGAGTGGATCGAGCGCATCGGTTGGCCGCGCTTCTTCGAGCTTGCCGACCTGCCGTTCACCAAGCACCATCTCGATACCTGGACCGGCGCGCGCCACAACATGAACATGTCGGCGCACGTCCACTTCTAGGGGAAATCGCGAGCCGGGGACCGTCCTTCCGCCGCATCGTTTCTTGCCGGAAGCCGGCCCCCCTCGCCCGAATGTCGCACGGGGGGAGTTGAAGGTTGAAGTTCGCAGTGCTGATCAATGAAGGGCCATACACGCACCAGGCGTCCGACTCGGCCTACCATTTCACCAAGGCCTGTCTGGACAAGGGGCACGATGTCTTTCGCGTGTTCTTCTACAATGACGGCGTCAACAACGGCACGCGGCTGACGGTGCCGCCCCAGGACGACCGCAACCTGCAGAAGAACTGGACGGAACTGGCCGAAAAGCACGACCTCGACATGGTCGTGTGCATCGCCGCCGCCCAGCGCCGCGGCATCCTCGACGAGAACGAAGCACGGCGCCAGGGCAAGGACGCCGACAACATCGCGCCGGGCTTCCGGATTTCCGGTCTCGGCCAGCTCGTGGAGGCGGGCATTGCCGCCGACCGGCTCGTTGTGTTCGGCGACTGAGGGAGGCGGATATGTCCATGGATGAACAGACCATCGATACCGAAGTCGTCAAGAAGTTCCTGTATGTGAACCGCAAGGCGCCCTATGGCACGATCTACGCCCTGGAGAGCCTGGAGGTCGTGCTGATCTCGGCCGCCTTCGACCAGGATGTCAGCCTCGCCTTCCTCGACGACGGCGTCTACCAGCTCGTCGACGGCCAGGACACCAAGGCGATTGGCATGAAGAACTTCTCGCCGACCTACCGGGCGCTTGGCGACTACGAGATCACCAAGCTGTTCGTGGAAAAGGAATCCCTCGACGAGCGCGGCCTTACCGAAGACGATCTGATGGAGATCATGTATGAGGACGAGGACGACGACTGGGCCGAAAAGCCGTCGATCCGCATCGTCAGCCGCACCGAGATGGCGGCCGTCATGGCCGACCAGGACGTGGTCCTGAGTTTCTGAGGCGCGGGAAGGGAGATCGAGAGAATGCCGACACTTCATACGGTCAACAAATCGCCCTTCGAGCGCACCGCCTTCGGCAGTTGCCTGAAGCATCTTGCCGCCGGCGACGCGGTCCTCGTCCTGGAAGACGGGGTGGTGGGTCTGCGCAAGGCGACGGCCTTTGCCGGCGACCTCGACGCGGTCAGCGGCGACCACAAGCTTTACGCGCTCGGGCCCGATCTGGACGCCCGCGGCCTCAAGCCGGACGATCTCGTGTCCGGGGTTACCGTCGTCGACTATGGCGGCTTCGTCGATCTGGTTGCAGAACACGACAGAACACAGGCCTGGCTTTGATCATTCGCAAGGCGCGATAAAGCCCGGCTAAGGTAAAAGCTTGGAGTTGCAAGAAGCGATAAAAGGCTTTGAGCGAAAAAGGGTAAGGAAGAGGAGCACACCCATGACCTATCAACTCAATGGCGCGACCATCGAGCACGACGAAGAGGGCTACCTGACCGACATTTCGGTCTGGTCGAACGACCTGGCGGAAATCATCGCCAAGGACGAGAACATCGACATGACGCCCGAGCATTGGGAAGTCGTCAACTTCCTCCGGGAGTATTACGACGAATACCAGATCGCCCCGGCCATCCGTGTGCTCGTCAAGGCGCTGAAGAAGAAGTACGGCCCGGAAAAGGCCTCGAACAAGTATCTCTACGAGCTGTTTCCGTACGGCCCGGCCAAGCAGGCCTGTAAGATCGCCGGTCTGCCGAAACCGACGGGCTGCGTCTGATCGACGACAGCGCGAGATAAGGGTAACCGGCCGCCCGATAAGGCCGGACCCGGCACCAGAAAGGCATGGCCTGACGGGTTCCGACGACCCAGGATGAGGCCCATGCGAAGAGACGACGCGAATCGCCGTTCCGCCGCCGCGGAGCGTGAGCGAGCCTGGGAGGAGTGCGCGTGCTGACGACGGCCTATGCCCTGCTGTTCTATTTCGCCACGATCGTGCTGGTCGCAGGGCTTGCCTGGCGCATCTACGAGTACGCGACGGTTCCCGCGCCCCTGAAGATCCCGACGACGCCGGCGCCGACGACGCGGCGCGGCGTCATCTTCCGCATGGGCCGCGAGGTCGTCCTGTTCGAAAGCCTCTTCAAGTCCAACAAGTGGATCTGGCTGTTCGGCTGGCTGTTCCACGTCGCGCTCGCCGTCGTCATCCTGCGTCACCTGCGCTACTTCATCGAGCCGGTCTGGAGCTGGGTGGTGTTCGTGCAGCCCTTCGGCGTCTATGCCGGCTTCGCCATGGTCGTCGGGCTCCTCGGCCTGTGGGCGCGGCGGTTCCTGGTGCCGCGGGTGCGCTACATCTCCGCCCCGTCCGACCACCTGATGCTGGCGCTGATCGTCGCCATCGGGCTCTCCGGCCTCGGCATGAAGTTTATCGCCCGCACCGACATCGTCGCGGTCAAGGCGTTCTTCCTCGGCCTGATGCGCTTCGATGTGCAGCCGCTGCCGGCCGACCCGGCGCTCCTCGTCCACCTGACGCTGGTCGCGCTTTTGATGATCATCTTCCCGTTCTCCAAGCTGCTGCATGCGCCCGGCGTCTTCTTCTCGCCGTCGCGCAACCAGGTCGACAATCCGCGCGAGCGGCGTCACCTGGCGGCCTGGGCGGCGCGGATGGACCGCCAGCCGGGCGAATAGGGACAAGGAGAAGCCGAAATGGCCGACGCCGACACCATCGACCGCCCCGAGGCAACGGACCTGCCCGATCCGCTGGAGATGCCGAAGCTCTGCCCCGGCGCGATGGCGGGCTCCACGCCCTATCCGGCCAAGCCCGACCACAACAAGGCCCTCGGCTTTCCCGGCGAACTGGTCGACGATTGGCACGACCGCGCCATCGACAAGATGGGCGAGCTTCTCGGCAAGTACCGCTCGTTCCGGGTCTATCTCGACAGTTGCGTCAAATGCGGCGCCTGCACCGACAAGTGCCACTACTTCCTCGGCTCCGGCGATCCCAAGAACATGCCGGTGGCGCGCCAGGACCTCTTGCGCAAGGTCTACCGCCGCCATTTCACCCTCGCCGGCAAGTATTTCCCGAAGCTCGTCGGCGCTGCCGACCTGACCGAGGACGTGCTCGACGACTGGTACTCCTATTTCCACCAGTGCTCGCAATGCCGCCGCTGCTCGGTGTTCTGCCCCTACGGCATCGACACCGCCGAGATTTCCATGGCCGCCCGCGAGATCCTCGACACCGTCGGAAAGGGCCAGAAATACTGCAACGAGATCCTCGGCAAGGTGCACAAGATCGGCAACAATCTGGGCCTGCCCGAGCCGGCGCTGGAAGCCACCCTTGAGGACCTGGAAGAGGACATCGAGGAAGAGACCGGCGTCCCGGTGAAGCTGCCCTTGAACGTCGAGGGCGCCGATATCCTCCTCATCACGCCGAGCGCCGACTTCTTCGCCGAGCCCCATATCGACGGCCTCATCGGCTACGCCAAGGTGTTCCACCAGGCGGGCGTCTCCTGGACGCTTTCGTCCTACGCGTCCGAAGCCGCCAACTTCGCCATGTTCATCGGCTCCTACGACCAGATGCGCGAGGTCGCGCTCCGGATCCGCAAGGCGGCCCTCGACCTCGGCGTCAAGCGCATCGTCGTCGGCGAGTGCGGCCATGCCTGGCGCGTCGCCTATTCGTTCTGGAACACGCTGGCAGGTCCCTTCGACTTCCTCGATCCGAACTATCCGATCCCGCAGCACATCTGCGAGTTCACCTACGATTTGATCCAGAAGGGCGAGCTCACCTTCGACAAGTCCAAGAACGACCACATGACGCTGACCTTCCATGATTCCTGCAATGTCTCGCGGGCCTCGCGCATGGGCGACATGCCGGGCGGCCAGTTCGAGATCCCGCGGGCGATTATCAAGGCGGTCTGCAACAATTATGTCGACATGGCCCCGGACACGATCCGCGAGTCGACCTTCTGTTGCGGCGGCGGCGGCGGGCTTTTGACCGACGAGATCATGGACATCCGCAAGAAGGGCGCGCAACCGCGCATGCGGGCGCTGCGCCAGGTCGCCGACGAGAACGGCGTCACCCACATGGCCGCCATCTGCGCCATCTGCAAGACGCAGTTCACCAAGGTGATGCCGGAATTCGGCTTCGACCGGGAATCGATCGTCAGCGTCCACCAGCTCGTCTCCAACGCCATCGTCCTCGATCCGCCGCAAGACGCCGGCGCGCCCGAGGAGGACGACGAGGACGATGTGCCGGCGGCAGTTGAGATGGCACAGGAATCGGAAGAAGCGGTTCAGGCCGCGGCGGAAGAAAAATAAGACCGCCAAAGGCGGCATGACGAACGGCCGGACCCCGCAAGGTGCGGCCACGAAATCAAACGGCGGGGAAGACGGAATACGCGCCGACGCCCTGCATGATCCGGGAGACGTTCCGCCCCCGAACCGGGGATCGGAACGGCGTCATGCGGGCCCCCAAGGGCGACGCGATGGAGGAAACGACAATGACCAAGCCGCTCGACGACAAGAAGCTGACGTTCCGGCGTTACGAGGATGGCGATGCCGCGCCGCCGCCGCTGGAGGAGAAGATCTTCCAGGGCGATCACTCCTACAAGTGCCCGACCTACGTCCATCGCACGCCGCCGTGCCAGGGCTCGTGCCCGTCCGGCCACGAGATCCGCGGCTGGCTGGCCATTGCCCGCGGCATGGACAAGCCGACCGAAGAGGGCATGACCTGGCAGCAATACGCCTTCGACCGGATGATGCAGGCGAACCCGTTCCCCTCCGTCATGGGCCGGGTCTGCCCCGCCCCCTGCGAGGACGGCTGTAACCGCAACGAGGTCGACGACTTCGTCGGCATCAATGCCGTCGAACAGTATGTCGGCGACTGGGCGATCCTGAACGGCCTGAAGGGCAAGGGACCCGAAGCCGAGACCGGCAAGAAGGTCGCCGTCGTCGGCGGCGGACCGGCCGGCCTGTCGGCCGCCTTCTTCCTGCGCCAGAAGGGCCACGGCGTCACCGTCTTTGAGGCCCACGACCACCTCGGCGGCATGATGCGCTACGGCATTCCGGGCTACCGCACGCCGCGCGCCATGGTCGATGCGGAGATCCAGCGCATCCTCGACCTCGGCGTCGAGGCGCGGCTCAACACCCGCATCGGCGAGGACATCAAGGTCGAGGAGCTGGAGCGCGACTTCGACGCCATCTTCTGGGCCGTCGGCGCCCAGGCCGGCCGGCCGCTGCCGGTGCCCGGCTTCGATGCGCCGAACTGCATTTCCGGCGTCGACTTCCTCGATGCCTTCAACCAGGGCTGGGTGGTGCACACGGCGCAGAAGATCGTCGTCGTCGGCGGTGGCGACACCTCCATCGACGTCGCCTCCGTCGCCCGCCGCCTCGGCCACATCCAGACCGTCCATCCCAAGGACAACAGCGATCCGGGCATGCTCGGCTACACCGCCCACGACGTCGCCGGCACGATCGCCCGCGAGGGCGTCACCGCGGTGCTGACCTCGCTGTTTCCGATCGAGGGCATGACGGCGGCGGCCCGCGAACGCGAGGATGCGCTGCGCGAAGGCGTCGACATCCGCGGCGGAGTGATGCCGCTGGAGGTCATCAAGGGCCCGGACGGGCGCGCCGTCGCCCTGAAGATGTGCGAATGCGACATGGACGGCATGAGGCCGGTCCCGCGCGAGGGCACCGAGTTCGAGATCGAATGCGACATCGTCGTCTCGGCCATCGGCCAGATGGGCGAACTCACCGGCGACCTGGAAAGCCTCGACAACGGCCGCGGCTTCATCGACACCGACGCCGTGTTCCGGGTCAAGGGCAAGGAGAACCACTTTGCCGGCGGCGACATCCTGCGCCCGCACCTTCTGACGACCGCCATCGGCCACGGCTCGGTCGCGGCGGAATGCATCGACGGCTATCTCGCCGGCACGCTGAAGGACAAGCGCCCGAAGGTCGACGTCCACCACTTCAACCTCCTGAACGAGCTGCACCAGAGGAAGCTCGATCCGGAGCCCTACGGTCACGTGCAGACCCGCGGCACCAACGAGGCGGGCTTTGCGATCCACAATTACGAGGACCGCTCCAAGGCCCAGATCATCCCGCACGACGAATTGTTCCTCGGCCACTTCAAATACGAGCCGCGGGCCGTGCGCGAGGAGATCCACATCGCCGGCGACGCCGTCGTCGGCAATTTCGACGAGCGCCTCGTCGGCCTGACCGAAGAGCAGGCGATGGCCGAGGGCAAGCGCTGCATGAGCTGCGGCATGTGCTTCGAATGCGACAACTGCGTGATCTTCTGCCCGCAGGATGCGGTGTTCCGGATCAAGAAGGACCAGCGCGCGGTCGGCCGCTACGTCGATACCGACTACGGCAAGTGCATCGGCTGCCACATCTGCCAGGACGTCTGCCCGTCGGGCTACATCCAGATGGGCCTCGGGGAGTAGCGTCGGAATGTCTGGTGGCGGTTGGTATCGCGTGAAAAGGGGTCTGCCGGCTCTCGTCGTCGCACTGGCGACGGTGGCGGTCCTGGTTGCGGCGGGAGCGACCGGGGCCCGTGCCGGCGGCGTTCCGCTTCCCGAACCGGCAAAGGGCGCCGGTTCGGCCTGCGTCGCCGATACCGCCTTCATGCGCCGCTACCACATGCAGATGCTCGTCCACCAGCGCCGGGACACGGTGCATGAGGGCATCCGCACCAAGCAGTTCTCGCTGAAGGGCTGCATCGACTGCCATCAGGTCAAGGGCGAGGACGGCGCCCCGGTAAAGGTCAGCGACGGCCGGCACTTCTGCCGCTCCTGCCACGACTACGCCGCCGTCAGCATCGACTGCTTCGAGTGCCATGCCTCCGTGCCGGAGGAGGCGGACCAGTCCGCCGCCGCGCCGGATGCGGAAAACGAGGCGGTTGCCGCCCTCGGCGCCTATGTGCACGAGCGAAAGACCGGGGAGGGAGCGGTGAAATGAGCAACTGTTCCTCCTCCTGCACCTGCGGCACCCCCGAGCCGGACGAGCGCCCGGTCGATGCCGCCCGCCGCTCCTTCCTGAAGACCGCCGCCACCGCCGGGGCTGTCGCGCTCGCGCCGGGCGTCACGCTCTATGTGGTCGGCGGGCCGGCCGAGGCCCGCGCGCCGGACCAGCCGGTCGATCCGAAAAAACGCTGGGGCATGCTGGTCGACGTTTCCAAATGTACCGAGGACTGCTCGGCCTGCGTCACCGCCTGCCGCACCGAGAACGGCCTCGGCGCGCTTGACGATCCGAAGATTGACGCCCAGTGGATCCGCAAGGTCGAGGTCAACGACCCGGCGACCGGCTACAGCCGCTCGCTGCCCGTCATGTGCCAGCACTGCGCCGAGCCGCCCTGCGTCGACGTCTGCCCGACCGGCGCCTCCTTCAAGCGCGACGACGGCATCGTCCTTGTCGACAAGCACATCTGCATCGGCTGCCGCTATTGCATGATGGCCTGCCCCTACAAGGCCCGCTCCTTCGTCCACGAACCGCTGAGCGACCAGAAGCCCTACGCCCCGCGCGGCAAGGGCACGGTGGAGTCCTGCACCCTCTGCGTCCACAAGGTCGATGCCGGGGAGCTGCCGGCCTGCGTCACGGCCTGCGCCACCGAGGGCAACGGCGCCCTCGTCTTCGGCGACCTCAATGATCCCGAGAGCGATATTTCGAGGCGCCTCAAGGCCTATCCGACCCGCCAGATCCGCGCCGACCTCGACGTCGATCCGGGCGTCCACTACCAGGGGCTTTGAGCGATGGCCGAGGCAAGAATGCAAACGACGCGGGGAGGCGTCTGACATGGCCCGCATCACCTATCGCGAGCTGTCGCGGCCGAAGGGCTTCTTCGTCGGACTGATGACGCTGCACGCCGTCGTCATCGCCGCCGGCCTTGCGGCCTTCTACTACATGGAACACAACGGCCACATCGTCACCGGCATGACCAACCAGGTGGTCTGGGGAACGCCGCACGTCTTTGCCGTCTTCCTGGTGGTCGCCGCCTCCGGCGCCCTCAACGTCGCCTCGATCTCCTCGGTTTTTGCCCGGCTCACCTACAAGCCGTTCGCCCGGGTCTCCGGCCTTCTGGCGGTCTCCCTGCTGATCGGCGGCCTTGCCGTTCTGGTCCTCGACCTCGGCCGGCCGGAACGGCTGACGGTGGCCATGACGACCTATAACTTCAAGTCGATCTTTGCCTGGAACATCTATCTCTATACCGGCTTCATCGTCATCGTCGCCGCCTATCTCTGGACGATGATGGCGCGCACGGCCGGCCGCTACAACAAGGTCGCCGCCTATACCGCCTTTGCCTGGCGGTTGATCCTGACGACCGGCACCGGCTCCATCTTCGGCTTCCTGGTGGCGCGCGAGGCCTACGATACGGCGCTGCTCGCACCGCTCTTCATCGCCGGCTCCTTCGCCTACGGGCTCGCCTTCACCGTGCTGGTGCTGATCACCATGTGCCGCTCGCTCGGCGAGGCGCTGATGTCGGAGGAGGCGGTGCAGAAGTTCCGCAACCTCCTGACCATCTTCGTGCTCGCCGTCGTCTATTTCACAGCGGTCATGCACCTCACCAAGCTCTACGGCACGAAGAACCATGGCGTCGAAGCGTTCCTTTTGGTCGATGGCGGCATCTATCCGGTCCTCTTCTGGGGCGTCCAGATCGTGCTCGGCAGCCTCATCCCGCTCCTCATCCTCAACTTCACGGCGTTCGGCCGCACGCGCAACGGCCTGTCGCTTGCCTCCATCCTGGTGCTGATCGGCGGCCTTGCCCAGATGTACGTCATCATCATCGGCGGTCAGGCCTGGCCGCTGCAGTTGTTCCCCGGCATGGAGGTCTCCAGCAGCTTCGGCGACGGCGCCATTGCCGCCTACACCCCGTCGCTGCCTGAAGTTCTCCTCGGCTTTGCCGGCGTCTCGATCGCCATGCTGATCACCGGCCTTGCCCTGATGGTGCTGCGCTTCCTGCCGGGCGAGGCGGTCGAGGCGGCCCAGGCCGGCGGCTAGCGCCAGCCTCTGTGACCGCGATTGCGCTGGATCGAAACATGCAAAGAATGCGATCATTGTTGAGCTTAAACGCGACCATTTCGGAGCTTTTATCATGACCCCTGAGCCGCACCCCTTTTCGCGGTTCGTCGCCATTCTCGGCCGCGGCAAGACCCTGACCCGCTCGCTCACCGTCGATGAGGCGGAAGAGGCGATGTCGATGATCATCGAGGGCCGCGTCCTGCCCGAGCAGGTCGGCGCCTTCCTGATGCTTCTGCGCGTCAAGGAGGAAAGCCCGGAGGAGATCGCCGGCTTCGTCAGGGCCGTGCGCAGCCACGTCGCCATTCCGGCCGGCGCGCCGAAGGTCGATCTCGACTGGTCGTCCTATGCCGGCAAGCGCCGCCAGCTTCCCTGGTTCGTGCTCTCCGCGATGCTGCTGGCCAGGAGCGGCATCAAGGTCTTCATGCACGGCACGGAAGGCCACACGGCCGGCCGGCTCTACACCCGCGAGACCCTGGAACAGCTCGGCCTTTCCATCGCCGGCAGCTTCGACGAGGCGGCCGCCCAGCTTGCCGCCACGAACTTCTCCTACATGCCGCTTGAGGTCATTTCGCCGAAGCTGAAGCACCTGATCGAGCTGAGGCCCGTCCTCGGCCTGCGCTCGCCGGTGCACACCCTGTCGCGCATGGTCAATCCGTTCAAGGCGCCGGCGACCATCCAGGGCATCTTCCATCCCGGCTATATGGACATCCATCGCGGCGCCGCGAAGGTGCTCGGCGAGCCGAACATGGCCGTGTTCCGGGGCGAGGGCGGCGAGGTGGAGCGCCGGCCGAACAAGCCCTGCGAGGTCTGGACCGTCCATGACGGCGTCGCCGGCGAGGAGGTCTGGCCGCCGCTGCTGCCGGAACCGCGCCAGGGCGCCGACGAGGATATGGACATCTCACGGCTCACCGCCCTGTGGCGCGGCGAATTCGCGGACGACTACGCCGAGGCGGCGGTCACCGGCACGGTGGCGCTGGCGCTGAAGGTGATGCGCCGCGCCGGCTCCATCGAGGAAGCGCAAGGAGCGGCCGAGGCGATGTGGAAGGCACGCGACACGGCCGGCTTTCCGGCCGTTGCCTGAAAAAGGCGTGATGCTTCCGTCTTGCATTCAGATGTGGTGATATGACCGCATAGAGCATCGGAGCGAACCGGAGGTCCGCGAAAGCGAAAAGTGGAAACCGGCTTTCGGAAAAATCCGATGCCCCAACCAGACACCGCCGCGACGGAACAACAAGGGCGGGAATACGGGGGAGGAAATATGCGGTTACTGTGGAATCTGTTTGCCCTGATCGGGCTCGTTGCCGTTGCCGGCGTCATCTATCTCGCCGTCACCATCGGGCCGCGCCTGTCGGCGTTCTCGTCCTTCGACGACAAGGCGGCCGAGACCTATACGCGGATGGCAACGCAACTGCTCGCCACCGGCAGCCCGGCCGAGGCCACCGTCTGGAAGGCCAAGGTCAACGAGGGCCTGACCTTCGAGGAGGTCGACGAGTCCATCAAGTCGGTGGCGATCGAGCGCAACATAAAGGGCGTCGGCGAGCTGCCGCTGTCCGACCAGGTCGAGGCGATGACCGGCGAGCCCGGCCAGAAGATCAAGATCTACATGTACTGCAACCCGCTGACGGCGGCCAAGATGATCGAGTTCGACATCGCCTATGCGGCCTATCTGCCGTGCCGGGTCTCGCTGGTGGAGGACAAGACCGGCGCCCTTTGGAT
>NZ_NPEV01000203.1 GCF_003258835.1 Rhodobium orientis | reverse complement strand
AGGCGACATGTCCTCTATTTCCTGAAGGGTGATCTCATCGTTCCGCTTGACGACCAACTCCTCGCCAAGCTCGCCTAAATACTGAACCAAGTTGTACGTAAACGAATCGTAATTGTCGATCATTAGAATCATATCTCAGCTCTCCTCTGCTCTTTTTTCTCTTCTTCACTCAACTGCAGCGCCTTTTTCATCGCCAGGGCCTTTTTAATTGACTCTTTATATTCATGCCTAGGATTTGAATCGATGACGATTC
>NZ_NPEV01000202.1 GCF_003258835.1 Rhodobium orientis | reverse complement strand
GCCAAAAGGGGTTCTCCACGTCCATAAAGCAATGATCCAGCATTATCAAACAGCCAAATGGGTTCTTGATCTGCATGACGATGACATCTATTGGTGCACCGCTGATCCCGGCTGGGTCACCGGAACGGTTTACGGGATTTTCGGTCCGTGGCTGAATGGAGCTACGAATGTTGTCGTAGGCGGCAGATTCAGTCCTGAGGCATGGTACGAAACGATTGAAAAAATGGAAGTGACGGTATGGTACAGCGCGCCAA
>NZ_NPEV01000201.1 GCF_003258835.1 Rhodobium orientis | reverse complement strand
CCCGGACAAACGGTATTTTCAATCATCGGGAACAGCGCCGTTCCGGCTGACAAAATAGCCGAAGATTTTGAAGAGCTGAATCCGAATGTTGAGGCGGGCCGCATTCAAGCAGGTGTCACCTACAAGTTTCCCGTTTATCCTGATTAAGTGTTAATTTCTTGTCAGTTTCATGAACGGGCTGTTACAATAAGACTTGTAAACGATTTGGTATAAGAAAAGGAGCAACCGCCTCCGAATTATACTTAAGGAGCGAATT
>NZ_NPEV01000200.1 GCF_003258835.1 Rhodobium orientis | reverse complement strand
CCGTAACTGCAACAATCGGCGCCTGCGGGCGACATTTGGAAATCATTCTCGCCGTATGGCCGCTTTCCGTCGGTGTGACGATGGCATTCACATCAAGGTTGATTGCCGTATGCGCCACAGATTGGCCGATCGCATCCGTAATTGACATGCTGACTTGCTTGCTTCGTGCGGAAAGGATTTTTTTATGGTTGAGCGCTTCTTCTGAACGGGAAGCGATATTGTGCATCGTCTGAACGGCTTCAACAGGATAATTTCC
>NZ_NPEV01000199.1 GCF_003258835.1 Rhodobium orientis | reverse complement strand
AGCTGCCGAAAGTTTTCAGCCACTTTAAAGGGACTGTATTGGGGCAGCAGAACGCCGCCCGAACCGACGCGAATATTCGCCGTCTTTGCCGCAATGTGTGCGATCATGATTTCTGGAGCGGTGCTGGCAAGCCCCCGTGTGCTGTGATGCTCGGCAAACCAATACCTTTTGTACCCCCATTGATCCGCAAGTTCCGCCAGCTCTGCAGAATGCTTTAGAGCTGAATGCGCATCCGAGCCTTTTGATATAGGAACCT
>NZ_NPEV01000198.1 GCF_003258835.1 Rhodobium orientis | reverse complement strand
GTCCCAGCTGATCACGTCCAGGTGCTTGGCAAACTTGCTGTAGTCCAGCCCTTGAAACGGAATTAAATCATGCGTGTCCGCCATAAAATTGGTCGTAATCGGAATATTCGGCGTGATTTCCTTTAACGGAACGATTTCATTTTGAAAAAAAGAGATCGTCTGGTCAGTGACGAAGCGTCGCCAGTCTAAATTCAAGCCGTGCACCGCATTTTCCCCGATCGGAGACGGCGATTCAATCTGTGACCAATCGTTGAAGG
>NZ_NPEV01000197.1 GCF_003258835.1 Rhodobium orientis | reverse complement strand
GGCCGTACCGGCCAGACTGTCTTTATCAGCTTCCTAATTGGGATCGGGTCAGCTTTACTTCTGTTGTCTTTTCTTTTCCGCCCCGCAGGTATTTGATTTTTACCTTGTCGCCGACGTTTTTGGTGTAAAGCTTTTTACGCAGATCAACGATATCGTAAACACGGTCACCGTTAAATTCGACGATGACATCGAGCTCTTTCAGACCGGCTCTGCCTGCAGGAGATACCGGCTGAACACCCATCACAACTACGCCTGATG
>NZ_NPEV01000196.1 GCF_003258835.1 Rhodobium orientis | reverse complement strand
CTACGATACGATCCATTAGACGCACAATGAATGTCAAATTGACTTTTGATTACGGCGAAAAAATGTTGCAAACAGCAATAAAACGTTGCTTAAAAGACTTGCGGCCCCTAACCAGACGAGCCATTCTGCGTTTGTCCCCCAGGAACATCCAATAATGATCAGAGCAATGCAGCTTGAGAAAAAGGGGCCTGTCCTGTCTAATTTTGTGCCGCGGCGAATGGTTTCCTTTGTCTGGCGGAATTTATCTTTTGCATGATA
>NZ_NPEV01000195.1 GCF_003258835.1 Rhodobium orientis | reverse complement strand
GAGACGTATCAAAACGCGCTGTCAGCCGCCTACGGTGACATTGTGAAGCCTTATCTGTCAGACTTCTCCGTGATCGTTCAAGGCATCGTGCAGTCTTATCAAAATTTGTTTATCTTTAATGAACTGGATATCGATTTTTACGAACTTGCGGATTTTATTATGAGAAGAATCGATGACATGATTGATGGCATGGTTCAAAACGGGGAGCAGCCGATCTTGGCCGGCCGGACGTACAGCTATTACCGGAACGCCGGCAATA